>JADMJS010000293.1 GCA_018780435.1 Myxococcales bacterium
CTCATCGTCTTCCCGTCGAACGCCGGTATCGCCCACGAGTGGCAACATTCCGGCATGATCGACGCGCTAGCGCCGCTCCTCCAGGCGCAGCGGATGAAGATCTACTGCCCGGAGAGCAACGTCTCGCGCTCGTTCTCGGGTGACGGCACGCTCGCCGAGCGGATGCATCACCACCACCTCTACGAGCGCTTCGTGCTCGAGACGCTGGTGCCCTTCATTCGCGACGATTGCCGAACGCCCGATGCCCCAATGGTCGCCACCGGTTGCAGTATGGGCGCGCTCTACGCGGCGCTGTTCACGCTCAAGCACCCCGAGACCTTTCGGCACGCCGTCTGCCTTTCGGGGCGTTACAAGGGCGATCGCTTCGGCCGCGGCGCGTACTCCGACGACCTCTACTACAACGACCCGCTCGCGTTCGTCCCGAACCTCTCGGGCGACGCGCTCGAGCGCGTGCGGCGGCGGGCGCACCTGACCCTCGTCGTGGGCCAGGGCGCCTTCGAAGACGGTTGCATCCCCGAGACGCTCTCGATGGCCCGCGCGCTCGAGGGCCGCGGCATCCCGCACCACCTCGGCCTCTGGGGGCACGACAGCCGCCACGACTACAACTGGTGGCAACGACAGGTGCGGCACTACATGCCGCAGCTCTTCTGAGCCTCCCCCCGGCAGCTTGGCCTTCCGGGCGTCCTGGAGCTGGAGGCGCGTGACGCGGATGACGTCGTTCCGATCATCGCTCATCACGAAGAGCCGCTGGTTCTGGGCGTGGAGCTTGACCAACCCATCCCAGCCATGGCCTCGGGCGACGACCGAGTTGCCCGACGTCGCGTTGCTGCGCTGGGCGCCGAAGAGGCCGAGGATCCGTTGAATTCCACGTCAGGTTGGCGACGCCGACCGTTGCCGCCCAGGAGAAGGTGTCTGGCATGACGAGTTCACAACTGTCCCGAGTCGCCGCCGTGATCATCCTTCATGGCACGAGTGCATCGGTCGTCGGCTGCAGCAGCACCCCCGCGGCTGGCGAGCCCGATACCACGACGACGGTGGAGACCCAGGTGGACGGGGTGTGCTGTCCAATCATCGGATTCACGTCGTGCGGGGGGCGCGGCGGCGGCTGGGCCGAGAGCGCTGATCAGTGCACTACGGGCGGCGGGCAGACGGACAGCGAGACCACCATCGGTGCCGACTCGCACGGCTGTCCCGTCCTCGTCACAAACCACAGCAAACGGTGTTACCCCTTCGAGACCGATGTCGGGCCGCTCGACACCTCCGAAGCAGACGCCCTCACGCCGGTCGCGAACGGCTTCCGCGTGGTCCACATTGACGCGTCGCAGGGGATCGCCGCACAGCTCGCGGTGCACGCCTGTGCCGGTCTCTACAATCGGCAACTCGGTGGGTCGGTGATCGTGGAGACCGATCCGGGCGTCCCGATGGCAGCCATCGACGGGGCCATCACGAACGACCGAATCTGGCTGGAGTCGCTGGCGCTCGAGGCCACGGAGACGGTAGAGGCGCCAGCCTTCCTTGAGGACTGTGTCGCGGAGTTCGGCGGGTGTGTTCGGTACTCGTACGACACTCAGCGGGAGATCCTGCCGAGCATTCTGACGGTGGCCGCCGCCAAGGGCGTGCCGCCGCTTGCGGACGAATCGCCGCTCCGCTGCGAGACGCCAGTCGTCGACGCAGTCGAGGTCTTCGCGGGCAAAGACACCCAGCTACTCGCGACGGACTACGTCTACCAAAACTACCTCAGCGAGACCACGGGCCTCGCCATGCTGAACCCCGGCTACGATCGCTTCGCGGAGGATCTCGCCAGCCCGAAGCTGACCGACGAGATGCAGGTCGCGCTGATCGACCTGGTCTTCGCGCGCCGCCTCTTCGTCGTCTTCATGATTCGCGGCTGCGTCGACGGTGACCCCGAAGAGGCGCTGCTGAGCCGTATCGTGAACGAGAGCGGGTGGGAGACTCCCGTCGGCGTCTATGGCTACAACGACTCCTGGCTGGTCGGCGGGTATTTGTACGAAGCACAGACCCGTTGCCTCGACTCGGCCAACATGGGAGCCATCCCGTCGCGGACCACGAACCTCTCCTTCTTCGACACCCGGAGCCCGGCCATCGACGACGCCGCGGACCTGCCGTCGATCGCGCCCGAACAGGTCGACTACGACCCCACGAAGACCTACGTGGCCTTCGTCATCGGCGACGGCGACAACATTCGGTACATCATGTCCACGCGGAAGGAGTGGCTTGAGCAGCGCATCGCGTCCTGCAAGGGCGCTGAGCCAAAGTGCCCGCCGCTCACCTGGACGATCTCGCCCCACCTGCCGGACCTCGCGCCGGACGTGCTGCGTTGGTACTACGACACGGCCGCGTTGACCGGCGCCGACTACTTCATGTTGCCCCCGAGCGGCTATCAGTACGCCTACCCGGGCGCGATGGCCAAGAGCGTGCAGACCCGCTTCGCCGCCGAGACCGAGCGTGTTGGTCAGCTCCTCGGCACCCGCAGCGTCATCCACTGGGAATGGTTCGAGGACTGGGGCGCGTCCGTCGCCAACTACATCCCCAGGTACGCCCGAAAAGACGGACAAATCCGCGGCGTCTTCCCGATGAACGTCCCCTACCTCATCGAGGCCTTCCCCTCCTGGCCCGCCGAGAAGGAGTACGAGGTCATCACGGGCGAAGACGGCGGCCGCGTCGTGCTCTTCCGCTCCCACTCATGGCGCGGCGTGAACGACAGCGACGCCTTCCACCCAAGCCCGCAGGCGATGGCCGACCGCCTCGCCGCCCTCCCGCCGGGCACCGTGACCTGGGTCTACATGACGAGCGACGGCGGCCTCACGCTCCAGAACTCCTACGGCGCGTTGACCGCGCTGCTCCCGAAACACGTCCAATTGGTGTCCACCGACGCGGCGGCAGCGCTGGCGCTTGAGGCGAGTGGGGAGTGAGCGGTGGGGGTAAGTTCCACCGTCGGCGTTCGGCTTACTCAGCGAGTCCACGCCCACGTATTCGCCGCCGCGTCACCACTAGAGCCCAAATGAACGGCGCAACGTAAACCCAGGGCGGCTCCACCGAGGGTGCCGCACGGCAGCCTCCTGATGGGGCCGCGCGGGCGCTTCGGTGGGACGCATCCAAGTCACCTCCCTCGGACACCTCGGACACGGACTCGGCCGCCGCATCGGCCATGATAGGCTCGCTTTCGAGAGCGGGCTCCGTCACGTCGACCGGAGGCTCTGCGAGGTCATCGGTGTCGCCCGGCTCCTCTTCGTCCACCACATCGGGAGCGGCAGGCCGCCCGTAAGGCGCGAGGATCCCCACGAGTCCGTCGAGCACGCAGACGACGTCTAGTGCGCTGGAGTCTTCCGTGGCCGCCGACACACAGGACCAGCCGCTGGGGCACGCATCGATGCAGCGCCGGCTACAAGCTCCGCCCGTCGGCGTGAGGATGCACACCGACTCCAGACAGTCACTGCCCCACGTGCACGGCGAACCCATGTCCACAGGAAACTGCGGCCCTCTGTCGCCGTTCCAGACCTCTTCGAACGCAGGGGTCTCGGCGACTGCGGCGGTCGTCACGCTGACGCCGACCAGGATGGCTGCTGCTGTCTTCATACCTACCTCCTCCCAGAACGACACACCCGTGACGACTCGTGGCGGCCTGAACACCGACGCGTCATGCATGAGCATCGTACACCGATTCGACACGGCGATGGCGACGCGTGTGCGTAACGTGCCCGAACCGGGTGAGGGAGGCTTCGCCCGCGGTCGCCACACCGGCGACCCCGGCAGTCCCAGCGCAGGTCATTTCTGTCGCCCGCGTGTCCGATGGCACGCCGAGTGAGTGGCTGGTGGCCATCCAGTACATCAATGGCCTCGTTCGAGTGGCGCTCGAGAAGGCGCGCTGCGCTCCGGCTCCGGGCAGCAGCGCGATCCGATTCGTCGGCAGTGGTCGCGTAGTCTACGACCCGAAAGGCCGCCCGGTTCGTCAGTACGAGCCCTACCTCGCGAGCGTCCCTCTTCTCCCCGAGGAGAGCGGCTGGGTGCACGGGTACGAGTCAGACAGGAACCTCGGCCAACCTTCCGGACTAACGCCACGTGGGGATGGACCAAATCTGAAGAGGCCCGTCCCACCGCGGTCCTCGTCGAAGTGGACCACTGGTCCAACTCCATCTGTTGAATCCGGCCTTCTTTTGGCCGAGGTTCCTGTCAGAACCCGAACAGCGCGAACAGAGTGTGGGCGCGACGCTCTCGTACGATCCGATTGGCCGGGTCACCCGGGTGGACTACCCGGACGGCACGCGGGCCGAGATGCACTTCCACCCGTGGTATGCCGAGCACGCGGACCGAAACGACACGGCGTTTCGACACGTGAACGGTCGGTCCGGCGTTGGATGGCAGACGGTACCTGACAGCCGCTGAGCCGAGGCGCGCCAGCCCGGTGCCTCGCCAACACCGACCGAGGAAGACCGTCGCGCCGCGCGCCTCACGGCAGCGCACGCACCCGACGCGCTCCTACTTCGATCCGGTCGGCCGGGGTACCGAGACCGTCATCCTTCGCAGCGACCCGCTGCTCTCCGCGCCGGCTGTCGCGGCTGCGACACGGACGAGCACGACAACCGTGACTGTGGCCTTCACCTCGGCCGTGGACGAAACGTCGGCGCTCAATCCGAACAACTACAGCGTCACGGGCGTGAGCCTGAGCGGCGTGACGCGAACTCGACCTCCTCGTCATTGGCCCGGCTGGCTGGCGCGCCTCTCCGAACCGAGGTCGAGCTCGACGACGACGGTCGCCCGATCCGAGCCCATGATCCGCGCGGCATCGTTGCCCCACTGAAGTAGGCTGTGGCAGGGTACGACTATGATCTCCACGGCCGCCCTCTGCAGTCCCGAAGCCCAGACGCCGGCACGTGGTGAGCCCTCGATGACGCCCGTGGACGACCCTTCCACCGGTGGGACGGGCGCGGGCATCGCCGCCGTGTCGAGCACGACCTGGCCGGGCGGCCAGTGGGGACCTCGGGACAATCTCGCTGACGGTAGTGTCCAGAATCTAACCGACACACGCAAGCGCACGCCTCCGAAAAAACTGGAGTACCGAAAGTGAGTCTACGGAGCGTCCTCGCATCTATTCCGCCAATGATGATGGCCATGATGACTTGCGGGTGCCCCGCTCGACTTCCTTTGACCGCGGACCATTCCACGCACCCACTTGTGGTTCGCGTGTCCGACGAGAAAGAGTTCCGTGAAGCTTTGCTAGTTATAGGGCAAGGATGCGGGTGGATTGAGTGGAAGAGCATAAATCGAAATAGGATGACCTTCTTCGATCATGCCTGTGCAGATGAGCTGCTCGAGCTGACCAGCAATGACACTGGCCAGCCACCCTTGAGCGCAAGCCTCGACGCCCCCATGTGCTGCTGCGGGATCAACTGCGGCATCCTTGGAAGTCACCCTGCACCGGATATGTCAAATTGCGAGTTCGCTTGCAGAACGGTTCTCGAAAGATTTGGCGAAGGAATGAAATCGATTATTGATGGTTTTCGGACTCGATCTTCGACCGATGGAGGAACCAAACCAAGAGTTCAGCAGCCCACCAATGACTGAGCCATCCCCTGATGGCTTCCCGCGCTGTGGGCCAAAGCACAGCTTGCAGAACGGGCATGGGACACCTCCAAAGAAGTCGACACGGCAGGCTCCGTCGTGGAGCACTCGGTCAACATCGTGGAGGCGTCATCGGGACTCGGGTCCGGGGCCGAAGGGTGAGCCGTCACCGATCGACGTCGCGCCCTGTGGCCGCTCACCCTCGCTGCGCGGTTTCACGCTCAGGCTCGGTGATCTCGAAAGCAAGCTGATCGGCGCGATGGCGATGTCGATGCCGTGAGTGAACCGGGTGAGCGGCAGATGACATGCAAGCGCGGCGGCGCCGACAAGCACCGCTCGCACGTCCGGATGTCGTTCACGGAGTTCGACAAAAGCGGCGAGCTGGTCAGGCGTCAGTGGCAGGACCTCGGTCATCGTTGAAGATCCGATAGGTACTGAGCCTGCAGCTGGCGCGCAGCGTCGTGGGCACGGTCGTCTCCGGTCGAGAGGAGATCGAGATACGCGATGAGCGGGTTTACAGTCCGCGGGACAGGGCTTTGGAAAGCGACCACTCCGGGCGTCCGAAAGAGGGCGATCGGGCCCGTTGGGTCGAGGACGAGACCGAGTCGTATCGGCAGTGAGGACTCAGGTGCTTCGAGGTAGAGGGTGGACTCGTCTCCTCGATAGTACCCGGTAAGGCGCCACGCGGCGGAAGCACCACCCCAGCGCCAATCGGGCGCGGTGCCGAGCGACGTCGAGAGCGACTCCTCTCGCGTCTGCACCTGCCGTCCTCACGTAGCTTTGGCACTTTGCGTGGCGGCGCACCCAGAACGCTGCCGGCGATCACGCCCAAACCGGTTGATCATGACCCCACGAAGACGAACCTGGCAATCGTGATCGGCGACAGCATCCGCTACATCATGTGGACGCGGAGTGGGCGGCTCGAGCAGCGCATCGCGGGGCGGGTCGCCGCGCAGTAGACCATCCCATTCGTTTTCGGCCGAGCCCTCACGCCCCAAAACGCGGAAAGAGCACGTTATTCTCAAGGGATACGTGCGCCATGACGTCGTCCGTGAGCTTGCGGGTTCCGGCGTAGAGCGCCCGCCACGTTCCACAGCCATCCAGCGGAGGCGTGTGGTCCTTGGTCAGCTTGGCGAGGACAGCGAGCGCGCGGCCGTGGTCGTCGTGTTCGGAACGCATGACGCCCACGGGCATGCCGATCATGGGGTGGCCGCCGGCGAGCATGGTCGGGAAGAGGATCTGCTCTTCCTTTTGCATGTGACCTTCGAGCGCCTGCTCAAGGCCCTCGAGGAAGTCGGCGAGACCGCGCGGACAGTCTGCGCGCTCGCGGTGGACGGCTTCGACGCGACGGGCGAGGCGGACGAGCTCGGGCAGCTCCCGCCGGTGGGTGGCGTGGTAGCGATCGAGGATGAACGGGATGAGCTCGGCCGTCGCCTCGGGGTGGTCGGCCGGGGCCGGCTCGAGCGCCATGAGCTCGGCCGTAATCAGCTCGAGTGGAATGCCCTTGGCTGCCGCGGCCTCGGCGAGCGGCACTTGCCCACCACAGCAGAAGTCGAGCTTGTGGGCGCGGAAGACGGCGGTGGCGCCGGGGAGGCCCGTCGCGAGCTCTCCGACGGTGCGAGTGGCGAGGGGATGGGCTTCAGAACGCTGGGCGAACGGCATGGGGTTCTCCTGCCGGGCATTGAATGGGTATCGCCGGCACCAATTACAATGCGCCCTGAAAGTGGTATCGTCAATACCGATTCACGGTCCCAACCCCGTTGGACCACCCGGGAGAACCCATGCGCCTCCTCGCCGCGACCGACTTCGCCCTCCGCACCCTCGTTCGGCTCGCCGCATCGCCGAGCCGCCTCGCGAGCACCGACGTCCTCGCGCGCGAGATCGGCGTGCCGCGGAACCACGTCCACAAAGTCGTGCAATCACTCTCTGAGGCGGGCTTTGTCGCCACCACCCGAGGCAACGGCGGCGGAGTTCGTCTCGCCCGCCCCGCCGAGTCGGTGACGCTCGGCGAGGTCGTCCGGTGGTTTGAACGCGATCAAGCGATGGTCGAGTGCTTCCGCGCCGACGGGGGCGCCTGCCCGCTCGACGTTCGGTGTCGGCTCAAGAAGGCGCTCGGGAGCGCTGGGGAGCGTTACTTCGAGGAGCTCGACCGGACCACGCTCGCCGAATGCGCGGGAATTGCGTGACCCGGGCATTCGGCCGTCGACGCGACGCCGAGTCTCACGGCCCGGCACGACGACGACGCAATGACTGCGTGTACAGGAAGGTCCGTGGTGAACCCGCAGGCCTCCGCCTTCAGCCGGTGAGCGGGTCGTCCTCCGCGTCCCGAACGGCCTGGCAGAGCCTATCGAACGTGGGTCGCACCCATGGATCGAGGCGCTCCGCAAAGTCAGGAGGGAGGTTGATGCTCTTGATCAGCTCCTGAACGTCCGCGAGGTCCTTGAGGCGGTGGGCCGCGACCATACCCGAAGCGAGCTTGAGCTCGATCCATTGTTCGACGGGCAGCATCGCGAAGGGCTTGCCGCGAACGGCCGCAATCGCTGGGTCCGGAAAGGCGATCGGCTTCGGCTTATCGTCCCCGGGGAAGCGACCGGTGCTGAGCACGTCGACGTGGACCGAGAACTCGGTGTCGAGGAGCTTCCCAGTTCCGGGAACGCGCTCGGCGTAGCCACGCCCGAGCCAGCGGTTCTTGAACGCTTGCAAGTCTTCGTCGCGCATGACGAGGTCGACGTCGACTGTGACCCGTTTGTGGCCGTACTCGTTGAGTGCGAGTGCACCGATGATGGCGTAGGGGACCCCTTCGGCCTCGAGGATTCGGACTAGTTTCGCGCAGGCGCGTTGCGCGTCGGCCTGTCCCACGAAGAACCTCCAACAGTAATCCACGCTCTCCTCAAGGCGGGTCTCTTCCTCCGGCGTGCGCCAGCGGGCTCCCCAATCCAACTCCCGAGCGGGTTCGCGAATGGTCATAAAACCACCATAGCGCCAGAACCATGGAAGGGCGACGACGATCCTCAGCGGCGCCCCATGCGCGTTCCGCGGGGTCAGGTCAGGTCCGCCACCTCGCTCCACTACGGTGCCAACACGTCGCTGACCGCGATTTCGACATCCGGGAACGCGAGCGGCGACACGGTCTCGGCTGATCCATTCTCGGCTTGTCGCCGCCCCGCGCGCCGTCTAGGGTTCGCGCCCATGACGACCCGCCGGGCCGAAAATAGACCGACCACCGACCTGCCGGCCCGCCCTGCCCTTCGCGCAAGCGGCCTCACGCTGCGCGTCTCCCCCTCGGGTCAGCTCCACCTCGACGAGTCGGAGAGCGACGACGACACGCTCCCGCCGGAGCGGCACCACCGCATCAAGCTGGCCTTCCAACCCGGCGTCGCGGCCGGTCTCCTGGGGCTCGCCCTCGACCACGCTGACACGCCGCTACCACCGTCGCTCACGTGGGGCCGTGACGTCGCTGCGGCTTGTCTGCAAGGACTGGTGGCTCGGGCCGACGACGAGGGGCGCCTGCCGTCGCCGGACACTGGCCCCACCGAGCGGCTCGCAGCGCTGGCGGCACGCGTCCCACCCATTCGCGGCGCGGAATACGTCGACTCGGACGTCGTCGCCGCCGTGTGGACCGAGGTCGACGCCGCGGTGCGGAGCGCGGTCGGCGATCACGGCGACTTCGGCGCTTGGCTCGCCGCACGCCACGCCGCACGCCACCTCGTCGGCCGTGTCCACCTGCACCTCGCTGAGAAACGCGGCGACCCCG
>JADMJS010000024.1 GCA_018780435.1 Myxococcales bacterium
CGATGGCGCTCGAAGACGCGGGGCTCGAGCCCGACCGCCTCTCCGGGTCGAGCGCGGGCGCCATGGTCGCGGGCTTCTGGGCCAGCGGCCGGCGCACGAGCGAGCTCGCCGCCCTCTTCACCGGCGTGCGCCGACAGGACTTCTGGGACCCGAGCCCCGGCTTCGGCCTCCTCCGTGGTGCGCTCTTCGAGGCGCTGCTCGAACGCGAGCTCGGCGCCGCCAAGTTCGAGAGCTGCGCGCGACCCCTCGCCGTCTCGACCTTCGATGTCACACGCCGTGAGACGAACGTCGTCACGGAAGGCCCGCTCGCGCGCGCCATCCGCGCGTCGTGCACCTTTCCGGGGCTCTTCCACCCGGTCGCCATCGACGGCCGTCCGCACATCGACGGCGGCGTGCTCGACCGCTCCGGTCTCGACGGCATGCCGCACGGCCGCCGCGTTCTCTACCACCACCTCTCGACCCGCTCCCGCGTGCGCCGCCACATCCGGCGCCTCTCGCTCTACCCGGCGCGCGAGTCCATGCTCACGGTCGTGGTGAACGATCTCCCGCGCGTCGGCCCCTTCCGGCTCGAAGCAGGCCCGGCGGCCATCACCACCGCGCGTCGCGCCCTCTCGGCAGCGCTCGCCCGCCCGATCCCCGCATCCGGAGACGCGCTCATCCTGTGACCTCCGGCCCACGGCTGAACTTCCCGACGCTACGCTCCCCGGCGTTCGACCTCGCCTTCATTGCCGCGCCGGGTCTACTCCCACTGATGCTCGTGCTCGGCCTCGCCGCGGCCGGACTCGAACACGCCGAGACACCCGCGTGGGCCTTCCTGCTCGTCGTGGTCGGCGTCGACGTCGCGCACGTCTGGTCCACGCTCTTCCGCGTCTACCTCGACCCGGTCGAACGGCGCCGCCGCCCGTGGGCCTACTTCGGAATCCCCGCCGCCATCGCCTTCGTCTCGCTGCTGCTCGTGGCCGTGGAGCCCCTCTGGTTCTGGCGCGTCCTCGCCTACGTCGCGGTCCACCACTTCATCAAGCAACAGGTCGGCTTCGTGATGCTCTACCGCCATGCCGCGGGCGAGCGCGATCTGACGACACGGCGTCTCGACCAGGCCGCGGTGTGGGTCGGGACCGCCGTTCCGGTCCTCGACTGGCACACGAGCCCACGCGCCTTCCACTGGTTCATCGAAGGCGACTTCGCCGGCCCCCTGGACCCCGCGGTGATGCAGCTCGCCTGGCCCCTCTACGGCCTTACTGCGCTGCTTTGGCTCGGGAGCCGCCTCCGCGGTCCGCGTAACCCATTGAAAGATCTGGTGATGGCGACGACGTGGGCCAACTGGTTCGTCGGCATCGTGCTGCTCGACGGCGACCTCATCTACACGCTCACGAACGTGCTCCTCCACGGCGTCCCGTACCTCGCGCTCGTGTGGCACGTCACGGAGCGCCGCGTCCATGAGCCCGACCTCGTCGCGCCGCTGCTCAGCCGACTCGGCGGTCGCGCCGTGACCTTCCTGGCGCTGGTCCTGGCGCTCGCCTTCGCCGAAGAACTGCTCTGGGACGGCCTCGTCTGGCGTGAACACGGTGCGTGGTTCCTGAACGCCCAGGACTGGCTCCCGAGCGGCGAGACCGTGACGCTGCTGGCCATCCCGCTGCTGAGCGTGCCGCAAGCGACGCACTATGTGCTCGACGGGCTCATCTGGCGGATGGACGGGTCGAATCCGGGGCTGAGGTCGCGCCTTTTCAGCGACGCGGGCCCCATTAGAGCCAGCTCCCCTCCGGCACCGCCCGCACCAGCTCCGCCGTGACGGGCCCCCGCGCGAGGACGTCGCCGTGGCCGATGAGGACGAAGTGGAGGCGGGCGCGGGAGACCGCGACGTTCACGAGGTTCTTGCGCTGGTTCATGAAGGGCAAGGAGCGCTCTTCGGTGACGACAGCGGAGAAGATGACGACGTCGCGTTCGCCGCCCTGGAAGCGGTGGACCGTGCCGGTCGTGATGGTGCCGGCCTGAAAGCCGCCGAAGAGGTTGCCTTGGGGGTTTTCGAGCTCCGTGTCGCCGTCGTCGAAGGGGAGCCCGGCGGCGCGGAGGCCGTCTCGGAGGGCGCGGAGCTGGCCGCGATAAGGCGTGAGGAGCGCGATCTGGCTCGGGCTGACGCCGTGCTGGACGAGCTCCTGGGCGAGCGCGATGGCCGTGCGGCACTCGGTCTGGTTGCGCCATGAGCCGAGGAAAGACTCCTGAGTGCCGGTGATGTGTACGCCGAGGACGGGGGTCTTGAGGCGCGGGGCGATCCAATGGAGGGAGCCCGGTTCAGTGTGGATTCGGAGGTCGTAGTCGCAGAGGCGGTTCGAGATGGCGATGATCTCGGGCTGGCAGCGGAAGTGGTCGCGGAGACGCGGCACGTTCTTCACCGCGAGGCGGCCGAGTGACTGGGCCGACGTGAGCCGGTTCGAGAGCGTGCGGAAGGGTTCGAGGCGGGCGAGATCGAGCTGGCCGCGGGCGCGCCGGATGACGCGGGCCTCCTCGCGCGCGTCGACCTCGACCACCGGCTCGAGCTGGTTCGTATCGCCCACGATGAGAGCCTGATCGGCCCGGTAGAGCGCCGAGACCGCGTGGGCGGGATGGACCTGCCCGGCTTCGTCGATGACGACGCGAGCGACGCTCCTTGGCACGGCGGGGAACACGTTGGCAATCGACAGGAGCGTACAGCCCCACACCGGGAAGAGTCGCAGGAGCTCACGGAAAGGTCCGCCGCGTTCTGCCATGGTCCGAAGCGAGCCACGGCCCTCGACCTCTTTCAGCACCTGGCGCACGGCGTCGACGAGGCGGTCCTTGTTCTCAGCGGCCCAGAGCTCGCGGACGAGGCGCGCGTGGTCGAAGAGGCCGCTCTCGAGCTCGTCGAGCGTCGCCCTCAGATGGCTCTCAAGGACCTCGATGGGCCCGCCGTCGGGCTTCAGCGCCGCGATGCGGAGGTCGACGGCGTCGAGCCGCTCTCGCAAGAACTCGGGGTCGTCCTCCCGGCTCACGTCGAGGATCGTCAGCCGGCCCTGCAGGTCGAGCTCGGCGTCGTCCATGAGGTCTTCCAAGGACTCGAGAGCCTCGTGCCACTCGTCGCCCGTCGCTTCGTCGTCCGGCGGGTCCGGTAGTAGCAGAAAACCAAACGATTCCAGCAGCTCACGACCCGGTTCGGGGACGGCCGACCACACCTCGGCCCAAGACTTCAAGGCGCGGTCGAGATCGGCGGGCGCGAGCGGGTTGTCCGCGCGGGGCGGCTCCGCGAAACGAGCGTGGCGTCGCAGGGCCTTCGATGACGCGCGCGCGGCGCTTCGCACCCACACGAGGCATTCGGCGACGAGGCTCGCGTCCGTGTTCTCGGGTAGCGTGTCCGTGCGTTCGCGATCGGCCCGCTCCCGCTCGGCCTTGCTGAGGCGCTCCTCGACCTCGGCGCGCTCCTGATGCAGCTCCCGGAGGGTCTCGTCCGCGGCCCGAGCGGCGCGCACGGGCTTCATGGCGTCGCGGATGTCGGCGATACGCTGGCGGAAGTCGCGCCGAATCTCGGCGGCTGACGCGGCGTCCGGCTTGGGCGTCGTCTCGAGCCACACGAGGGTGCGCTCGAGCAAGTCACGGGTGGTCGTCGCGAGCACGACGCGGCTTCCGACCCGGAGCGCGAGCGGGAGTCGCTCGGGACCGGGCTCAAGCGCGAGCGCGTCGGTGACGTTGTCGACGGCACGATTGTTCGTGGAGGTCACGAGCAGGAGCGGCGCTTCGGGCGGATCGTCGTCGCCGGTGACCTTGGACCACTGCTCGATGAGCGTGTGGGCCGCGAGGTTCAAGATGAGCGCCGTCTTGCCCGTTCCCGGCGGACCTTCGGCGACCGTGAGCGTCGAGCCGAGGAAGCGGTCGGCCACGGCCCGCTGGTCCGGCGTGGGCGCTTTGCCGGTGTGGCCGTAGTGCGACGCCTTCGCGATGCCGCCCGGCCGCGAGGTGAGGTAACGGCCGAGCGGCGCGTTCAGGTCGATGTCGAGGCCGTCGAGTAAGTCCTCGAAGTCACGCTGCAAATGATGCGTCGCGTAGACGGCGCCACCGTCCCAGACGAGCCCAATCGGGAAGCTCCGGACGAGCGCCATGGCCCGCCGGTCGACAGCCGCCGACAGGACCTTGAGCCAGTCCTGAGCGACGCTATCGGCGTCATCGGGATCCGCGAGCGGGTCCGGTCCCTCGTCGAACCAAGCCGTGCGGCTGATCTCGACCTCGGGCGACGCGTTCAGGAGGCGCAGGACCGCGCTGATGACGTCTCGCGGCGTGTGCGGCCCGTCGTCGCGGAGGTAGCGCGCCAACATCCCGACTTGCTCCTCCTGACAGCCGAGTAGGCGCGAGAGGGCGTTCTCGTCGACGGCATAAGGGACCTCGACGTCGAGCTCGGGCAGCAGGAGTTCGAGCGAGATCGGGGGCGGTGGGACTTGTTTGTTCTCGCGGGCGCGACGCTTCGGCGGCACGAACTCCTCGCCGGACGCGCTGAGGAAACGCAGCTTCTCGGCGGGGAAACGGAGCAGCGTCGCGAGCTCGCCCCGCCGTGACGAGTAGAGCGTCGGGAAGCCGATCAGGACCTCGCCGAGCGCGTCCGCTTCACCTTTCGCGAAGCGCTGTCGGCGGTACTGGTTTTGTAGCCAATGTTCGAAGAAGGGGATGCGGTCGCCGGTGAGCGGCAGCGTGTGGATACGCCGCTCGCGGAGCAACACGCCCAGGAGCTCGGCCTGCCCGCCGTCGCTTTTCTCGGGAGGCAGCTTGAAGTAGGTCTGGCCACGGGACGGTTCGAGGACGTTCGGGATGCCGTCGTCGGGCGCCGGCGGGGCGGACTTGATCGTCGCCGCGAGCGCCTCCTCGTGCCGAATCATGAGGAGCCAGTAGCGCAGCACCTCGTCGATTCGAGCTCGTGAGGATGGCCCCGGCGAGCCCGCGACAGACGGCACGGCGGCGCGCTACTGCATCCCGAAGTAGGCGCGCGCGATGGCCTCCATGCCCTCGGGCGGGTAGCCGCGTGGTCCCTGGTACTTCTGGCCGTTGATGTAAATGGACGGCGTGCCGCTCACCTGCGCGCGACCGGCCTCGGCGAGGTGCGCATCGATCGTCGCCTTGTGTTTGCCCGTGTCGAGCGCCGACTTGAAGGCGGCCATGTCGAGCCCGATCTGCTCGGCGTAGCGCTCGAGATCGCCGCGCTCGAGCGCCTTCTGGTTCTGGTAGAGCACGTCCTTGTACTCCCAGAACTTGCCCTGCGCTTCGGCTTCCGCGGCGGCTTCGGCCGCGAGCTGCGCCTTCGGGTGAATGTCTCGAAGCGGCGTGAACTTGTAGAGGAGGCGGACCTTGTCCGGGTTCGCGTAGTGGAAGGCCTTGATGGCGGGCGCGATCTGAGCGCAGAAGGGGCACTCGAAGTCCTCGAAGGCCGTGACCGTGATCGGCGCGTCCTTCTTGCCGAGGATCGGCGTGTTGACGTCGCTGACCGTGATCTTGACCGGGTCCATCTGGGGGAAGGTCTTCCCGCTCGCGACCGCCTTCTCGTAGAAGGTCTTCGCATCGGCGCCGGCTTTGATGGCCTCTTCCGCCTTCGCGAGCTGCGCTTCGACGACGGTCATCATGTTGTCGATGGACTTGTCGCCGGCCATGCGCACGCCGTTCACGAGCACGTTTGGCATGCTGTGCGCCGCGACCTCGTTGGCGAGGAGCGCGTCGGTGAGCGCCTGACCGCGCAACGCGGGCGAGGCCATGTCGGTCTTGAACTTCTCGAGGTCGAGGCCGAGATCCTTGGCGTGCTGCTCAAGGCTGGCCGGATCGAGGGCTTGGGAGGCGAAGAGTTTATCGTGATATTCCCAGAACTTACCCTGATTCTTCGCCGCGAGAGACGCCGCCGACGCCACGATCGCGTCTGGGTGCTGGGCCGGGATGACCTTGTGCTTCCACACGAGGCGCACCTTGTCGCCAAACTTCTCTTTCAGCTTCGTTCGGGCTTCCGCGAAGGGCGTGCACGGTGAGCAGCCGAACGACGAGAAGAGGACCACCGTCGCGGGTGCGTCTTCCGGCCCGAACTGCGCGTCTTCGGCGCGAACGGTGACCTTCCAAATCTGGTTCGGGTCCGGGGGCGGCTGGGCCGGCGCGGCCGGTGCGGCTGGCGGCGGCGTCGCGGGCGCCGCGGGGGGCGGCGACGACGGCGCGGGAGCAGGCGGCGCGACCGGGGCCACCGCCACGACGGGCGCGGGTGACGGAGCGGGGGCGACGACCGGCGCCGCGACCGGTGCGGGAGCGGGCGCCGCGGCCGGAACAGCGACCGGCGCTGCGGCCATGGGAGCGCTCGTGGTAGGCGCCGCCCCGACCTGACGGGGGTCAGCGCGGTCGCCGACCTTGGCGACCGTGTATCCAAGCGCGAAAAAGAGCCCCATGAGGCCCACCATGGCTTTCGAGGGATCGAATCCGAAGAGGATCACCGTGTTCTCCTGCGTGAGTGACGCTGGCCGGACCAGCGGTCTCTTTCGAGCGCGGCAGCTTAACGCTCACAAGGGGGACCCGCAACTCGACTGGTCAAGTCAGCTTTCGAGGTGCAGCTAGCTTGCGGCCAAGGCGAAATTTGGCTACAAACGAAGCCAAAGGTGGCCATTTTGCGCAACTACTCCATTGGCGATGCGAAGAACCACTTGCCAAGACTCGTTCACGAGGTTGAAGCAGGCGACACAGTCACACTTCTACGTCACGGCAAGCCCGTGGCTGTCGTGGTCTCAATCGCCGAGTATGGACGTATTCAAGCCGCAGCCCCGCTCACACCAGGGCAGGCGCTCCTACGAGCACGTAAGCACCTCGGGCACGACATCGCGGATTTCGAGGACGCCTTTGAGGGCGTTCGCGACCGAAGCGAAGGGCGGGAACCCAAATGGTGAGCCGTTATCTCCTCGACACGAACATCATCGCTGAACTCTCCAAGCAGGAACCGAACGCGGCCGTCTTGGCGCGGATGGATCGCCTCGCGCGGCCCGCTGCGATCGCGGCCACCACTTGGGAGGAGTGCTGGTTTGGCGCGCGCCGACTGCCACCATCGCGGCGTCGCTTTGAGCTCGAAGCGTTCCTCTCGGACCTCGTCCCTCAGGTTCTCGAGGTCCTTCCATTCGATGTCGCTGCGGCCGACTGGCTGGCACGAGAGCGCGCGCGCCTCACGCTCGAGGGACGTCGGCCCGCCTATGTCGACGCCCAGATCGCCGCGGTGGCGGCAACCCAGGGCCGGGTCTTGGTCACACGTAACACTCGAGACTTCCTGGATTTCAACGACCTTCGCATCGAGGACTGGTTCAGCGCAGAAGTGTGATGGGGTGAGCGCCCACCGGCCATCGCGGACACCTCGTACTACGCCTCGCTCGACGACGCGGGCACGCCCGGACCTTGTCCAGCCGCCATCTGCGTGATAGCACCGCGCTCCGCTCGCGAGGTCGCACGGGCGGTGAAACAGAGCGGCGCGGTCATGCGTTCTGCCGCGACGCGGCCGGCACGCGCCTTTCCGCTCGAGGAGGCTCCTATTCTTCGTCGTATCGCCATCGCCGTGCTGGTCCTCGCTGCCCTCGGCGTTGGCGCGTTCTATGGGTACCGCGCTTGGTACCGAGCCCAGCCGTCGGGCGACGTGGCGGCGCACCTCCCCGCCGACCTTGACACGCTGGTCTTCCTCCCGAACCTCGAACAGGCCGTCACCACCACGCTGCACTTCGCGCGCGGCATCTCTGAGACCGGCCGCTTCCGCGACCTCTTCAAAGCCGAGACCGGCGCCGACATCGGCACCGCGGACGGCCTGCGCTCCGTCGGCTTCGATCCCGAGGGCGCCGTCGCCGTGGTCCGCCATCAGCGCGTGTCCACGCTCATCGCGGGCGCCGAAGCGCCGGACCGCCTCCTGCCGGCGATGGTCAGCAAGCTCCAGAACCTCGGCTTCGCACGCGTCGAGACGGCGCCGCTCGAAGCGTCCGGCCTTCAGCTCATCACCGCGGGCGACGAGAGCGGCGCGGTCGAGGTCGCCGTCGCCATTCACGAGGGCCTCCTCGCCCTCTCCTTTCCATCGGTGGGCGCCGACGCCGTTGCGGCGGCCAAGGCCTTCGTGTCGGCGCCGGCCGCCGCGCCCTTCTTCGACTCGGCCGTCGGGCGCGCGCTCGTCGCTCAGCTCCCCGGTGACGGCCCGATCTGGTACGGGGCCGCCGCGCGCACGCTGAAGACCGACGACGGCAAAGCTCGATACGACGTCGCCAAGCTGCTCGGTCTGCCCGACGTCATCGCCGATGGCGTGAACGCGTACGTCGGTCGGTGGATCGAGACCGTCGAGTTCGCCGGCGCCCGAATGAACGTGGAGCCGTGCGCGACCGCCGTACTGGCGGCGCTCGGCACCAAGGACAGCGTCCCGCTCATCCCCGCCGCGTACCGACCGAAGACGCAAGCCCCCGATTTCGGACGGGTATTGCCTCGCGACACCGTGGCAGTCGTGCGCGCCGCCGTCGACGTGGGCGCCATCGCGGAGCCCTTCATCGCGCTCGCGACCATGGGCGCCTCTCTCGGCTCGCTGGTCGGCGGCGGCGACGACCCGATCGTCACCTTCCTCGGCAAGCAGGTCTCGCCCGAGCTCGCCGACCGGCACGTCGTGAACGACGTCCTCGCCCACGTCTCGGGCCACTTCGCCGTCGCGCTCCTCGGCGTCGATCGGAAGGCACCGCTCCCCGACCTCGGCGATCTCTCGGACCCGCTCCGCTGGCTGAGCCAAGTGCAGCTCGTTCTCGGCATCGGCCTCGCGGACGGCAAGCGCTTCCTCGACCTCTGGTGGCCGAAACGCGCGGTCCTCGCGTCCTTCGGCTTCGAGAGCGAAGAGGTCGCCGCGAAGAACCCCGAAGCCCGCGTCCTGAAGCTCAGCCGCAACTGCCGGCCGCCGCCGCCGCCCCCGAAGGGTCAGAAGCCGCCGCCGCCGAAGCTCTGTGAGCGGTACGGCGTCTACGCCACCCCCTCGGCGCTTCACCTCACGTCGGGGCACCAGGCGCTCGATCGGCTCCTGGCGGTCGAGGGCGGGAAGGCCAATGATCTCCGGAGCCTGACGCGCGAGCCCCTGGGCATCTCGGTGCTCGAACACGGCCCCGAGACGGTCGGGCTCTACTTCTCGTTCGATGGGCTCTTGAAGGCGGTCTCGGGCCGCAACCTGCCGGGGGGCGCGACGCGTTACCTCGCGCAAGCCTTCGAGTTCGTCTCCACGCTCGACGCGCAGGGCGGCGATGCCGTCCTCCGCCTCCTCCTGACCCGGTAGGCCAGCCCATGCCCTTCGAGAAGCTGCTACGGGTCGTCTTCCAG
>JADMJS010000585.1 GCA_018780435.1 Myxococcales bacterium
AGATGTGCCAGAGGAAGTTCATCCCGATCTCGAAGTCGGCGAGGTGGTCGACGTGCCCGCCGGCGGTGTTGTTTCGTGAGTTTGTATACGAAACCCCAATCCCGACGCGCGTGTACACATCGACCGCCCATCGCCGAAAGTCGCCCCGGTAGCCGAGCTGGAGGTCGACCGGGTTGACGAGTCGGAAGCGGTCGGTGACGGCGGCGTCCGGCTGCCCAGGGATGGCCGAGGGCAGGCCGCCGACCGGAAAGCGGAAAGTCGAGCCGATCCCGAGCTGGAACATGTGTGTCCCGCGCACCGTCGTCTCTTCGCCCGCCGAGTCCGCTTCGAGGACGGACGTGCGCGTCACGGTCTCCTCCACCCGCTTGTCGTGCAGCAGCGCGGTCGCGAGGCGGCGCGCCAGCTTGGGGAGCTCCCCGAACTGGACTTTGTCTACTTTCTCCTCGGTGCCATTGCCGGTGTAGCGCGCGAACACGGTCCAACCGCCGGTGGATGTCCGATACAGTTCGGCCACGAGGGTCTGTTCACACTTCTCGCCGGGACGCTTCGGCTCCTTGTCCACCACGAAGCCGGGTTCATGCTGCACGTAGTGTTCGAGCATTCGCCGCAGGTAGGCGCGCGGCGGGAGCGGGAAGTTCTCCTTCGCCGCTGGCGCCGGCTTCGGGAGCGCTTCGGGAGGGGCCTTCGGAGGGATCGTGACCACACCCTCCGGCGGCGCCGTGGGGGTGGACTCCGGCACCGCCGGGGCGGCCACCTTCGGGTCCTCGAGGACGCCGTAGTTCACTTCGACACAAACTTTGGTCTCCGCCCGCGCGATGAAGGGTTGACCGAGACATACGAACGCGAACACGACAAGGCGCTGATACCACATGGGATTCTCTCCTCTGGGACGTTACGGACAGAGAGGCGCTTAGCGAGAACCGTGCCATGCGGCGGATCACGAAAGAGGCGTGTCGACGATGTCCCGTCGGCGGAGAGGTGCTCCACCCGAGGGACATTGTCGAGGACACGGCTACCCCGGAATGTGCACAGTTGCTCCATGGGTACGCGTGCGCCATGCGGGCATCTCTGCTCCACGAGTCGGGCGTGCGCCCAAGGCGGCACCGCTGTCGGAAGCGAGGTCGAGCGTGCCGAGGACCGACGCGAGGCATCCCGCACTGGTCAACTGCCACTGGTTCTCACGCGATCCCAAGTCGGGGGAGTCGTCTGTTTCGACCGTGGTCCCAGACCGTCAAGGGCGACTCGGCGACTGGCCCGTCGACTTCGCCGACGTGTCGATGGACCTCCAACAAGACTACCTGCGAGCTGCCCTTAGCGCATCGAGTGGCGAGCTGGACCAGGGTGACTCGTGACGACTCGGCCCGTCGTGGTCGACGCGGATGTGGGCCGTTCTGCGAGCGACGGTGTCGCAGCCAAAGCAAGGAGTGCGTTAGACGCTCTTAGCCAGCTCGACTCGGCGTCCGACGTTGTGGTTCTCATGGATGATGATCTCCTCGCCGAGTGGGACAAACACCGCAGCCGGTTTGGGCTCACGTGGCTCACGAAGATCATGACCGCGAAGCGATTGCGAAAAGTCGGAGTGGATCCCGATACGGCTGCCCAAGTGGACACCGTTCTGAGGTCGGCGCTGGCAGCTTCGGACCCGAGCGCCTACGAGGCTCGCGCAAAGGACGCCCATCTCATCTGCGTCGCCATCGACCATCGAGCCGCCATCGTGTCCATGGACAAGAAAGCACGTAATGGCTACCGAAGTTTCTGCACCTCGAGTCCGCCATGGCGTGAGGTCGACTACTTCTGCTTGCCCGACCACGACGCCGACCTCGCGACCTGGTGCACGTCTCCGGCGCATCCAGCCCCACCGATATGTTCGTGAGCTTCCTGCGGTAGCGCGTTCATGCGACGCAGGTGGACAGGCTCCCTCTATCCTCTGAGGCAGGGGACCCGGGAGGCGCTACTCGTGCGGATAGACGAAAGTCCCCCGGGACTTGCCGTCTTCGTCTTTCACGGTGAGCGTGAGCGTGCCCGCCTCGGGGTCGAGGTCGATGACGTGGTAGTTGTCGAAGTCGCCGCTCGCGAAGTCGACGCCGGGTTGGCCGTTCAAGAGGTTCCAGATGGGCAATAGCGTCATGCCGATGGGGCCCGCGATGAACTCCCAGCCGCCGTACTCGAGGCGGTGGAGGACCGTCGCGTGGAAGTCGGCGGCGAGCCAATAGACGTGGTCGACGGCGTTATCCTGAATGAAGTCGAAGATGCGCTCTCGGGAGGCGGGGTAGCCTTCCCAGCGGTCGTCGGCCGAGAGCAGGAAGGTGCCGATGGGCGCGGAGGTCACGATGAGCTTGAAGACCGCGTCGGACTCGAGGAGGCGCGACTCCAGCCAGTCGAACTGGGCGGGGGAGAGGTAGTTGACCTTCGATTGGTCGCGTTCAGTGCGGCAGTCGAGGACCAGGACTTCGACCGTCTTGCCCCAGCGGACGCTGCGCCAGAGGCGGTTCGGGTCCTCCGCGTTCACGCGGGTCGGGTGGTACTCGAAGTAGGCCTGACGCGCGGCGTCGAGCAGCGGGAAGTCCCACGGGACGAAGTTGTTCTTGAACTCGTGGTCGTCCCAGGTGTGGGTGTAGGGCAGGGCGGCTCGGACCTGGGCGAGGTTTCCCTCCTGCCAGTTCTCTCGGTACTTCTCCCGGTAGTCCTCGAGGTCCTCAGAGCCGTCGGCGTAGACGGTGTCGCCGTTGTAGACCCAGAATGCCGCGCCCTCTTCGCCCGCCATGTATGGGCCCATCTTGTAGGGCGCGTACGCCGCCTTGGCGTCTCCGGTGTGAAGGAGGCGTACGGGGCCGAGCGCGTCGTCGGGTGGGGAGGTCCGGAAGTGGCCCACGGGGCTACGGCCCGTCTTGTCGCCGCTGAGGAAGAACGCGAAGTGATAGCCGCGGTCCGGGGTGAGGCCCGTGAGCGTGACCTGGAGAATGCCGTCCTCGCCGGGTGTCACCGGGCCTTCCCAGGACGGCGTGTCGCCGCCGTCTTCGACCACCTTCAGCGTCGCGGTCGCAGCGCCGAGGAAACGACCCCAGACGACGGCACCGTCAGGAGCGGGATCGCCGCTCGCGACGCCCTCGGCGAACGAGCCCGGGAGCTCCACTTCGGCCTGAAACGACGGCGGCGGCTCCTCGATCGGCCCCGGGAGTTCAAAGGTCGTGGGGAGCTCCGGGCCGGCGTCAACGGCGTCCAATGTGTCCGAGGGGAGAGCGGCGTCGCCTGCCGTATCGGCCGTCGTGACGATGTCGACGGGAGAGGGCGCATCGTCGATGAGCGCGTCCATTTCCGACACCCCGTCGAGTTCGACCGGGTCAACGTCCTTGGTCACGCTCGTCGTGTCGGCGTCCACGCCCGGCGACACGGCCGTGTCGTTCACCCCATCGGTGAGGGTCGAGGCGTCGGACGCGACCAAGTCGCTGGGCGATGGGGTCACCGGCTCGCTACATCCGAAGACGGCGGCCGCAATCAAGACGCGACGCATGTCTACTCCAGGATCTCGACCGCCACCCAGTGGAGGCGCTCGAGCGACGCGTCCTCCATGCGGTATTGGAAGCCCTGAGTGGTGGTGTTCGCGACGCGTATCCAGGTCGGCCCGCTGTTGTTCGTGTCATGCAGCGTCAGGAGAACGAAGGGGGCAGTGCTGAACGCTGTCGGGTACGTGAAGCTGCATGGGTTCGAGCAGTTCCCCGGCGGCGTGAGCACACCCGCCGTCCAGCGGAAGCGGCCCCGGGTGTAGGTCCCCGGATCCATGGCGATCCAGTGCAGTGAGTCCGCTGTCCCATTGGCCCAGATCTGAAAGCCGCTCGTCGCCGGCTGGCCAATGAGGCGCATGAGCGACATTCCGTTGTCGTCGGCGGATTCGTCCGGCATCGCGATGACGACTGGGTTGCCCGTGAAGACGTGGTTGAAGAAGACGGAGCTGTTGTTGCCGACGCCGGCCGTACGGCCCGCGACCACGGTCTTGCCGCTGATGGTGTGGACGCCGGGCTCGATGGCCATCCAGCCGATGGCGTCGGTGATGGCGTCACAACGCAGCCCGAAGCGGTTGGGCTGGAGGTACTTCAAGCGGCGCCACGTCGCGCCGTTATTGTTCAGCGATTCGTCGTTCGTGGCGACGATGATGGGACTCTGCGGGAACGCCGCGGGGAACTCCTGAAAGCCGTAGTAGGTGTCGCCGTGACTGGCGACGCAGAGGTCCGGCGTGAAGCCGAAGAGCACGCGCGGCGACGTCGGGTAGCCGAGCGAACCGCCGGTGGCCGTGATGGAGCCGGTCACGACGACATCACCCGTGACCGTGCCGCCAGCGAGACCGTCCAGGCTGGTACGCGGCTCGCCGGGGTCTCCCTTCGGGCCCTCCGGTCCCATAGGGCCTTCCGGACCCGTCGGGCCCTCGAGGTGGGTCCAGCCGCCCGTCGAACACACGTACGGTTTTCCGTCCTGGACCTCGAGGTACATCCAGCCCCGGGTGCTCGCGTCGCACGCCGCGGGCGCTCCCGAACGCGACGGCATGGCGCGGGCGACGTCCGCATGGCGGGCTCGCATCGCGTACGCGACCGACGCGAGGGGGATAGGCTGGCCGAGCTGCGTGCCGGCGATCGAGACCGTCAGCCAGAGCGCGTCGGCCTCCGCGACGACCGCGGGATCGAGCGGCGCGGCGGTCCCGAGCAAGGTCCCGAAGATGCCGTCGCCATCCGCGATGACCGTGGCGTTCTCGGTATGGAGCACGTCGAGACCATCCGCGTCCTCTGACAGCACCAGCGTCAGCGTCGACGGCCCCGGGACCGGCCCGCCATCGAGGCCAGTCAGGCGTCCTTGTACGGCCAGCGTCGGTGGGACGGCGGCGTGGACGACCGGCGACGCGAGCAGGCCTAGTGCCGCAAGACGACCAAGGAATCGAGTGAGGTTCATGAGGTTCTCATTCAGTCGTCGAGCCCGAGGATAAATCCGGCGTTGGCGTCGAAGACGAGGCCGATGGAGACAGCGTCTTTGGTGCCGTCGCCGTTGGTGTCGATGTCGTTGGCAAGGAGAAAGCCGAGGAGACCTTTGATGGCGTCCTGGGTGAGCCCTTCCGGGAAGCTCGCCGGATCCACCGCGTCGATGGCCGCCATGATGGCCTCCTTCGCGATGGCGCCGCCCAACACGCCGGTCATCGACGTGATCTTGCCACCGGCGACCGTCACCGTGGCTTCGATGCTGGCGTTCGACAAGGTGAGCTCGAGCTCGAGCCCGTCCTGGACGGGCGCCGAGAAGGGGAAGGTCGATCCGGGACCGCCGGCGGTGAACTTGTTGCCTACGATCTTGGCGTTGTTGAACGCGACCAAGGGCTTACACGTGGTCTGGTTCAGCGCGGACTTCTCGACGTAGTAGCCGCAGCTCTGCGTCTGCCCATCACAGCCCCCGGGGTCGTTGCCCGGGTAGAAGTTCATGACGAAAGTCTGACCATTGGTCTTCATTGCCACGTGTTCGTAGAGCAGCGTGAGCGAGCCACTCGCGAAGGACTTCGTGAGCTCCGGGTTCGCGATGTCCGCCAGCAGTGAGAACGCGTTGTCGATACCGCCCGAACAGCTCCCCTCGGGCGTACACGTGTTCGCCTTCTTGTCGACGTCGAGCCCTTGGCCGGGGATGCCGCTCGTGCCCATGAGCAGCTTCTTGACGTGGCTGACGTTGTCCGAAAACACCGGCTGGCACCCGCACTTGGACTTGTCAGCCGAGCACACGCCGTTCTTGCATGCGTCGCCCGTGCTGCACGAGAGGCCGTCGTCACACGTGCCCGCGATCGCCTGGTAGGCGCACCCGGTGAGCGGGTTGCAGGAGTCGTTGGTGCACGGGTTGCCGTCGCTGCAGGCCGTCGGGACGCCAACGCACCCGGCTGGCGTGCACACGGTCTGGTCGGTGCACGCGTTGCCATCGTTGCACGGCCCCGTCAGCGCGACCGTCGTACAGCCGGTGAGGGGGTTACAGGAGTCCTGCGTGCAGATCTGACCGTCGTTGCAGCTCAGTGGGGTCCCCGCGCACGTACCGCCGACGCACTTGTCTTCTTTCGTACAGGCGTTGTTGTCGGAGCAGGTCCCTGGAATGGCCGCATGTTGGCAGCCACCGAGCGACGCCGCGCAGCTATCGTCGGTGCAGGTGTTGCCGTCGTTGCAATCGAGCACCGGGCCCGAACAGACGAGGGCGTCGCATACGTCGGGGCCACTGCAGGCATCGCCGTCGTCGCAGGCGGCCGTGTTCGGCGTGTGGATGCAGGCGCCTTGTTCCTCGTCGCACGAGTCGGTCGTGCAGGGGTCCTTGTCGTCGCAGATGCTGACGCCGCCGATGCAGCAGGCGCTGTCCACGAACTCCGGAATGCACCCGAGATACTGATCGCAGCTATCGATCGTGCAGTTGTTCCCGTCGTCGCAGTTGCGCAGGATCCCGGGCTTGCAGGTGCCGTCCTGACAGACATCGTCTACCGTACACGCCGTCCCGTCGGCACAAGGGCCAGTCAGGTTCGAGTACACACAGCCGCTCGGCGAGCAGAGGTCGGTCGTACACGGGTTCTTGTCGTCGCAGAGCAGCGGGATGAGCCCTTGGATGCACTCGCCGAACTGGCACGTGTCGCCCTGGCTGCACGCGTTGCCATCGTCGCACGGATCGGCGTTGGGGAGCCCCACACAGCCGACCAGCTCGTCGCAGGCGTCGTCGGTACACGGGTTGCCATCGTCGCAGGCCTTCAGGCCCGACTGGCACTGACCTTTCAGGCACGTCGACTTCGTCAGACACTCGTTGACGCCGCCACCACAGGGGTCACCGTCATTCGAGAGCACCCATTCGGTCGTGGAGGTGGACGGCGTACACACCACGCACTCGTTCAGGGCGTGGGTCTCTCCTTGGGTGTAGCAGACGTTGGCGATGAGGCACGTGCTCGGCGCCATCTCGTACTCGCAGTCGCCATCGCCGGTGCAGACGTCGACCGTACACTCGCGTTCGTCGTCGCACGTGTAAGGCGTGCCCGTGCAGAAGCCGTCGTCGCCGCACGCGTCGTCCCAGGTGCAGTCATTCTCGTCGTCACACGGTAGGCCCACCGTGCAGATCACGGGCTCCATCGTGTCCTCGGCGACGTCGTCGCCGTCTGTGGTCTCGGGCTCGTCGGCGTCGCTGGGGGCGACGTCGGGCTCGCTCGTGGCGTCGTCATCCGAAGCGTCGGCCGAATCGTCGGCGTCGCCGTCGACGTCGGCATGGGTCACGTCGCCGGCGCCGTCACTTCCGTCGCTGCCCGTGGTGGCCGTCGATTCGCCGCCGTCGTCGGCACACCCACTAGCGACGAGCGCCAAGGCGAACATCGCCGTTCGCAAGGAGAAAGAACCTCTCATTGCTTCACGTTACCGGCCATCACGGTCCGTCCTCCGAGGCGATAGGCCTTGGTGAGCTCCAGCTTCAGGGTCGTGCCCTTCGGGATCGCGTCCGAGAAGCCATCGAGTGGGATCTCGGGGAGCGGGATCCCCGAGAGCGCCGAAGCGCCGAGCGAGTCGAAGATGTCCGGTCCGAGGAAGGAGCCGATGAGGTCCTCGACGGCGCCCTGAGCGCCTTCGAAGCCCGCGTTGACGTCTTCGACCTCGACCTCGAAGAGCCCGATCTCGCTCAAGGTGATGCCGATGGTGTTGCCGTCGACCGACTCGATCACCTCGATCTGCGCCTCGATGACGGCGCTCGCGTAGGCTTCGAGCTCGAGCGGCTGCCCGAAGAGGTTGAGCGACGCCTTCACGCGCATGTCGCCGATGCCCATCTTGAGCTTCTCGTCGTAGTTGCACGAGCTCAGGATCGGCGGCAGGAGGAAGGACAGCGACAGGTCGTTGATCTCGACGCCGTACTGTGAGGTGTCGACGTCGCCGAGCAGCGACTTCGGGAGCGGGATCTCGAAGGCGCCGCTGTACCAGGCCGCATGCAGCATCTGGTTGATGAGGTCGTCCTTGAAGGCGATCTCGAGCTCGTTTTGCATCAAGTAGTCGAAGAAGTCGGGCTCGCCGAGCTTGCCGCACTTGTCACGGCCGAGGGAGCCGAGGGTGAGATAAGGCACCGTCTCGCCGCCGATGGCCTTCATCGACGACCCGAGCTCGAAGAAGCCACCGAACTGATCGAAGTCGGCCGCCGAGAGCGAGGTGGTGAGCTCGAGCACTGCCGGTGGACCATCGCCGATGAGCGGCGGCAGCTCGAACTGTTGCGTGATGGCGAGGGCCTGTAGCGCCGACGCGAGGTCGAGCGGGATGGCGTCGAATTGAGCGAGCACCTGGGCCTCGATCTGGTCCGAGATCGTGCCCTCGAACATATCGATGAGCCAGTTGAAGAGGAAGCCGAGGATGCCGTCGATGTCGACGTCGAGACCCTGAATGTCCACCTGCGGGTTGGCGATGTCGAAGGTCAGCGCGCCGTTCGGGGCGTAGCCAGCGACGAGATCGATGGTGACTTGCACCTTGTCTGCCGACACGTCGCCGGAGAGGCCCGGACAGAGGAAGCCGCTCGCGTCGACGTCGAGCCCGACGTAGAGGTTCGGGTAGGAGACCGTGACCTGGAGCGCCTGATTGATCGGCTTGATGTCCACGGACGGGTTCCCGATGAAGACCGGCTGCGCGTAGACGGTGAACTTGCACTGCAAAGCCGAGGTCGATGTCAGCGGGTTCGGGACCAGCGCCGCGAGGTCGAAGCTCTCGAGGAGGAGAGTGAACACCGTCGCGATGTCGTCGATATCGCTGGTGTTGTTGTCGTCCCATACCTGCTGAGAGAGCCAGATGCCGAGTCCCGAAGGGAGGTTCTGCCCGGGCGGGATGAACTTCGTGCTCCATGCGAACGCGCGGACCGCCTTGTCCTGGCCGCCGAGCTTCGAGGTCGCGATGGCCTGGATGCTGTTCATACCGACTTCGGGTTTCATCATGAAGGTGAACGCGCCGCTCGTCGGGTGCGTCGTGACTGGGAAGCCATTGATGAAGAACTCAGCGAGACCCTGGCCGCCCGAGGTCACGTAGCCGGTCACGGGGACATCGGCCGGACCGTTGATCATGGCGCCGCGGGGTGGGTAGATGATGAAGATCTGCGGGCGGCACTCGAAGGAGTTGACCGGGATGTGCTGACACCCGCCGCCGGCCAGGCAGATCTCCTTCGTACACTCGTTGTTGTCGTCGCACTGTGACGAGAAGCCGATGCACTGACCATCCTGGCACTGGTCGCCGACCGTGCAGGCTTCGCCATCGCTGCACAGGTTGAAGTTCGGCGTGTTGACGCAGCCCTTGTTGGCCACGCAGGC
>JADMJS010000568.1:0-1397 GCA_018780435.1 Myxococcales bacterium
CCCATGTTCGGCATCGCCATTCCGGCGTTGCCCGCGTAGGGGTTCATCATGTGCTGCGCGTTGCCGTAGCCCGCAAAGAAGGTGATGTCGGGTTTGTCGAGCTTGAGCTTCGCGCCCACGGTGTTCGTGCCCTCTCGGCCGAGGACGCCCATCGCCGACGCTGTGAACTTGCCGTCATGTTTGTACATGACTTCGGGCACATAGTAGAGCTGCGAGCCGTCGCCGGCGACGCCCATTCGCAGGGTGAGGCTTTGCTTCTTGTCGATCTGGTACCCAGCGCCTGCGTGGATCTCCCAGAGCTTCTGGTGTTCGGGGGTCCCGGGCGTGAACGAGTAGGAGCCGCCGGCGTCGAGCTTCAGCTTGCTGCTCGCGGCGAACTCGCCGTTCATTCTGAACATCGTCGCGGTTCCGCTGTCGCGCTTCGCGAAGGACGCGTAGGCGTCGAGCTTCCAGACGTCGTCTTTCGCGGCACCGAGGTGCGCACCGCCGAGGGTCACGTCGTCCGTACGGCCGAGCGTGGCGTCGCCGTTGAGGGTGTATCCGCCGCCCTTGTATTGCGTCGCGAGGTGGCCGAACTGCCCGGTCCCCTTGGCGTCGCCGAGCATGCCGGGCGTCGTGTGCGCGAGGTTGCTGAAGGTCGAGAGCTGGTCCTGACCGCCGAAGAGCCGGAAGGTCAGCTCCTTCTTGCCGTCGCCCTCGCCCTTGTACCAAGTGCCGCGCAGGTCGCCGGTCGCGACCACGTCTTCGCCCTTCACGTCCGACAGGCGCAGATGACCGCCGAGGTCCAGCTTGAAACCCTCCTTGAGCTTCGAGTCGAGGTCCCAGGTCTTGCCGAACTTCGTAGTGACGTCGTGGAAGCGGTAGCTCTGGCCACCCTTTTGACCGCCCTCCGTCTCGTAGGTCGCGTCCGCGCTCGTGTTGCCGGAGGCCACGCCCCCGCCCAGCTTCAGGTTGGTCGCCTGATCGCCGCCTTGTGATTCCGTCTTCTTGCCGCGAGCGTTGACCGTGACGACCACGTCGTCGCCTTTCTTCTCACCGGCCTCGTTCGTCTCCGCCTTCTTCGTGAAGGTGCCCGAGGCGCCGGCTTCCGTTACGGTCGCCGACTCCGACTGGGTTCGGCTCGCGTCCGCGCTGCCCTCGAGCTTGTAGCCCTTCCGATCGACCGTCGCGTCGACCTTTCCGCCGGTCTTCGGGCCCGCCCAGCCCGTGCCCTTGACCGACGTGGTGGCGTCTTTGCTCGTGCGCGTCATTCCGGCCGTCGCCGTGTTCTGCCCGGCCTCGTTCACAAAGGAACCATTGACCGTCGTGGACTGGTCGCCGTCCTTCTTCACGACCTCGGCCGAGCCGCCCGTCTTCGGTCCGACGAGGGCCGTGCCCTTGACCGACGTGCTCTTGTC
>JADMJS010000568.1:1497-9297 GCA_018780435.1 Myxococcales bacterium
TTGGCGTTCCAGCCGTCGTCCTTGTCCGTGTAGGTGAGCGACTTGCCCTTGATGTCGCCCTGCAGGCTCCAGGCCGCCGCGTCCCAGCCAATGCCCTTGCCGTCCGCCTTGAACTCCAAAGTCGGGTTGCCCTTGTCGTCGGTCGAGACCGTGTGCCAGGACCCGGTTTTGATGGCCCCCTGCACCTTCGCGAAGAAGCCCTGGTTCGACGCGATGACGCCCTGAACCACATCCTTCGGTACGCCATGGTCCTTGACCAGCGCGTTCATGATCGGCTCGACGGCCTTCGGGTCTTCGGTGTTGCCGAGCTGCGTGAAGAGCGCCTGCACCTCCGGCGTCAGCTTCCACATGTCGAACTTCGGCGACGCGTCCTTTCCAGCACCCGTCGGCTTCAGTGCTGCACGTTGCGCGTCGTAGCCCCCGGCCGGCGCCGGGGTCGCCGCCGGGGCCGGAGCCACGTCTGGGCGGTTCGTTGTCTTGGGGTCGGTCGTGGTCTGCGTCGTCTCGAATCCCATGTCACTACTCCGTGGCGCCGCGGGCGGACCGCACGCGCACGCCTCGCGCTAGCAAGAATCGTGCTGAGCGTCTCGTGCTCGCGCGGGCCCCACGAGGTCCGGCTGCAACGCCGCCGCCGTGGGGCTACTGTCACGCGGCGCCAGCTCCGAACGTCGTACCGAGCCGCACGCCCTTGACTCAGAGTCTCCAGTCTCATGGGGCCTCGCGAGGCCAGCGGCGGCGACAGTCGGCCCCGGAGCGCTACTTCATCGCCATGACCCAGGCGCCGTCCCACGAGTCCGGCGGCGGGCGGGTCGCGAACTCGGCGCACCGCGTCGCGAGCACGGCGGCGGGCCCGTCGCCGGGGCGGATCTCAAGGACCTTCCGAAAGCCGCGTTCGGCGCCAGCGAAGTCACGGAGGAAGTAACGTTCGAGCGCGGCCTGATAGACACGAGCCCATTCGGGCGTCGCTACGACGGCAGCCCCGATGGGCTCGTAGATGTCGAGCGGCTCCTGGCGCCCCTTGAGGACCACGCGGTCGATCTTTCGAAACGCGAAGTGTTTGTCGGTGCCTCGGACGGTGTCCTCTGAGACCATTACACTAACGCCGTATTGCTTACAGGCCCCTTCGAGGCGCGACGCGACATTGATGCCGTCGCCGATGGCCCCGTAGTAGAGGCGATCGTTCGAGCCGAAGTGGCCGACTGCCACCTGCGCCGAGTGGATCCCAAAGCGCGTGATGAAGGGGAGGGCCTCAGTGCTGGCGTCGCCGTTGGTCCGCGCGGCACAGGCGAGGGCGGCGGCAAGCGCCTGAAAGGCGTGGTCAGCCACCTTGGTCGGCGCGCCCCAAATCGCCATGACTTCGTCGCCGACGTATTGGATGACGGTTCCCTCGTGGTCTTCGATGATCGCCGTCATCTCGCCGAGATAGCGGCCCAGTCGCTCGGCCATCGCCATCGGGTGCGTCTTCTCAGTCAGCGTGGTGAAGTTCGCGACGTCTGAGAAGAAGATCGTGAGCTCCACGAACTCGCCACCGAGACGCGGTTCGGTCTGCTCGGCGAGGAGCTTTCGCACCAGCTTCAAGGGCAGGTACTTCTGAAAGGAGCGAAGTCCCAGCTTCATCTGGTCGAAGGCGGCCAGGATGTCCTCCACTTCGCGGAAGGTTCCTCGATAACGCGGCGCCTCGTCGAAGTGTAACTGCGCAATCTCACGGGTCTCTTTGGCGAGAAGTCCAAAGCTCTTGGTGATGCGCCGCGTCATCAGCATCGCGACCACAACCGCGATGAGGAGCAGGACGAGGCTCAGCCCGAGGCTGCGAGTCCCGGACTCCTCGAAGGGGCGAGTCAAGTCCGACTCGGGCACGACCACGGCGACCGCCCAAGGCACCTCCGTGGCGGTGTCGGGGAGCTCGATGCCCCGAAAGCCGAGCGTGTGCATCGAGCCATCGAGCTCCACGGACCGGAGCGTCGCTTCGGCCGTGAAGGCACTCTCGTCGTGGACGGTCGCGAGCGCGCGCACTTCGGCGTTGTCCGATTCGGTCAGTGGCGCCAGCGGTGTCTTCGGCATGCTCCGGGGTGGGGCGGCGACGAGCCGTCCTTTCCCGTCGAGGATGAGCGCTTGCCCCGAACGACCGACCTCGATGGTCGCGATGAACTGCGACAGGTCAGCGAGCCGAACGTCGGCAGAGATGACGCCTTGACGGCCGTTCGGCAGCTTCAGCGGGATGGAGATGGTGATGCCCGGCGTCTGCTGCGTATGGAAAACGTAGACGCCCGATAGGAACAGGCCTTTGGCCGAGAGCGCCCCCGCGAACCACGGACGGGAGCGCGGGTCGAAGCGGTCGTTCGGGTCGAGGCGCACCGTGTGGCCCGACAGGGTCGCTTCGCCCGGCGGGCGGTCGTGCCAACGGACGGTCGGGGCGGGCTCGTCCGACCCAGCGCCCGGTGGCGCTAGGCCGGGCGCTCCTCCCGCCGGTGCGGCACCCGTGCGTGTGACGATCTTCGTGTCGAGCGAGCCATCGGCCTGGCGCTGCACCATCACGAAATTTCCACCGTCGTCGGCGATGGCCATCATCGAGAGCTGCGCGTGGGTACCGACGACCTGAAAGAACTGACGTTCGAAGGGTTCTGGCGCGAGCGGGTCGAGCGCGACGCCGGCGAAGACCCGGCGGGCGACCAGCACCGCGTCGCGAGCACGACCGAGGTACGCGCTCACGCGTTCGTGGGCGAGGTCGAGGTTGGCCCGCGCGAGGAGCTCGGTGGCGAGGCGCGCGTGGCGTTTGGTGGCGAGGTAGCCGTTGACGACGATCGCGCCGGCCGTGAGCGTGACGAGCCCAATCATCGCCGTCGCGATGAAGAGCCGCAGGCTCGGTCGCTGGTGTTCCCTTCGTCGTGACGCCACGGCGCGAGTCTACACCACGACTTCGCGCCGTGGGTCAATCAACGCGCCGACTGGGGAGATCCGGGGGGGGCGTCAGGAGGCGTAATCCTCGAGAGGAGGGCAGGTGCAGACGAGGTTGCGGTCGCCGAATGCGTTATCGACGCGGCTCACGGCTGGCCAGAACTTGTGGTCTTCGAGGCCGGCGATCGGCCATGCGGCTTGGCGCCGGCTGTAGGGGTGCGGCCACTCGTCGGCCGTCACGTCGGCCACGGTGTGGGGTGCGTTGCGGAGGGGGTTGTCGTCCGGGTGGGCTCGCCCCTCCGCGATCTCGGTGGCTTCAGCTCGGATCGCGATGAGCGCGTCGCAGAAGCGGTCGAGCTCGGCGAGGCTCTCGGACTCGGTCGGCTCGACCATCAACGTTCCGGCGACCGGCCATGACATGGTCGGGGCGTGGAAGCCGTAGTCGATGAGGCGCTTGGCGATGTCCTCGGCCGAGACGTTGGCGGTGGTCTTCAGCGGTCGAGCGTCCACGATGCACTCGTGCGCGACGAGGCCGTGGGCGCCCTTGTAGAGGATCGGGAAGTGGCCTTCGAGGCGCTTTGCCACGTAGTTGGCGTTCAGCAGCGCGACTTGCGTAGCCGCCGTGAGCCCCGGCTGGCCCATCATGCGAATGTACGCCCACGGGATGGGGAGGATACACGCGCTCCCCCAGGGGGACGCGGACACGGGCTGTATCGCCTTTTCGCCGCCGGTCTTTACCACCGGGTGGCCGGGCAAGAAGGGCGCGAGGTGGCCCTTGACGCCGATGGGGCCCACGCCCGGACCGCCACCGCCGTGCGGGATGCAGAAGGTCTTGTGAAGGTTCAGGTGGCAGACGTCCGCCCCGTAGTCGCCTGGCCGGCAGAGGCCGACCTGCGCATTCATGTTGGCGCCGTCGAGGTAGACTTGACCGCCCGCCGCGTGGACCTTGGCGCAGATGCTCTCGATCGTGGTCTCGAAGACGCCGTGGGTCGACGGGTAGGTGACCATCAGGGCGCCGACCTTCCCTTCGTGGCGCGCGAGCTTCAGGTCGAGGTCTGTGAGATCGATGTTGCCGAGCTCGTCGCAGGCCACGGCGACTACCTCGAAGCCGGCGAGCGCCGCGCTGGCGGGGTTCGTGCCGTGCGCCGAGGTTGGGATGAGGCAGACCTTCCGCCCCGGCTCGCCGCGGGACCGGTGATACGCGGCGATGACCAGTAGCCCCGTGTATTCCCCCTGAGAGCCCGAGTTCGGCTGCAAGGAGACGGCGTCGAAGCCCGTCGCTTCGCACAGCCACCGCTCCAGGCTGCTCGTGAGTGCGGCGTATCCGCGCGCCTGATCGGCGGGCACGAAGGGGTGTAGGGCCCCGAACTCCGGCCACGTGATCGGCAGCATCTCGGCAGCGGCGTTCAGCTTCATCGTGCAGGAGCCGAGCGGGATCATCGCGTCCGCGAGGGACAGATCGCGCTTCTCCAGCCGCTTCAGGTAGCGCAGCAGCTCGGTCTCCGAGCGGTAACGGTGGAAGGTCGGGTGCTCGAGGTAGGCCGACGTGCGTACGAGCGCTTCGGGGAGCGCTTCGGTCACGGGCGTGACGGGCCCGCTGAGGCCGAAGACGTCGCCCAGCGTCGCGAGATCCGCTGCCGTCGTGGTCGTGTCGAGGCTGATGCCGACCGCGTCGTCGTCGTAACGCAGATTGATCCGCGCCGCGAGCGCACGGGCGCGGAGCTCGGCTTTTCGCGCCGGCGCACACGTGACGTGCAGTGTGTCGAAGATCGGACCGCCCGAGACCGACCACCCGCCTGCGAGGAGGGCTCGACGCAGCCCCGCGGTCTTGGCCCGGATGGCCTCGGCCTGCGTCCGGAGCCCTTCGGGGCCGTGATGGACCGCATAGGCGGCCGCGATGATGGCGAGCAGCACCTGCGCCGTGCAGATGTTCGAGGTCGCCTTGTCGCGGCGGATGTGTTGCTCCCGGGTCTGTATCGCCATGCGGAGGGCCGGACGGCCTTTCGAGTCCTTCGACACCCCGATGAGGCGGCCTGGGATCTGTCGAAGGAAGGGCTCACGAGCGGCGAAGTAAGCGGCGTGTGGGCCACCGAAGCCCATCGGGACGCCGAAACGTTGGGTCGACCCGACGGCGATGTCGGCGCCGAGCTCGCCGGGCGGCGTGATTACGGCGAGCGCGGCGATGTCGGCCGCGATGATGCTGACGAGACCGGTGGCGCGGGCGCGGGCGATGAGCCCCGTGGGGTTCACGATGGCCCCGTGCGTGTTCGGCATCTGGATTAACATGCCAAAGTAGTCCGGGGTGGGCTCGAAGGCGCCGGGATCGCCCACGACGACGTCGAAGTCGAGGGCGTGACCACGGCCGAGGACGACTGCGATGGTCTGCGGGTGGCAATCGCTGGCCACGAAGAAGCGTTCGGCCGTGGACCCGCGTGCACGGGAGCGGTGCGCGAGCGTCATCGCTTCGGCGGCGGCGGTGCCCTCGTCGAGGAGCGAGGCGTTGGCCACGGGCAGGCCCGTGAGGTCGCTCACCATCGTTTGGAAGTTGAGGAGCATCTCGAGGCGCCCCTGAGCGATCTCAGCCTGGTAAGGCGTGTACTGCGTGTACCACGAGGGGTTCTCCAGGATGCTGCGCTGCACCACCGGCGGCGTGAACGTGCCGGAGTAGCCCATGCCGATGAAGGAGCGGTAGAGCTGGTTTTGGCTGGCCAGGGCGCGAAGCTCCGCCAACATTTCGGCTTCCGACGCGGGCGCGGGCAGGTCGAGCGGTCGTGCCACCCGGATGCTGGGCGGCACCGCCGCGTCGGCGAGGGCCGCGAGTGATGGGTAGCCGAGCAGCTCGAGCATGGACGCCTGTTCGGCGGCGCTCGGGCCGATGTGGCGTCGCGAGAACGCGGCGTCGCCGGAGGGCAGGACGGAGGGGACGAGAGCGGCGGAGACGGGTTCCATGGCTTCCTCGATGCACCCGGGACGAAGGGTGCGGCGCGCAGGCGCGCGGAATCTAGCACTCGACACCCGCCCATGCGAGAGCCGCGTTTCCCATGCGCCGTAGTCCCGAAATCGGACGCCCCCTGTCCGAAAACGAAACACCGGATGAGACACTGGCGCAGGCCGGTTCTCAATGAACTCAATGGGTTGATGGCAGTCGTCATGGTGGCATCGCGCGTGCTCAAGGAGGTCGCGGCGCCAAGAACGGACCAGGCGCCGCGACCGGGGGTGAGACGTGGCAGTACGGATCGTGTCGAGTGGGACGCTGGGGGTGGATGGCTACACGGTCGACGTCGAGGTCGACGTGTCCCGGGGCTCCATGGGCTATGAGACCGTCGGCCTCCCCGACGCCGCCATCCGCGAGTCGAGGCAACGGGTGAAAGCCGCCATCGCCAACGCCAACCTCACGTTTCCAGCCGAACGTGTCGTCGTGAACCTGTCGCCGGCGGACGTCCGGAAGGAGGGGACCGCCTACGATCTGCCCATCGCGCTCGGCATCCTCGTGGCCAGCGGGCAGGTGAAGCCCTCACGCCTCGACGGGGCGCTCTTCATCGGTGAGCTCAGCCTCTCGGGAGAGCTGCGCCCCGTGCGCGGGCTCCTCACAATGCTCCTGTCCGCACGGGACCATGGGATCGCCACGGCGGTCGTCCCGGCTGCCAACGCGCGTGAAGCTGAGGGCGTGGCTGGACTTCTGGTCATTCCGGCACGCACGCTCTCCGAAGTCATCGGGTACCTCGTCGGGGCGCTCGAGCTCCCCGGCCCGTTGCCGCCCGCCGACCCGCTGCTCGAACCCCGACCCGACGTCGACCTCTCGCACATCCGTGGCCAGTCGGCCGCGCGGCGCGCCGTCGAGATCGCCGCCGCCGGGGGCCACCCCCTCTTGCTCACCGGCCCGCCGGGCACCGGGAAGACCCTGCTCGCTCGGGCGCTCCACGGTGTCCTCCCTCGGCTCACACTCGACGAGCAGCTCGAGGTGAGCCGCGTCCACAGCGTCGCGGGCCTCCTCTCCCCGCATGGCGGGCTCGTGCGCTCGCGTCCGTTCCGCGCCCCCCACCACACGGCCTCGGCCGCGGCGGTCGTCGGTGGCGGCTCGGGGGTCGCGAGGCCGGGAGAGGTCTCGCTGGCACACCGGGGCGTCCTCTTCCTCGACGAGCTCCCAGAGTTCGCGCGGCACGTACGCGAGGTGCTGCGCCAGCCGATGGAGTCCGGCGAGGTCATCCTGGCCCGCTCGGGCTCGTCGGTGCGGCTCCCGGCGGCCTTTCAGCTCGTAGCGACCATGAACCCGTGCCCTTGCGGCTATTCAAATTGGCCCGAGACGGGCAGGCGGTGCACGTGTACCGCGGTAGCGGTGCAACGTTACGCCGAACGGGTGAGCGGCCCGCTCCTCGACCGACTCGACCTGCAGGTCGCGTGTCCTCCCGTCGCTGCCGCCGCGCTCCTCGCCGAGCCCACGGCGGAAGACAGCGCTACGATGCGGCGCCGCGTCGAGGCGGCCCGCGACGTCGCGTCGGAGCGGCTCCGCGGCACCATCTTCCGCTGCAACGCTGACCTGCGCGGCGAGCCGCTGGAGCGACACTGTGTGCTTGGTGACGACGCCCGCGCACTCGCACGGCGCCTCCTGGAGCAAGGGACGCTTTCGGCGCGGGGCTATCACCGCGTCCTGCGCGTGGCGCGGACCATCGCCGACCTGGGCGGCGCCGACGCGATGGACGTGAGCCATCTCGCCGAGGCCTTCGGGCTTCGGAACGTGAAGGCCGTGTGAGCGGGAGGGGCGGGTGAGCGGGAAGCGAGGGTCGAGGTGAGCGAGAAGCGAGGGTCGAGGTGAGGTCTCGCGAGGTGGATCGCTTCTTGCTGGTGCGGCTGGCGCCCCGGACGCTGTTGCTTGACAGCCCCAGGGGGCAGTGCCAAGGTCGCTGG
>JADMJS010000634.1 GCA_018780435.1 Myxococcales bacterium
TCGGGGTCGATGACGGCGCGCAGCGCTTCGAGGACGGCGGACTTCGTGATGGCGGGCATGTTCACTCCGTGGGGACCGGCAGATGAGCCGCGGGCCACTGGGGGGGCCTCGGGGCGGCGGGAAGGTAGCCCTTGGATGCCGGCCTGTCACGCCTGATTCGCTGGCACGCTCAGACGCGCTCAGGGGAGGTGACAGGCGTCACGCCGCCCGGCAGGCTAGCGTCGTGCACGACGACAACGACCCCGACGCCGATCCCATCTATCTCGACCACCACGCGACCACGCCCGTCGATCCGCGCGTGCTCGAGGTCATGCTGCCGTACTTCACTCGCGTGTTTGGTAACGCGGCGAGCCACACGCACGCCTTCGGGTGGCGCGCCGAAGCAGCTGTAGACGAGGCCCGCGAGGTGCTCGCGACGCTGCTGGACGTCGCGCCGTCGGACGTCGTCTTCACGAGTGGCGCCACCGAAGCGAACAATTTGGCGCTCACCGGCGTCATGACCGCGCTCCGGGAGCCCGGTCACCTCGTCACCGTCGTCACCGAACACAAAGCCGTCCTCGACACCGCCGCGGCTCTCGAACGTGACGGTCATGCCGTGACGGTCCTGCCCGTTGACGGCGAAGGACGGGTGTCGCCCGAAGCGGTGCTCGCGGCGCTGCGGCCGGATACGCGGCTCGTCTCGATCATGCATGGAAACAACGAGATCGGGACCGTGCAGCCCATCGCCGCGCTCGCCGCGCTCTGCCAGGAACGGGGCGTTCTCCTTCACACCGACGCCGCGCAGACGGTCGGCAAGCTCCGGCTGACGGCCGCGTCGCTCGGCGCCGACCTCATCAGCTTCTCGGGCCATAAGCTCTATGGGCCGAAGGGGGTTGGCGTGCTGGTGGTGCGGCCCGAGATCCGACATCGGATCCGCGCCATTCAGCACGGCGGCGGACACGAGTGGGGGCTGCGCTCCGGGACCTTGCCGGTCCCCCTCATCGTCGGGATCGCCGAGGCCGTGCGGCTCGCCGTATCAGACCTCAGCGACGAGCACGAGCGCCTCTCGCGCCTCCGAGATCGCCTCTGGGCGGGCATCGCCGACCTGCCCGAGATCTACTTGAATGGCCCGCCGCCCGGTCCGGAGCGACTGCCGCACAACCTCAATGTATCGGTGGGTTACGTCGAGCCCGACGCGATGATCATGGCGATGCCGGAGCTCGCGGTGTCGACCGGCTCCGCGTGTACATCGGACAGTCAGGAGCCGTCTTACGTGCTCAGCGCCATCGGCCGGCGGGGCATGCTCGCCAAGGCCGCGCTTCGCTTCGGGCTCGGCCGCGGCACGACGGACGCGCACATCGACACGGCCATCGCGTCCGTTCGCGCTGCGGTAGAGCGACTGCGGGCGATGTCGCCGCTCTGGGCCGATCGCCGCTGACCGAGGCCGCCGAGGCTCGGCTCAGCCGGCGGGGCGCGTCCCGAGCCACGCCTTCGTGCGGGCGTGCTCCGGGGCGCGTTCGGTGCGCTTCACGCGATAGCCGCAGCCGCGCGAGATGAGCTGCTTCGTGTGCACCTTGCCTGGGAAGGCCGACAGGAGCTCGTGCAGGACGGGCTCCGTGTCGAAGAACTTGCAGGAGAAGATGTCGAAGAAGGCGTTTCCGGTGTCCTCTTCGATGTGGAGCGCGATGTGCGACTCCGCGATCATGGTCATCGCCGACAGGA
>JADMJS010000773.1 GCA_018780435.1 Myxococcales bacterium
GCGGCGCTCACGGAGAGCGGTCTCACGCTCGACGAGTCGGTCGCGATGGTCGACACCTGGGCCGTCAGCTACTTCCACACGCCGGGTCTGCGTGTGCTCTACGTACTTCCGCGAAGCTGGACCGACGAGCTCTTGCCGCTCACGCTGTCCTTCGAGCCGACGCGGACCGTCCGAACCCTCGTCGGTCGTGTCGAGGTGACGACGAACGACGAGCTCGACGGGGTCGAGGGCGCCTTCCTTACCGCGATCGCGGCCGGCACCAACTCATGGGAGACGCTGGGGATGAAAGAGGTGGTGGCGCTCGGCCGTCATGCGGAGGCCAAGCTCCGGGCGCTTCGGGAGCGCACCGACGATGCCGACGTCCTGAGCTATCTCGACGAGGCGATCCGGCAGCTCGAACAGCAGCCGTAATCGCGGGGCGCATCAGGCCCTATCTTCGACCGAGCCCTTCGACCTCGGTCGAAGATAAGTGGTTCGGTTTGCCTCGCGCCGCATCCCCGCCCGGCCCCTTCCAAGTCCTCGAAATACGGGGAGTATGTCTTCGGACTTGGAAGGGGCCGGGCGGGGCGCGGCGCGGTCAAACCTCCCACTTATTTCCGATCGAGCCCTTCGTCGTCCTCTTTGTGGGGCCAGATGAAGCTGGCCACCACACCCAGCCCAAGCATGCCGAGCACGATGAACATCGAGACCGTCGGGTCGATGTGGATCGGGAGCTCCCAGCCTACGTAGCCGGCTTCGTGGAACTTGTGCCACGCTTCGATGAACATCTTCGCGGCGATGTAGAAGAGCACGTAGATGATGGCCTTCTCGAGGTGGGCCAGGTACTTCGTCAGCACGACGAGGATGAAGTAGAGCGACCGCAGGCCGAGGATGGCGAAGATCATCGCGGTGTAGACGAGTAGTGGTTCTTGGGTGACGGCGATGACGGCCGGGACCGAGTCGAACGCGAAGAGGACGTCAGATCCTTCCACGACGAGGAGGCAGACGAAGGCCGGAGTCATATAACGCGCCGCTTTCGCTGCGAGTGAGAGGCCGTCCTTCTTGGCGATCTGTTCGGCTTCGGCGCTATCGACGAAGAAACGGTCGCCCACGAGCTTCGGAAACACCGGGTAGAAGCGCGTGAAGAACTTCACGATGGGCATCAGGTGGTAGTCGGGCTCTTTGCCCTCGTCGTCGTCGCCGCCGCGGAGCATTTGGATGCCCGCCCAGGCGACGAAGAGTCCGAAGACGACGAGCGCCCACGGGCCGGCCAGCTTGAGGAAACCGGTGCCGATGGCGACGAAGATGAATCGGAAGACGATGGCGCCAAGGATTCCGAAGTAGAGGATGCGGTGCTGGAGGCCCGAGTCGATTCGGAAGAACTTGAAGATGGCAATGAAGACCATCAGGTTGTCGATGGAGAGGGTCTTCTCGAGCACGTAGCCCGTGAGGAACATGCTCCCCCACTCGCTCCCGTGGCGATAGTTCACCCAGCCCCAGAAGCCCAGGGACAGCGCGACCCAGAAAAGGGACCACCCGGCGGCGTTCGAGACCGTGACCTCTTTGTGCTCCTTGTGCTGGAGCAGGTCCATGACCAATGAGAAGACGAACGCCACCGAGAAGATGGCGATGGTGTCGAGCGGGTAATGATCAACCGCCTGTGCGGCTGCGAGCAAGGCCATGCGAGGCACCTCCAGAGCGCGCATCGAACGGGATGAACGC
>JADMJS010000408.1 GCA_018780435.1 Myxococcales bacterium
AGGATGTTCTCCTTCAGGCCCTTCAGGTAGTCGACCTTGCCCGAGAGCGAGGCCTCCGTGAGCACCTTCGTCGTCTCCTGGAAGGACGACGCCGACAGGAACGAGTCCGTCGCCAGCGACGCCTTCGTGATGCCGAGCAGCAGCGGCTCGCACGTCGCCGGGCGTTGGCCCTGGCTCAGCACGCGCTCGTTCTCCTCGTCGAACATCCACTTCTCGACCTGCTGGTCGATCAGGAACTCGGTGTCGCCCACGTCGAGGATCTTCACCCACCGCAGCATCTGGCGGACGATCACTTCGATGTGCTTGTCGTTGATCTTCACGCCCTGCAGGCGGTAGACGCCCTGAACTTCGTTCAGCAGGTACTTCGCCAGCTCGGGCTCGCCCTTCACCCGGAGGATGTCGTGCGGGTTCGACGGGCCTTCGAGCAGCGCTTCACCGGCCCGCACGAAGTCGCGCTCGTTGACCGCCAGCGGGCGGCCCTTCGCGACCAGATACTCTTTCGGATCGCCGACTTCCGGTGTGACGACCACCTTGCGCTTGCCCTTCGGGCCCTTCGCGAAGCTGACCGTGCCATCCACCTCGGCGATGATCGAGTGCTCCTTCGGCTTACGTGCCTCGAAGAGCTCGGCCACACGCGGCAGACCGCCCGTGATGTCCTTCACCTTCGCCTGCTCGCGCGGCACCTTGGCGAGGATCTCGCCCGCGCCCACGTGCTGACCGTCCGACACCGTGATGTTGGCTCCGATCGGGAGCTCGTACTGCGCCTTGCTGCCGCCCGCGACCGTCAGGGTCGTCTTCGGGTCGTTCGGGTCCTTCAGCGAGATGCGCGGGCGGAGCTCGCCGTCGCGCGACTCGATGATGACCTTACGCGACGCACCGGTGGCCTCGTCGACCTGCTCGCGCATGGTCGTGCCTTCGATGATGTCGCCCAGCTTGCAGATACCGGCCACTTCCGTGACCACCGGCACCGCCCACGGGTCCCAGTCCGCCAGGAGCTGCCCGGCCTTCACCAGGGCGCCGTCCGCGATCTTGAGGTTGGCGCCGTAGACGATGTCGTGGCGCTCGCGCTCACGACCGAGGTCGTCTTCGATCGCCAACTGACCGTTGCGGGCCATGACGACGAAGGTGCCATCGGCCTTCTTCACCGTCTTCAGGCCCTTGTAGCGGACCGTGCCCTCGCGCTTGGACTCAAGGGTCGACGCTTCGGCCTGCTTACCGGCCGCACCACCGATGTGGAAGGTACGCATCGTGAGCTGCGTACCCGGCTCGCCGATGGACTGCGCCGCGATGATGCCGACCGTCTCGCCGATGTTGACGAGATGGCCACGCGCCAGATCGCGGCCGTAGCAGAGAATGCAGACGCCACCGCGCGTGCGGCAGGACAGCGTCGAGCGGATCATGACCTGGTCGACGCCGGCCTTGTCGATCTTCTCGATGATGTCTTCGTCGATCTCCTGACCCGCCGCGACGAGCAGCTCGTTCGTGTAGGGGTCCGAGACGTCGTCGAGCGCCACCCGGCCGAGGATGCGGTCCGAGAGCGGCTGAATGACCTCGCCACGCTCGGTGAGCGCGACCATCAGCGAGCCGTCGATGGTGCCGCAGTCGTACTCGGCGACCACCGAGTCCTGCGCCACGTCGACGAGGCGACGCGTGAGGTAACCGGAGTTCGCCGTCTTCAGCGCCGTGTCGGCCAGACCCTT
>JADMJS010000197.1 GCA_018780435.1 Myxococcales bacterium
TTGGTCAGCGAATGCATTGCCGCTGTGTTGCTTCCGGTGTCGGCCTCGACAGCCATCTCAGGAAACGTCTGGGTCGCTGAAAATGTGCGTGTCACACACATCACCAAGCTCTCCGTCCCAAACAACACTCACTCATTGATGCAGAAAATGCGCGCCACCTTTTTTTCACTTGGCCTCACACTCGTCATGGCCGTAGTCGCCCTCGTTGTTGACGTTGTTCTTGTCGTCGTCGTCGTCGTCGTCGTCGTCGTCGTCGTTGCTGCTGCTGCTGGCCGCCTGCGGCACCGGTTGAGTCGTCTCGATCAACTGCAGGCAGATCTCGAGCATCGTTTGCTGGCGGCTGAGGGTCACTCTGTTGTACTCGTAGATCGAGATGCTGTCGTCGCCGTCGACGTCAAAGAGCTCCTTGACGTGACCCTTGATGCGGTGCCAGTCTTCCACCGGCACGTTGGCGGGCTCGAGCAGCTCGCAGAAGACGGCCGACTGAAACGTTGACCAGGTCAGCTCAGTCGCCGTCGCGGGATGGATCACGTCGCGCCAGAACGCCGCCGCCGGCTCGTGCTGAATCACGACCTTGGACGGCGTGATGAGGTGATGCATGATTTGCTGCATGCTCTCGTGGGTCTGGAGCTGAAGCGAGATCATTTCGTCCTGCTTGTCGCTCAACTCGGCCACCGACGTGTGCAGGCCGGCGAGCGACCAGCCCAGCTGCTTGAGTTGGTCGGTGAGCGACTCGCCCATGGCCGCAAACAAGGCCTTGAGGTCGCTCTCGAGGTTCTGCAGGTCGTTGTGGCACGCCTCGCCGGCGCGCGCCACGGCGTCGTCGACGGCCTTCTTCGAATCGCGGAGCGCCAGGTCGGAATCACCCAGCACCGTGACCGCCACCTTGATCGTCAGGTCGTTGCAGAGCGTTTGGTGCGCCTGGTGAAGCTCGTCCTTGCTGGCGAGGAACGCCTTGTTCATGTCGCCCGCCGTCATGAGCTGCTTGAACTTCTTGAGCACCGACTTGCCCTCGCGCGAGCACCACTCGCTCAGCACCGCCTCGGCGCGCCCGATCGCGGCCTCGAGATCAGTGAGGCGCGACTTGAGGTGCACGGCAAACGGATCGTCGGCTGGCTGCGTCAAGAGCAGCGCGTCGATCTCGTCGAGCGGCACGCCAAACGACTTGACCAGCGCAACGAGCACGCCGGCCTGTTGCTTGTTGACGAGCACCAGCGCGTGCATCTTGGCCACCTTGACGATGACGCCGACCACGGCGCGCAGAATCGGGCTCGCCACCGCGATCGCCTCGATCAAGTCGCCCGTGCCGTTGAGGATCGACGAGATGTTGTGAGCGCCCTTGCCCGCAGCCTTGAGCTTGTCGGCCACGACTTGCCCGACGGCGGCCACCTTCTCCGACGTGGGCTTGCTGATCACCGACACCGCCTCACCCGGCGGGGCGAGGTAGCCGATGTTGATCAGCAGCTCCTCGACCGTCACTCCTTTCTTGCCCGGCGCGCCAGGCGACACGAAGAAGCCGTCGACCAAGTTGATGGCGTTGTGCAGGAACTTGCCGCCCTTGTAGCTCGCGATACTCGGTCCCATTTGCGAGTCGCGCACGATGAACGTCGGTCGCTTTCGCTGTGCGCTGCTTTCGTTTTTCTTGTCGCGCGCCTCGTCGCGCGTTTTCAACGTTGCCTCGGCCTCAT
>JADMJS010000210.1 GCA_018780435.1 Myxococcales bacterium
TGGAGGCCCTGTGGGAACTCCCGGGAGGCCCCCCTGACCAGTCGCGTTTCAGAACCCGTTCTGTTCACCACTTGGTCGATCGTTCATGTTCTGAACAACGCGTCATCCCGCGTCGAGCCCGACGATCGGAATCGCGCTCACGCCCGAAAAATCCCGGTCGTGGGTGATGAGCGCATCACAGCCGCTCAACACTGCTGCAGCAAGTTGGAAGGCGTCGGGGAGCTTCAGGCGATGTTGGATTCGAAGGCGCGCCGCAAGGACTGCCATCTCGGCGTCGAGCATCAGTGTTTGGAACGGGCCTTGATCGCCGAGCGTCAGTCGGTAGCGCTCCATGAGCGCGACGTCGCCAACCCTCAAGGGGCCAGCGAGGACCTCCGCCACCGTGATGGGGGTCAAGACGCCGATTAGTTTTCCGACTTGGATGGCATCGAGGAGGTCGACGAAACGCCCTGCGAGTGGATGGCCTTCGAGCACGTAGATGAGTGGGTTCGTGTCGACGAGAACCCGGTCACCGGCCGAGAGACCGAAGGGGATCAGCGCCATTCGTCGCGCTGGCTGGCGACGTCGGTTCCGTGGGCGGCCGAATAGAGCCCGGCACCGGAGCCCGCGAGGGCGAGAAACGACGCTGACCTCGCACCGGCGCCGATCGCCATGTCGACCGGTACGAGCGCGGCCATCGGCTGCCCGCGACGCGTGATGATGGTGATCGTTCCGGCCTTGGCACGATCGATCAGCTCAGGGAGGTGAGTTCGCGCCTCGTCGACCCCGCAAGTAGCGTTCTTCATGGCACCTCCTCGCGTTGAGGCCAGTACCCAGAGCGTACGACTCGTACGACTGCTGTCAACGTCGGGCGGCTCAGGGCCCAGGCTCCTGGGGCGTAGGCTGTGACGTGGCTCGAGCCCGAGCAAGGCGTAGGACCAGCGCGTGCGCTTCCTCCAACCACTCCAGCTTCTCAGCGAGGGTGAGCTTCGCCATCCGCCGAAGCTGATCGAGCTCATGATGCTCCCAGCCGGGCGGCCACTCGGTCGGCGCCTTGTCCTGCCTCGGCTGGTTCGCGCTCATGAGCCCGCTCCGCGAAGGCGCTCAAGCTGCCGTAGGTCGTCGAGGTCTTTCGGCCGACCCGCCTTCCGTTTCATCGAGACGAGGTCGTCGAGACCGACCACTCGAGTCGGAACTCCTTCGGCGAACTCCGCGATCGTGGAGCGCCCCCACGCGTCGTCGAAGTCGAACGGTGACTCGACGAAGAGATCGATCTCCGTCGCGGGGTGCCGTGGACTACTGAGTGAGATGACGGTGAGCCCCTTCTCCGCTGCCCATCGACGGCGATTCTCGGGATCGGCGAAGGCACTAAACGGAACGGGCGCTTGAGGTCCATATCCGAGTGACTCGAGTGCAGTGATGAAGGACGCCAGGTTCTGGGGCTCAAGGTCGGCGACGAGGTCGAGATCCGCGGTGAACCGGACATAGCCATGCGTGACGACAGCGAGGCCATCGACGACGAGGAGGGACTCGTGTAGGCCTCGAAACACGGCGTCGATGCTGTGGCGCTGCACAGATCGAGCGTACCGGTACGGAGCCGACGCAACAAGCGGTGTGGGGCTGGGGCGCCGAGAGGGCGCCAGCGTGTGAGATGGGGCTTAAACGACGACGCGCCGGAAAGGCACGGACTTTCGTCCGCCCTCCCAGCG
>JADMJS010000498.1 GCA_018780435.1 Myxococcales bacterium
CCGAAGGGCGACGACAACGGTCCGGGGACCTACGTCTACCCGTCGAACGCGGCCTACAAGCCGGGCTCCTTCGACTTGACCGACGTGACTATCGAGACGTCCGGCAGCGAGGTCACCGTGTCGGCGACGCTGGCGGCCCCCATCGAGGATCCGTGGGGCAGCAAGGGCTGGGAAGGGAACGGCTTCTCGGTGCAGATGCTCTTCGTCTTCATCGACACCGACGGCAAAGCCGGCAGCGGGCACAAGGACGGCGCCCCCGGTCTGAACGTGAAGTTCGCCGAGGACAGCCGCTGGGAGAAGTGCCTCCTCATCAGCCCGCAAGGCAGCCGTCGGCTCCAGACCGAGATCGACAGCAAGGCCAAGTCGATGGCCAAAGACCTGATCATCCCGAAGCGCGTACGCGTCCAGGGGCGAAAGCTGGTCGCGACGTACGACGCGGCGGCGCTCGGCACCCCGGCCAAAGGGTGGGGCTATCAGGTCGTCGTCCAGTCGAACGAAGGTTTCCCGAGCAAGAACGACCTCCTCACGCGCCCGGTGAACGAGATCAAAGGCGAGCACCGCTTCGGCGGCGGGCACGACTTCAACTGTGACCCCCACGTCATCGACATGCTCGCGGGCGGCGCCACCGGCGACGGGGGCGAGAAGGATGCCCAGCACACGGCGCTGAAGGCCTACACGTGCAATGACGACGACGAGAATGGCGGCAAACAGACCGAGATCGGGATGGTACGCCGGTGAGCCGCAGCGGGCTGGTCACTCTGGCTGCGTGCGCCGCGTTCGTCTCGTCCGTCGCCGCGCCGGGAGCGGCCCGCGCTGAGCTCGTCAACTTCGACCTGTCGGGCGGCATCTACACGAAGTGGCTCTACCGCAATAACGACAGCCAGGGCGTCCTCTCCTACGGCAACCCCTTCTGGCCCGACAACCTGTCGGGTGACAACGGCGTCGGGTCCGAGTTCGAGCTCGGGATCAAGGGCCGCGTCGGCGAGAACGTCGAGGCCGGGGCTCGACTCCAGTCTCGCTTCGGCTCCCTCTGGCAAGACTGGTGGGAGAACGGCGACATCGCGTACGACGAGGTGAACACGTCGGGCGAGTCGCTCGGCATGAACCATGCCCAGTACATCAAGCTCCGCGGCTACTACATCCGCGCGTCGCTCCCGATCCCCTGGGTCGACTCGATCCTCGTCGGCTCCTCCGACTTCGGCATGTTCAATGAGTGGACCATCGGCAAGGTCCGCTACATCGACCGCGACAACGGCAAAGGGGTCTTCGTCCAGGGGTCGCCGCACGCTGACTACTTTCGCTACCACACGGCCATCATCGCCCTCCCGAAGCTCTGGGTCGGCCCGGGCTGGAGCACGGGGATCGGTGACCCGAACATCCGCAACCCCTTCTGGGCCCGCGATCTCGCGTACGGGCTCCGCTTCGACTCCGATCCCATCGACGGGCTGCGGCTCACGAGCGTCACCACGGTGACGCGGGATTCAGAGATCGACCTCAGCGACCCTGACGCCGTCGGCACCATCTACCCGACCTGCCAGGACGACCTCGGCAACCCGGTCCCGGGCTGTGAGAAAGACGGCGCCGTCGACACCTACACCCGCTACTCGAACACCGTCGCCACGCTCGAAGCGCAATACGACGGCTGGGACGGCGGCTCGTTCAACGTCATCGGCGGCTACAGCTACTC
>JADMJS010000344.1 GCA_018780435.1 Myxococcales bacterium
GATGTCGAGTGACGCCCAGAGGGTAGCCCTGGCTACGTGAGGACGTATCGCAGACTTCTGACGCCGCTATCACAGGGAAGCGCGAAGGCCTGCGACGGGAGAAAAACAGTGGCCTCCTGGGAGGGCGCTGCGGTGATCGCGATGACACTTGCGGAAGCGCGCGTGGCCGCGATACTCCGCGGCGACACCATGGTCGACTCCCGGGCGGAGGGGGCATCCCCTGCCCGCAAGCGCACCTCGTACCGGCGTTCGAGCTCGGAGCACGCGATGAAACAACATTGGCTCAAAGTCCTCTCCCTGGTCATCCCACTCAACGCGTGCAGCTCCGATGAGAGCAGCCCCGCGCCGGCCACCGACACGTCGACCGATGGATCCGTCGATGGCGACTCGTCGGGGTCGGACAGCACGGACTCTGACGCAACGGGGAGCGATGGCGACACGGTCGATGGGAGCGATGGTGACACGACCGACGGTGGCGACACCACGATCGAGCCCACGGCGCCGAGCTTCCACTTCGGCACGGACCCCGGTCAGAACCTCTCCGAAGCGCCCTTCCCGAACGACCTCTACCTTGAGGCCGACGGCACCGTGGGCCTCGCCTCGCTCGCGACCGACCCGGTCCTCAGCACGCTGGCCAATCCCACTATCCTGGCGACGTGGGACGCGCAGCTGGGCGTCCGCAAGGGCTTTGGGTCGGGCATGCCGATCTGGTTCTTCCAAGCGACGGGCAACGCCCCCGACCTCGCCACCTTCGCGGACAAGATCGAGATCGTGGTCCTCGACGGGCCGGAGAAGGGCCGCACCGTAAAGCCGCAGGTGTTCTGGTCGGCGCCGGCGAAGGCGCTCGGCGTGTTCCCGGCGTGGGGCGACTACCTCATGGCGGAGAGCACGGTCGCGGTCGTCGTCCGTTCCGGCGGCAAGACCGATGGCGGAGACGCATTCGCTGCCGATCCCGGGCTCGTGCGAACGCTCTCCGAGACCGATCCCGGCGGCGACGGCGACGTCACGGCCGCGCGCGCGGCCTTCGCCCCCCTCCGCGCCTGGATGACCGACAATACGGTCCCGGCAGGCGACGTCATCGCCGCGACCGTGTTCACGACCGAGCCCGTCCTCGACGTCGCGCAGGCAGTCCTGAAGGGCGTGGACGACTTCACGCTCGAGGCGCCGTCGGCGCGCGTCCGGTTGGACGCGACGGCAGACGCGTGGGTCGATGGCGGCCTAATCGAAGGTGAGGATCTCGCGTCGTACTTCGGCTCCCCAGTGGCCCCACACGAGCTGAACCCCGGCATGTGGGACGGTAACCGCGAGCGGGCGGGCGCGCTCGCGGGCGACAATAAGGCGTACACCGGCGGCACCTTCACTGGACGCATCGACCGGGTGGTGAACGGCAGCTTCGTGATCCCGTCGTTCAACTCGCGGGTGGACGGCACGACCATCCTGAACGAGCCGCTGAAGATCGAAGGCGGCAAAGCCGTCGCCACGGCCGAGACGGTCGTGCCCTTCACGCTCTATCTCTGTTCGGGGACCGAGAGCACCCTCGGGAACATGCCCGTCGCCCTCGTGCAGCACGGCGGCGGCGCCATCCGAGCGGACGCGACTCCCTTCGCGACGGCGAACTGCCAGACGGGCGTGGCGACCATCGTCATCGACATGATCTACCACGGCGGTCGCCGCAAGCAGGCCGTCAAGGACGGGCAGATCGCACCGACCGAAGCCGACATCGTCAACGTGTACACGGGCAAGACCGAAGGCGATCCCGACTACAGCCCGGACTTCGTCGGCGACCCCGGCTCGGCCGCCGCGTCGGTCGGTCAGCTCTACGCGCTCTCGGCTTCACTTCAGCCGAACCTCATCGAGGCCAACACGCTCAGCATCGTGGCCGACAACTACGCCGTCCTCCGCTACCTGAAGGAAGGCGACTGGACCGGCCTCGTGCCCGGGCTCGCCTTCGACGACGCCCGGATCTTCCACGAGAGCCTCTCCTTCGGGACCTCGTACAGCACCGCACTGCTCGCACTCGCGGACGACTTCAAAGGCATCGTCGGGAGCGTCGGCTCCAGCTACATCCTGAACGTCAACATGCCCATGGGGCCCGCCAATGCGTTTCAGGCGGGCTCGATCATCAAATACGCGCTCGGGCTGGTCACGACGGAGCAGGAGCTCCAGGCGAACTCGCTCGTGGACCTGCCGATCGGCATCCTCGCGTGGCTGGCCGAGCGCGGTGACTCGCATTCGTTCGCCCCCTACATCCTCCGTCACCGCCCGTCGGACGGCCCACTCCCGGCCGTGGTCCATTCGGGCAACACGTGGGACGAGACCCTCTTCAACATGGCCCAGCTCACCTTCGCGAACGCGATCGGCCTGCCAACCTTCACGGCCGGCGAGCCGTGGACCATCGGCTCGGACGTCCCAGGCGCCGACCTGCTCGCCGCGACGGCGTGGACCAACGCCATCTCGAACAACGTGACCTTCGGCGGCAAGACGACGACCGCCGGCATCTTCTGGCAGCACCACGCCTGCCACGCTCAGGTGCTCACGGCGCTCTGCGCGCAGCGCTTCGAGCACCCCTACCCGCCGCTGAAGCTGCTCTCGAAAGAGCTCCCGGAAGCGTCGCCGATCTGCGGGCTCCACAGCCAAATCGGGACTTTCCTGAGCTCGCTTCTCGAAGGCGACGTGGGGCTGATCGTATCGCCGACGGCGACGTGCAACGAGACCTACGGCAAGTGAACGGCCGGGGGGAGATCACGTCTCTGGGGAGTACGTCGCCCTGAACGCGACGCGCCCGAGGGCGCGTCGCGACGAAAAGCCAGCGCCATGGGATGGGCCGAAATTCAGTGGGGTCAGAGCACCTTGTTGGACGGGACCACGGCGTTCGAGAGCATGAGCCCGGCGACGATCGAGATGGCGATGAACACGGCAGAGAACGCGAGGTTTACCCCCGCGGCGGCGTCCCGTGCCAGGAGTGAGCTGACGCCCTGAAAGCCGACGCTCCCGGGCACGAGGAGCAGGATTCCCGGCACATTGAGGACCGTCGCAGGCCGCTCGAGCCAGCGCGAGTAGAGGTTGGCGAAAACGCCGACGGCAAAGGCGCCAACGAACGCGCCCAGTTCGGGGCCGAACTCGGCCGAGCCGAAGCGGGCGCCAAGGTAGGCGACCGCGCCACTCGCCACGATCCAGACGTAGTCGCGCCGCAGCGCCGAAAAGATGGTCGCGAAGGCCGTTGAGCCGACCACGATGGCGGCGAGGTCCAGCCACTCGGGGACCACTGCGGCGACCGGCGGTCCGAGCGGTGGAAACGAGTCGCCGACTCTCCCACCGATCGCGACGCCGAACGCGAGCTGAACGAACGTGAGCCCGGCGGCAGTGAGGCGAGCGGTGCCCGACGTGAGGTGACGGGTCGAGAGCTCGTTCATGCCGGTCGTGAGCGTGAGGCCGGGCAGTAGCGGGAGCACGCCCGCGAGGAGCAGCACCGTTGGCGAGACGCCCGGGAGCCAGTGAGCGCACAGCGCCGCCGAGGCAGCCACGACGGCCGCAGCGAGTGGGACGAAGACCGGCGCCGCCGCCACCAGCGTTCGTTCGAGGTGAGCGACCGCGGAGATGCTGGTCGATCCCGTCGGAGGCCGAGGCACCTCTCGGTTCATCAGGCGATCGAGGATGCCGACCAGGACGCCGATACCCGAACCGAGCGCCATCTCAAGGTAACCGCCGCCGAAGAAGCGTGCCCCGACCCCGGCGGCGATGACGAGCATGCAGAAGACGACGAAGGGGTGCACGTTCCCGGGAGCGGCCATCACGCCCCGGATGGCGGCGGCACCGGCGCCGAGCGAGACCGAACGGTCGATGACGGCGTTCACAATCTCGTCAACCCGGGCGAGGCGTCCGAGGTTCACCACGCCAGGCTCGAGGCGCACGAGCGCCGTCTGCTGGCGCGCGACATCACCGAAGCCGGCCATGATGGCAGTCGGCGTGCTGAAGAACTGCGCTTTGAGCCCGAGGAGCTCGGAGATGCGGCCCATCGCGGTCTCAAGGCGGTGGGCTGGCGTCCCGACTCGGTGTAAGGCGGAGCCGACCTCGAGCACGAACGCGATCGCCTCCTGTTGGCGCAACGCGGCGTCGTCGTCGAATGGATGTGGAGCCGCGTCGGGCGCGGTCGAGTTCGGGCCCAGTTCGGGTGTCTTGAGGTGTTTCAGCGTCATGATCGGTCGTCTGTCACGGCAGTAGCGGCATGCCGGGTGCTCCGCGGAAGAGGAGCGCGCCTTCCCGAAGAGTCAGGAAGTTCCCCCCGACTACATAAAGGTTGGCGTGATCGTCGAACCAGCAGGCGTGGTAGTCGGGTGTCGGTTGAGAGCAGCCCGGGACGGGCGGCTCGAAGGGGCTGAAGAGGTCGAGCGGCGCGTCGTTGTCGAACGCCCAGTCGCCCGGCGAGACGCGGCGTAGGATGGACGCGGCGACGCCGGTCGCCCAGGCGCTCCCATCCGGCGCCACACACACACCCTGAAGTGCGGGCACGAGCTCCGGTGAGTGCACCCGCCAGCTCGCCCCATCGGCCGAGCGCTCCGCGATACGCGCGTTGGATGCGCCACCGACGAGGACGGGGCGGCCGCCCGACATCGCGACGGTCACCCAGTCCCCGTCCAGACCGGCGCCGGTCGGTGTCGGAGTGAGGGTCTCGCCGTCGTAGTGGAGTACGAGGTCGTCACGGCCGCCGATCCAAACGTCGCTGGGGCCGCTGCCGGCCACTTTGAAAGGGGCCGCAACGGCCGCGCCATCCGGGACCGGGACCGGCAGCGAGTCGACCTCGCCGCCGCGTACTCGGAGGACGATGGCCCCACCGCCCTTGGGGTCGAAGCCGACCGTCCAGAGGTCTTCCGGGGCCGCGCCCCACACCCCGAAGAGGATGGAGGTCGTGCCGGTCTCCACGGCGACTGCCGGACCGCCGAGCTGGACTCGCAAGAGGGTGCCCGCGGCGCCGGAGACGACGGCGTGGCCTCCACCGAAGGCGTGGACCCACCAGAGGTCCTCGGTGGTTCCGGACGGCACCGCCGCCCACTCGCACCCGTCGAAGTGTAAAATGACGCCGCCAGCGCCGACGACCCAAACGTCGTGCCAGCTCGATCCCCCAACGGCGAGCAGCTCGCCCGGCTCACGGCAGACGGACAGTACCGACCAAGCGACGTTCCCCGAGAGCGGGTCGCACGCTGGGCCGGGCGAGTCCGACGCGTCGCCGTCGACGCCCGACCTCGCGTCGACGTCCACGGCGGGGACGTCCGTGTCATCCGAAGTCGCGTCGAGGACATCGCCTGCGGGAAAGGGGACGTCGTGCGCCTCGGACGAACACGCGAGCAGCGCCATCGCCACCGCGGCGCTGAAGGCGAGCCGGGTGCCGCGGCGCAGGGGGCTCGGGTCGGAGGAAAGGACCATCACGTGGAACGTCTACCAGAGTCGACGATGGATTTCTCCAATGTTGCACGGGACGGCGCCGGAGCCCTACTTGACACTCGAGGGCCGCCGCGGCAGAGCAAAGCTCCGTAACCCTGAGTCCTTGAACGTCGATCGGAAGCGAGGAGAGAGCGTATGGACCGACTCGAATTGCTGAGAGCCATCGGCGCCGGGCGCCGGGCCTTCCCTGGGGTGGACCTGAAGGGGCTCCGGATGAGCGGCCAGTCCATCGAGAGCATCGATCTCCGGGGCGCGACGCTCGACAACGCCGCGTTCACGGCTTGCCGCTGCCTCGAAGTGGACTTCGTGAACGTGAGCTTCGATGGCGCCGTGCTTCGCAACGCGCTCTTTCGATCTTGCGACTTGAGCGGGGCTCGCTTCTTCGACGCGGAGCTCACGGGGGCCGATTTCACCGGCTGCAAGATGGTGGGCGCGGACTTTACGGGGGCGCTGAACCTCGGCGACGCCGTCCTCGGATCCTGCAATCTTCGCGGTGCAGTCCTCCGAGCTCAGCTGCTGACCGACCTCCACTTGGTGGGCGCTGACCTCACCGAAGCTGACCTCACCGGCGCTGAACTCATCGGCGGTAGGCTGCGAACGGCCCGCTTCGAGCTCGCGATACTGGCCGGAGCGGACCTTCGCCGGGCCGACCTTCGTGACGTGAACTTTCGCGAAGCGGACCTGCAGGGCGCCGATCTCCGCGAAGTGGAAGGAGAACGCGCCGATTTCCGGGGCGCTGACCTACGGGGTGCGCGCTTCGAACGAGCGCTCCTCTCGGGCGCCGACTTCCGCGGCGCCAAGCTCGCCCCAAACGCGCTGGACGCTGCCGGCACCGTCGGCGCGATTTTCTAGCGTCAGGACGAAGTCGCGGGTCGGGCACGCAGCTCCCAGCGTGCCGCCTCAGCGGAAGGCGGGGGGCTTGGGCTCGAGGATGTCCTTCAGCTTGAAGCCGAGCCGCCGGAAGAGCCGGTCGGCGTCGGCGGTGCGGCCGAGCGCGTGATAGCAGTACGCGAGCGCGTGCTGGCCGATGCGAAGTCGACCGTGTCCCGGCTGCTCGGCGATCCACTGCCGAAGCCCGGAGACCCGAGCACTGCAGGTCGCCGGTCCGAGGCCCGCGACGAGGTCGCGCAGTCGCGCCGTCGCTAGCCGGTCGTCTTCGGACGTTTCGACGATCATGTCGATGGTGCCGACCACAGGCTCGCTTGTGGGCGCCTTCACCGCGGGCTGCTTCAGTTGGGTCGAGGTCTGGGGGACCACGATCACGGGAGGGGCGGCCGGAGCCGGCGGAGCCACCTTCTTGGGCTTGGGCGAGGTGCGCAACGCCCGGGCTCGCGGCGCCGATTCAGGGTGGGCGGTGGTGTCATGGACCGCGACCTCGGCGGCATCCATGGGCTGAGCGACATCCATAGGCGCTCGTTCCGCGGGGGCGGGAACGGGTTCAACGGCGACAACCTTCGGGGCCGGCTGCGCGATCTCAGGGACAGGCTCGGCGGCCCTGGCCTGGCTCACGGCGAGCGACGCCGGATGCACCTCGTTGGCCGGGACGGTGACGGACTCGCCGTGCGTCAGTCGTACGGTCTGACCATCGGGGCTGCGAACCAGGACGATGCCGTGCTCGACGACGACGGCGACCCGCTCGCCGAGCACGGGGTCACGCAACCGCGACACCCGGAAGCCGGTGCCGACGACCGTAACCGTCGCTCCGCCCGCGACGACTTCGAAGCGACCCCCGACTGGGCGTGGGGCGACCTCGAATCGCACAGAGCCAGCACCGACGGAGACGCGCGTCAGGAGCGGCTCGTCGGTCAGCACTTCGACGGCGCTTGCCGGTTCGAGGTTCACGGTGGCGACGCTGACCGTCGCGGCCATCGGCCGTTCGCCCGACGAGAGGCGCGTGCCGACACCGATGGTCTGGGGCTGTGTGACGACGGTGGCCACGGGATTTCCGGCGTCTGCGGGGGTGTCTCCCCCGAATCCGGCAGCCATGACCAGCCCAATCGTGGCGAGCGCAGCCGCGAGGCCAAGCCCGGGAAAGAGGACGCGCGTCACCTGACGACGCTCGTTCGTGCGGAGCCGCTCTTCCGCCACGGAACGGAGCACGGCTCGGTCGAGGGCGTCAAAGTCGACCTGCTCCGGAGAGACGCGCGCCTGGCGCCATTGTTTCCGAGCCGAGGCGGCTAAAGCGAGCGCGTCCGGGTTCGCGGTCGCGGCGCGGTCGTCACCGTCGAGCACCCGGAATGCGGTGTCGACATCTCTGCCATTCACATTGGAATTCAGGCTCATGACTTCACCTCGCCGCCTCGGAGGTCGGGGTCCACAAGGGACGCGCGGCGCATCCGATCGGTCAGCTCCACGCGAGCGGCGTGGAGCCGCGAACGCACGGTGTTGAGGGGTATGTCCAGGAGGTCGGCGATCTCGTCGATCTCGCGTCCGTCGAGCTCGTGGAGGATGAACACGATTCGTTTCTTCTCGCTGACGTGGTCGAGGAGCCCGTGGATCTTCCGGAGCAGATCGCGTTGTTCGTGCCCCGGTCGTGTGTCGGTTGCCGAGTCGCAGTCACGCTCGGGATCCGGTGGACTGAAGAAGAGGAAGACCCGCCGGCGGCGCTTCTTGCGGATGTGCTGGAGCGCGACGTTGACCGCGATTCGGTAGATCCAGGTGGAGAGCTTGGATTGACCCTGGTAGCGGGGCAAGGAGCGATGGATTTCGAGGAAGACGGACTGGACGATGTCGTCGACCTCGTCACTCGGCCCGATCACGTGGTGGATGGTCCCGTAGACCTTGTGTTTGTAGCTCTCGTAGAGGCGCCTGAAGTCGAGGCCCCGGAGCTCGTCGTCCCGGCGTACTTCGGGCCGACGCGTATCGACGGTCACCTCTGGCACGGCCACGTCGGTGTTACCGAGGCGGGTGACGCTCGTCGTCGCGTCCGGTGTGCGGCTACCCGGGATCATGTCGATGATGATGGCCGGTTCGGTGCGCGCTGCCAAATGTGACGGTGTGGTCCGCCGCGAACCGAGGGAATCGGCCGATCGGCCTTCCGAACGAGCGCCGTCCGCCCCATGGGCATCGGCCTGCTTCGGCCCGGTCACCGAGCCCATCGGCTCGGCGGCAGCGACATTCGATGTCGTCTTGATTCTCTGGGTGAACACGACTCCCCCTCTTTACTGTCTCGGGCGCCGTGCACGACGGGACTGTGCGTCGACGCCTGGCTTTTCTCCCGCTTCGAGCCCCCGGGCTGAAGTCGGAAGAAAGGTGCCGCTCGTGTGTTGCTCGACCCGTTGGGTCTGATCGAGGCTCGAGGACGATTCCTCAGGCACCGAACTCGCCGACCGACCTCGACGGATTCGGGGACGAGCTCCGAGCCCTTCGGCCGACCCGTCGAATCACCTGAGGCCTCATTGGTGCCTTGGTCCTCCCGTGCCCGGCGGGGGCAGCCCTGCCGTCCTACCGTGATTCATTGGAGTCCTGTCGACGGCCCCGCGCTGGCTGCCATGGACGATGGCGTCTCGGTTCGTAGTGATGGCGCTGCATGCCCCCCTAGCGAGCTCAAAACACCCCGGCGAGAGGCGCGAAGCGGCGCCTTGGCACTCACCAGGCGACCTCCTTGCAAGTCACGCGGCCGTAAGTCGTTGGAAATCCAGCAGACCCGCAAATACTTTATCCCTCGTATAGAGTTGACTTCCTCGTCGAGCCGGCCAATAGTCCGCCCCGTTTCGATTTCCGGCGTGGATCACGCCGCGTGGAGGTACAGAGATGCGTAACGT
>JADMJS010000574.1 GCA_018780435.1 Myxococcales bacterium
GTCGACGACGCGCTTCACCGCCTCGTACAGCTCGAGCGGCACCTCGCGGTCGCGCAACAGCAGCAGCTCCGCCTTCTTCAGCATCGTTGCGTCCTCTTCGCGAGCCGTCGCGCCGCCCACGAGCTCGGCGATGCGCGCGAACCACTGCCGCTCCTCGGCGCTGCACGGCGGCGGTCGCGGCTGCTGCTGGCGCGCCGCAAACTGCTGCGACGCCAACCAGCGCTCGTCCTTGACCTCGACGCACAGACGCAGCGTGTCGGCGAGGCAGTCGGGCGGAAAGCTGTCGCCGTCGAACGCGAGCAACGGCGCACGTCGCCAGGCTGTCGCATCGGCCGCGGCGAGCAGTCTGCGCGCCGCATCCGCATCCCGGCGCATCATCAGGCCGACGGCGAGATGAGAAACCAGCCGCCCGTTTTTCGGAGCGCCCGACTCGCTCCACTGCCTCACGACGTCATCGCTGAGCGCTGCCCCACGCAGGCTGCAATCGACCGCTCGCCGGTCACTCTCTTGCACGCCGTCGCCGTTGGCGTGACACACACCCAGGTTGAACATCGCGTCCGTGTTGCCCAACTCAGCCGCTTTCGCAAACCACTTGACGGCCGTCTCAGCGCTCTTCTCGACACCGTCGCCGTTGGCGTAGCGCCAGCCCAGGTTGAACATCGCATTCACGTTACCCAGCTCGGCGGCTTTCGTGCACCACTTAACGGCCGCCTCGGCGTCCAGAACGTCACAGCCGTTAGCTAAGCGCACGCCCAGGCTGACAATCGCGTCCGTGTTGCCCAGCTCGGCCGCTTTCGTGTACCACTTGACGGCCGTCTCGGCGCTCTTTTCGACGCCTTCGCCGTTCTCGAAGCACACGCCCAGGTTGTCCATCGCGTCTGCGTGGCCCAGTTCGGCGGCTTTCGTGCACCACTTGACGGCCGTCTCGGCGCAGTTGGCGCTCTTCTCAACGCCATGGCCCTTTCCATAGCAACAACTCAAGTGGTACATCGCGTCCTTGTTGCCAAGCTCGGCTGCTTTCGTGTACCACGTGACGGCCGTCTCAGCACTCTGCTCCTCAACGCCGCTGCCCATGATGAAACACGTGCCCAACTTGTCCATCGCGCCCGTGTGACCCAGCTCGGCCGCTTTCGTGAACCACTTGACGGCCGTCCCGTTGTTCCCGACGCGCTTGTAGTAAACGCCCCGGTAGAACATGGCGTCCGAGTGACCCAGCTCGGCCGCCTTCGTGTACCACTCGAAGGCCTTCTCGATGCTCTCCTCGACGCCGGAGCCGCTCTCGAAGCACACGCCCAGGTTGAACATCGCGTCCGTGTCGCCCAGCTCGGCCGCCTTCGTGTACCACTTGAAGGCCTTCTCGATGCTCTCCTCGACGCCGGAGCCGCTCTCGAAGCAGACGCCCAGGTTGAACATCGCGTCCGTGTTGCCCAGCTCGGCCGCTTTCGTGTACCACTTGACGGCCGTCTCAGCGCTCTTCTCGACGCCGCGGCCGTTCTTGAAGTACGCGCCCAGGTTGACCATCGCGTCCGCGTCGCCCAGCTCGGCCGCTTTCGTGTACCACTTGACGGCCGTCTCAGCGCTCTTCTCGACGCCGCGGCCGTTCTTGAAGTACGCGCCCAGGTTGACCATCGCGTCCGCGTCGCCCAGCTCGGCCGCTTTCGTGTACCACTTGACGGCCGTC
>JADMJS010000430.1 GCA_018780435.1 Myxococcales bacterium
ATCTTCTTGATCTTGCTGAACATGACGCACATTCCTGGCTACACCCGAAGGGCAAGAGCCGAGCCCGCGGGCACGGGGGCGGCTGACCGAGGCGGTACATTGCCGCCCGGACCCGTGACCGTCAACACGGAAACGCTCTCGCGGCGAGGCGCCATCGGGAGGTCCACGTCCCCCGGAGAGGTGAGCGACCTCCCTCTACTCGAGCTCTACGAGCGGGGTTCCCGCTTCCACGGCGTCGCCCACGGCACACCGGATCGCCTTCACGACACCGTCGCGCGGGGCCTTTACGTCGTTCTCCATCTTCATCGCTTCGATGACGAGGAGTCGCTGCCCACGCGTGACCACGTCGCCGACCTTGGCGTCGACGAAGACCACCTTGCCCGGCATCGCGACCGTGACCTGCGCGCCAGCGGCCCCCGAGGCGCCGTGTGCGAGCCACGTGTCCCGTTCGTTTCGGACCGTGAGTTCGAAGGTGTCTTCGCCGTGCAACACCGTCCACGACGCCTTCTCGCCGCGAAGGGCATCGATCACGGTCGTCTTCGGGAGGTCCTGAACGAGATAACGAGAGGACCCGAGGTCGGTGCTACGGAACGAATACGCGCGTGGCTCCGCGCCCGGGCGAGTGATGCGAACGACGCTGTTCTCACCGTCGTCCGAGAGGATCTCCACCGTCAGCTCGGACGAGAGACCGGAGACGAGGTAAGTCGCCTTGGAGGCGATCGCGGGGGTGACACTCATGAGCTTGTCCCTTACCACCGACGTAGCGCGTCGGCGCGTGCCGTGACCGACCAACCGCGATCCGACGACGGCGCGACGGCGGAGGGCTTCTTCGACTTCTCCTGACGATGGGCGAGGATCGCCGCCAACGCGGCCGCTTGATCTTCGTCGGCGCTCGAGGGCGCCTTCGCGACCAGCGCGCCCATCGAGCCGATGAGCGCTGTGGAGTAGCGGCCCGCGACGAACTCGGGGTGCGAGAGGAGCTCTTGAAGGAAGGCCCGATTGGTCCGAATGCCGGCGACCCGAAGCTCGGAGAGCGCCGCGTGCATCTTGGCGATCGCCGCGTCGCGATCGTCGCCCCAGACGGCGATCTTCGCCACCATCGGGTCGTAGAAGCGGGAGACCACGTCGCCCTCCTCCACGCCGTCATCGACGCGAACGCCGGGTCCCGTCGGAGGGCGATAACGGCGCAGCGGACCGGGCGACGGCATGAAGTTCTGGTACGGGTCTTCGGCATAGAGGCGACATTCGATCGCGTGTCCGCGCCGGACGAGCTGCTCCTGAACGAAGGGTAAGGGCCGTCCCGCGGCGACCATGACCTGCAGCTTGACGAGGTCGAGGCCGGTGATCATCTCGGTGACCGGATGTTCGACCTGAAGCCGCGTGTTCATTTCGAGGAAGTAGAAGTTCTCGTCGGCGTCGACCAGGAACTCGATGGTGCCGGCACCTTCGTACCCGATCGCGAGTGCCGCCTTGACGGCAACCGCGCCCATCGCGCGCCGCGTGGCGTCCGACAGGTTCGCCGCTGGCGCTTCTTCGATGACCTTCTGATGCCGCCGCTGCACCGAACACTCACGCTCGAAGCAGTAGACGGCGTGACCGTGTTTGTCGGCGAAGACCTGAATCTCGATGTGGCGGGGGCGGATGATGGCGCGTTCGACGTACACCGAACCATCGCCGAACGCGGACGCCGCTTCACGGGAACAGGACTCGAAGGCCGCGACCAGCTCGGACTCGCGCTCCACAAGACGCATCCCCTTACCGCCGCCACCCGCCGCCGCCTTGAGCAGGACCGGGAAGCCGACCTCGCGGGCCATAGCCGTCACGTCGGCGCCGTCTTTGGCCGCGCGGGTGGCTCCCGGGACGATGGGGACCCCGGCCGCTTGCATGACCCCTCGAGCGCGCGTCTTGTTGCCCATGGCGGCCATCGCGGCCGATGTAGGGCCGATGAAGACGATGCCGGCGGCGTCGCAGGCGTCCCGCAGGACCTCGCTCTCGGACAAGAAGCCGTAGCCCGGGTGGATGGCTTCGGCACCAGTCTGTTTACACGCGTCGATGATGCGGTCGGCGCGGAGGTAGGACTCGCGCGATGCGGCCGGCCCCAGGATGACGACTTGATCAGCGAGACGAACGTGCTTGGCGCGCGCGTCCGCTTCCGACGCGACCGCCACCGGGGAGATACCGAGTTCGCGCAGTGAACGAATGACGCGGCAGGCGATCTCGCCGCGGTTGGCGATGAGGACTCTTCGGAACATGGTCACCGATGCCCAGCGCGGACTCTAGCCGCACGTCGGTCGAAGGGGTTGCCCGGGGCTCTGGCGCGTACCAGGCCACCCTGCTTCGCGCTTGCCCTCGTGATTTCGAGGACTTGCGAAGCAAGGCGCGGCGGGAGCCTAAACCAGGATGGGGCGGCGCGCAACGTCGCCGCGCCCGAGTTCACTGCGTCGGCGGGAGGTGCCGCGAATTCGCTCAGGGATTGCGGCGCCCCGGATTAGCGATGCGACGCGTTTGGGCGCGCCAGGCGTCGACGAGCGGGGCCGAGTCCCATCACTCTAGCTTCGCCTTCACGAAGTTCGCGATCTGCTGCTGCGCGAAGTTCGAGTCCCAGCCGATCCAGTGGAACTCGGCACCGATCTCGAAGCCACCCGCCTCGACCGGATCGACCCACCGCACCCGAGCGAGCGCGAGCAGCGCCGTGGGGTAGCTCGGGAGGTCGAGCTCGAGCGCGATCATCGTGCCGATGGGCGCCGAGAGCTGGCTGACGAAGCAGATGCCGCCACCGGAGATGTTGATCTGGAGCCCGTCATCGAGCTGAGGAAGCGAATCGGGAGTGGACGAGACTCGCCACTTCACCTTTGCGTTGCTCTTGAGGCGCGGAAACTGCCGGTTGTCGCTCATGGCTCACGTCACTTTGACGGCACGAATTCCCGATCCGCCTCGTGCCGAATCACGCAGCCGCACCGGAATGACGGCGGCGAGTCCGAGGTCGGCAAGCCGCGACGCGACCTGCTCGCTTACGTCCGATATCACGAGTGACTTGTGAAGGCGACGGAGATGAGAGTGAAGGCGTACGAGCACCGTCACAGTCGAGACGTCGACGACCGCCATCTCCTTGAGCGAGAGATACAGCGTATCGAACTCGCTCATCGGCAGCGCGACCGCCTCGTCGAGCAGCTTGAACGCAGCCGGCCCGGCCAGAGCGTATTCGACTACCAATTTGATCCGTCGAGACGGCGCTGCGCTCATGGTGCTGACCTCCGGACCACGGCCGGCGAGAGACACTGGTACATCGTGACACCACGCTCGCCAGTTGCGTTGTGACGTGATTTCATGGTTACCGGCCCAGGTGCCCGGCGTCAACGACGGTCGGGCGCACCGGCAAGCGGGAGCTGCGCCAGAAAACGCACCCCAAGTCTATGAAATGACGACCAATTCAGTCAATCGAGTCGAGCTTTCGAGAATTGTGGATCGGGGCTCACGCGCTGCGGAAGAGCAGCTCTGCGATTCGATCCGCGGCGTGACCGTCGCCGAAAGCGGCGATGGGCCGTCGCATCGGGGGCACGTCGAGCCAATCGCGAAGTGTGTCGGCGAAGCGTTTGGGCCGCGTCCCTGCGAGCACGGCGAGCCCTTCGGCGACCGGCTCGGGCCGGTCCGTCACCTCCCGAGCGACGACGGTCGGGATGCCGAGGCACGCCGCCTCTTCCTGTAGCCCTCCCGAGTCGGTCACGAGCAGCAGCGTCTCCGCAAGGAGCCGAGTCAATGCACCGTGCGGCTGGGGATCGAGGACCGTGATGTTGGACGGGAGGGATGCGAGCGCATCTATCGCCCGAGCGACGGCGGGGTTCGGATGCCGGAGGAGGCAGAAGTGGAGGTGCGGTCGTTCGCGCGCCGCGTCGACGACCACGCTGAGGAGTGCGGTGAGCCCGTCCGCGATGAGCTCTCGGCGATGAAGCGTCACGAGGACTCGCCCCGTCGATGACGGCGGGCGCGGGATCGTCATCCCCGACAAGACGAGGCGTTGGGCGTCGACCACGGTGTTGCCAACGTGATGGACTTGCGCGGGATCGTGTCCCTCGGCAACGAGTCGCTGCGCGGACGCGGGCGTCGGTGCGAAGTGGACCGTCGACAGGGCGCTGATCGCCCTCCGGTAGCCTTCCTCCGGGAAGGGGAGATGCAGTGTCGGGGTCCGGAGTCCCGCTTCGACGTGCGCAAAAGGAACGCGCGCGTGATGCGCGGCGATCGCCGCCGCAAAAGCGCTGCTGCTGTCCCCTTGGCCAATGACGACGTCAGGCCCGCCTCGCGCGGTGGCGGGTCCCAGCGCGGCCACGAGTCGCGCGAGGAGGCTCGACAGTGACTGACCGGGATCCATTGACGCGAGCGCGAGATCGGGGCTGAGGCCGAAGTCGTAGAGAGCCTGCGTGCCAATGTCGGCGTGTTGTCCGGTGAAGACCACACGGACACTGACCTCGGGGCGTCGCCGGAGCGCGATGACCACGGGCGCGAGCTTGATGACCTCCGGCCGTGTCCCCATGACCACGTCGACCCGCCGGGGCGCCCCCGTGGTCATCGCTGCACGCGGGGAGAGAGCGCGCGACCGAGCAGCGCCCGCGTCGAGAAGCGGAGGTCGTAGATGCGCGCCATGGCCGCAGCTTGGCCCAGCAGGATGTAGATGAACCACATCCACGTCTGGGACAGAAAGAAGGACGAGACGAGGACGGCGACGAGGTTGCCGGCGTAACCCTGAAGGAGCGCGCGCTCGAGCCCAGGCGCGGCGGCGGGCGCCCGCTGCATGAAGCCGAAAGCCAGCTTGGCCGAGATCCCGAGGAGCACGAAGAAGGGGATGCTGCCGAAGAGGCCGACCTCGGCCAGCGGCAGGACGTAGCTGTTGTGGGCCGCCATGGGCTTCAGCTCCATGGTGGACGAGGTGGCGAAGTTCATGAACTGAAAGGAGAATGCTTCGAAGCCGACGCCGAAGAGCGGATGGTCCGAGAGCATTCGGAACGCCGCCTTCCATGCGACGAGCCGGCCTTCGGCGGACTCGTCGAGGCGGCCTGTGTCGAGCCCCTTCCGCTCCGCTACGCCCGCCACGATAGCGAGACCGAGGGCGAGTACGACCGAGATCCCCAGCAGGACGGCACGGCTACGGGTCCGCTGCCGCACCAGCACGACGGCACCGGCCACGAGGCCGAGGAGGCCACCGCGTGACTGGGTCGCGATGATCCCCCCGAGCGTGAGCCCAAGCAGGACCACGAAGGGGGCGCGGCGGACGCCTCTCGTCTCGAGGACGGCGGCGATGAGGAAGGGGGTCACCAGGAGCAGTGTCAGCGCGGTGTCATTCGGATCACCGAGCATGCCGACGCCCGCGGCTCGGGTGCCCTCCACGAGGACCTCGCTCGTGAGCTTCGAGTAGATGGTATAGGCCCCAATGAACCCTGAGAACGTGGCGAGCGCGACCTGAAGCGCGATCGCGCGGCGCACGGTGTCCGTCAGGTTGAGGATGAGGAGGTAGAGCACGACGATCTTCACGAAGACGTCGGTAAACATGATCAGACTGACTTGCCGTTCGGTGCTCAGCGCTGTGGAGACGGCGACTCCGACCGTGAGCCAGAGCATGTAGGGGTTCATGCCACTCTTCGCGATGGACAGGTCACGCTTCACGAAGCGAGTCAGGACCGCATACAGGATGGCGCCGGCCATGGTCAGCTTGCCGAGCATCAGCGGTTCGAGGGCCGGCATCAGCTCGGCCGGCCGGATGGTGAGGACCGCGATGAAGCCGAGCATCGTCGCAAAAGGCGAGGAGACCAGCGCGAGAGCGCCCGCCACGGCGACGAACACCCCGAAGGGGACAAGCGGGTGGGCACTGACCATGATCCAGCCCATGGCGGCGCCGACCACCATCACGCCGAGCAGCGCGAGGATGCCCGGCGTGACGTCGCCAGGGCTCAGCCCGAGCATCGTCACGACGCGTTGGCGGAGACCCCGGGACGGTGCGGTATCGAGCGGCGCACCCACTGATGACGTCAGAGTCGGTCGCTCGGGAGCCACGGCAGGGTGCCGACCACCGGTGCCCCGGCGAGCTCCTCGATCTCATCTTCACTTCGGAGGGTGCGATCGAGGCTCTCGAGCCCGAGCGCGAGGAAAGCGCCGAGGATGAGCCCGATGATCGGCGAGAGCGTCATCAAGAGGCCGAAAGGCAGCCTCCGGGGCGAGAGAGGGCCTGTCGGTCGCTCGACGATCCAAACCGTCTTCTTCTCTTCGTTTCGGTTCAGCTCGCGCGACACGAGCGCGTCCTCGTACTTCTCGGACAGCGTCGTGAAGGTCTTCGACTTCGACTCGATGCTGCGGACGAGTCGCGCGTACGCCTGTTCGTCTTCCGCGAAGTCCTTCGATGCCGTGAGCGCCTCTCCTTCACGCTGCTTCAAGAGCTCGAGCTTGTGCCGTAGCGACTCGGCCTCGGATGTGGCCGCTTGGTAGGTGAGGAGGTCACCCGACATGACATCGTCCGCACGGATCACGATGTCCGCGCTGTCAGGGAGACCTTCGCCGCGCGCCTGAACACCGGCTTCGGGTGACGGTGCGTTGCGCTGGAGGTCGTCGACGTCGAGCTTGATCCGCCGCTTCTCGCGCCCCGTCAGCTCCTTCTCGATGCGAGCGATCTCGGCCAAGGCGGCACGCACCTGCGGGTGCCGGTCGGTAAACGCGCCGCGCATCTTCTCGAGTCGTTCCTGCGCCTCGGTCTTCTGTTCGCGGAGCGCCTTCGACTCGGGATCGTACCGGAGCAGACGCTGACCTGCGAGCCGCACGCGTTGCTCCGCAGCAACGAGCGAGGTCTCGGTGTCGACGATCGTGTTGGCGAGCCGGGCGCGAGATTCAAGGTTGACCTTGCGGAGCTCTGGGTCGCCCGAGTTACGCGTCCGATAGGTCTTGAGCTGCTCCTCGAGACCTTTCAACTCGCCTTCGAGCCGGGTCACCTGGTCATTCAAGAACTTCACCGACTGATCGAGCGCTTCCTTCTGCGGGCGCAACATCTCGTCGACGAGCGTGTCCGTGAGGCGGTCGAGCGCCCGAAACGCGCGCTCCGAGTCCCGGTCAGCGAAGGCCACTCGAATGAGGTTGCCGCCTTCGGGGTAGACCTCGAGCTTGGTCTGAAAGTCCCGGACCATGGTGTCGATCTCGTCGTTGGTCGACGCGTCCGAGAGCGACCCTAGGTCACGAAGCACACGCTCGAGCGTGCTCCGGCTCTGGAGGATGCCCGTCACGAGCGGCAGCTCGTTGCGCATCGACCACTCCACCGCCATGTCCTTGAACACGGGGTTGAGCTTCATGTTGTCCTGCACGGCGATGAGCGCCGTCATCTTGACCTTCGGCTTCACGACGAACCACGCGGCGAGGGCCACGAGCGGCACGACGATGACGGCGAGGAGGACGAGGCGCCATCGGTGAATGAGGGCCTCGCTGATGATGCGGAGGTCGAGCCGCCGACTGTCGAGTGGCCGCTGGTCTGAGCTGGTCGTTCTCCCGCCGTCGCTGCTCATGGCTCCTCCTTCGACAGCCCGAAGGACGACTCCGCGTCGTCATCCCCTCGGCGCTTGGGCGAGGTTGACTTGCCGCCACCGAGCGGGTTCGACTTCCGGAAGGTGAGCGCGCGACGGAGCCGCTCGAAGAGCACGCCGAGCGGTGGGAGTCGGTACTCGTTCCACACGACGGCCACGATCGGCAGCCCATTGGCTTCGAGCCATCGGCGCGCCTCCTGGACCGACTCCCGTTGGGTCTCTCGCTTGACGACGACCAGCACCACGCCATCGAGCGCGCGTCGCCAGTCAGAGGGGATCTCCGAGAGCCCGTCCACCTCGATGGACGCCGGGCCATCCACGAGCACCAAGTCGACGCCGGAGACTTCGCTCGGCTCGACCCGGTCGAGAAAACGTTGGCTCACGAACGAGATGGTTCGCCCGCCGAGGATCTTGGCCTCCTCGCGAAGGGCCTTACAAAGCAAGGTCTTGCCAGCTCCCGCGCTCACTGAGGTAATGAGGAGCCTCTTGGTGCCGCGCGCTTCAGCGAGGCGCAGAAGCCCCGAGAGGAGCTCTCGGGTCTTGCGGCGGCTATAGGTCGGGTCTCCGATCACGGGGCCGGTGGCTCCCCGTCATCCGTGGCGCGGTCGGGCTGGGGCAAGAGCGAGAGGACCACGTCGTCGAGGACGACGACTCGCCACTCACCGCCCCCCTTGTGCCAGGCGTTGCGAGCTTCTCCCGGACGGGTGGCCTTGAGGCGGTGTTGACCGGGTTCGAGGTCGATGTTCAGCGACTCACCGTAGCCGAGGACCCCTTGCTGCTGGCCGTTGACCCAGACCTCGGCCCGGTCATTGGTGGGGTCGAGGTGACGCACCGTGAGGGATGGACCGCAGCCGATCGAGGTGCCGGACAGCGCAAGTAGGATGATGGCGAGACGGCGCATCACGGGGCTCCCACAGTAGCGAAGATAGCGAACGCGCTCGATATCTGTGCGAGGTTCGAGATGATGCCGACCACCGCCTGCCACACTTCGGTCCCCACCGAGGACGTGACGTAGACGGCGTCACCGGGGTTCACCATGACGTTCGTGAGCAAGCCGCCTTCTTCGAGGAAGTCCTCGACGTCGTAGCGGGTCGCGATGGTGAACATGGCGCCACGGTGCACGACGTAGACCTCTTCCAGATCGCCGTTCTCGTTCACGCCCCCGGCCATGCCGATGAGCTCGACCAGCGGCGTCGGGCCACGAATGGCGATCTTGCCCTGTCCGTTCACACCGCCGAGGACGTTCGCGTGCCGTCCGAGTCCCGAATCGGCGGTCCCCTCCGCGGCCGCGGCCGGGACGTACACGATGACGCCGCCCGTGGTCGGCAAGAGGGGCGGTGTCCGTACTTCGCCTTCGAGCCAGCCGACGAGATCGAGGCGGCGAACGCCGGCGCTCGTCGTCATGCGGATGTTCGACAGGTCGGCGCCGCTGACGGGCCCCCCAGCCAGCGCGATGGCGGCGAGGACCGAGAGCTCCTTCGAGCGGTTGTACATGCCGGGGCGCGTGACCGAACCGAGGACGAAGACCTTGTTCGAGACGGCGTCGTCGGAGAGGAAGACCGCCCCCGGCGAGG
>JADMJS010000193.1 GCA_018780435.1 Myxococcales bacterium
AGATGCCGACCCGCGGGGGCGGGATCGGCGCGTTGAGCGAAGCGGAGATGGCGAGACCGAGCACGTCGCGGGTCGCCGCCGGGTCGATGATGCCGTCGTCCCAGAGGCGCGCCGTGCCGTAGTACGGGCTGCCTTCGCGTTCGTACTTGTCGAGGATCGGCGCTTTGAAGGCCTGGAGCTCCGCCTCCGACATGGCCTGACCACGACGGGCGAGCTGGTCTTGCTTCACCGTCGCGAGCACGCCAGCCGCCTGCTCCCCACCCATCACGGAGGTGCGCGAGTTTGGCCACGTGAAGAGGAATCGCGGCGAGTAGGCGCGCCCACACATCCCGTAGTTTCCAGCGCCGAAGCTGCCGCCGATGAGGACGGTGAACTTGGGCACACTAGCGGTTGCGACGGCGTGGACCATCTTGGCGCCGTCTTTGGCGATGCCGCCGTGTTCGTACTGCTTGCCGACCATGAAGCCGGTGATGTTCTGCAGGAACACGAGCGGGACGCCGCGGTGGCAGCAGAGCTCGATGAAGTGGGTGGCTTTGAGCGCCGACTCGCTGAAGAGCACGCCGCTATTAGCAATGATCCCGACGGGATAGCCATGAATGTGGGCGAAGCCGGTCACGACCGTGGTCCCGTAGCGCGCCTTGAATTCGTGGAAGCGGCTGCCGTCGACCACGCGAGCGATGACCTCGCGCACGTCGTAGGGCGTGCGCGTGTCCTTCGGGACGATGCCGCGCAGCTCGAGCGGCGAGTAGGCGGGATCCTCGGGGGGCTGCACCTGCGTGGTGAGCGTCTTGCCGCGGTTCAGGTGCGAGACGATGTCGCGCGCGATCTGCAGCGCGTGGGCGTCGTCGTCGGCGAGGTGGTCGGCGACGCCGGAGATGCGGGTGTGGACGTCGCCGCCCCCGAGCTCCTCGGCCGTCACCTCTTCGCCCGTGGCCGCCTTCACGAGCGGCGGCCCGGCTAGGAAGATGGTGCCGCGGTTCTTCACGATGACGGTCTCGTCGCTCATCGCGGGCACGTACGCGCCGCCGGCGGTACACGAGCCGAGCACGACGGCGATCTGCGGGATGCCGCGGGCGCTCATCTGTGCCTGGTTGTAGAAGATGCGCCCGAAGTGGTCGCGGTCGGGGAAGACCTCGGACTGGAGCGGCAAGAAGGCCCCGCCCGAGTCCACGAGGTAGACGCACGGCAGGTTGTTCTGCTCGGCGACCTCCTGCGCCCGGAGGTGCTTCTTCACGGTCATCGGGAAGTACGTGCCGCCCTTCACGCTCGGGTCGTTGGCGACAACCATGACCTCGCGCCCATGGACGCGCCCGACCCCCGTCACGATGCCCGCTCCCGGCGCCTCGCCGTCATACATGGCGAAGGCCGCCAAGGGGGAGAGCTCGAGGAAGGGCGTGTTCGGGTCGAGGAGCGCGTCGATGCGGGCGCGCGTCGGCAGCTTGCCGAGCTCGCTCTGGCGTTCTTTGGCGCCCGCCGAACCACCTCCGAGGGCGGCGCTCCGGTGGGCGGCCAGCTCCGTGATCAGCGCGTCCATGTGCTCGCGGTTACGCTGAAACTCGACGCCCTTGACGTCGACGTGGCTCTCGATGGTCTCGCCCACTCAGTACTCCCTCTCGCCCCTCCCGGCACGCAGCGCTCCGGAAGCGCCGCTATGTACCACGGGCACCAGGCGGTCGGAAGTGGTGGCCCAAAGGGGTTCTGATCTGGCGGTCGCCAGCGGCCCGTCATACTTGCCATCCGTAATACCGCTTAAGCCGGCGCCCTGGCCGTCCGAACCTTCCCGAAGCTCGGTGTCCGGCGACGGCCGCTCACCGGACACCCCAAATGACGGACTCACGCCGCTCCTCCGAGCGGCCTCGATGCGATCGCTCATCGCGATCACACGCGGTCCTGTGCCCCGGGCACTCGCGCCGCAATTGCCCCAGAACCGGGCGACCCAGGAGACGACATGCGACTTCACAAGACCCTGCAGTACTTCGGAAGCCGGACTCTCACACGCGGCACCCGCCTCTCGGCGCTGGGCGTGGCGTCGGCGCTCGCACTGGCTGGATGTGAAGGTGAGTCAGCCGCCGAGGCGGACGACGTCGCCGGGACCGATGGCGCAACCGAGACCGACGGGACGGCCGGAACCGACGGGGCAGCCGACGGGACCGACGGCGCTCCGGAGGTCACGGGATCGGCCCCCGCGATGAGCGACCTCGAGGCCCGCGTGTCGGGTCGCGCTGGCCATGACATCAGCATCTCCCTGATCGTAAAGGACAAAGAGAAAGATGCCGTCGGAGTGGAAGTCCGTGCTCTCGATGCGGCCGGCGCACCCATCAAGGCGTTTCGCTCGGGACTCGATCCCGAACCCGACAGCGCGTCGACGCGGCTCCCCTTCGAAGGCAACACCGTGCTGGCGTCGTTCATCGGGAAGGTGACGATGGCCGGTCTGGCGCTCGAGTTTCCGGACATCGCCACCCTGGAGATCGCGGTCTTCGACCTCGGCGGCAATACGTCGGAGGTGGCCACCGTCAGCGTGATCGCGCAGGAGCTGAAGGCCCTCGGTGAGGCCTGCGATCCGAAGTATGTGGACAGTCGATGTGAGCAGGGGCTCGGCTGCGCCGGGAACCCTGCCGTGTGTGGCGAAGGGACGGCGCCAGTCATCGACAAGGTCGCGTACATCGTCGACGAGCTCGGTCCGCGTATCCTCATCGCCGGCAAGGAGCCGGAGGACGACGTCGCGTCGGTCTTCCTCGAGTTCCTCGACGCGAAAGGCGACGCCCTCGAAGTGGACTTCGACGGCGACGAGACGCCGGACGGGACGACCTTCGACGTGGACGCGTCGGGGAAGGCGCGCGATGGACAGTTCTTCGTGGCCATCACGCCGTCCGCGGCCTTCGCTGAGGCCGTGCCGCAGATCGCCGTGACCGTGTCCGACGGCGCGGGGCATCAGAGCGACCGAAAAGCGGTGAAACAGACGAAAGCGCCCCTAAAGGGAAACGGCGCCGCCTGTGATCCTCGCGGCTTCGACAGTTGCGGCACCAGCGGCGTCTGCGCGCCCAACTCGGCTGGAACGGCGACCAACTGCCAGCCGAAGCTCACCATTCAGGTCAAGCGCTGCGGCCAGTATCCGGCCGTGCCCGTCGGCGTCGGCAGCCAAGTCGTGACCGGGATCGCGTCGGGCGTCAGCACCTGGGACGCGCCTACCGGCTGTGCCGCCGCCGATCCGGTGGGCCGACCCGAAGGCATCGTCGTCCTCAACGTCACCGAGGCGCTCTCGTCGCTGACACTGTCGACGGCGACCGACGGGACGAACTTCGACACCGTGGTTTACGTGCTCGATGCGTGTGGCAAAGCGGACGCCGGAATCCTCGGGTGCTCCGATGACACGTCCGATGGCGCGCTCGTCAGCGCGGCAGGGACCGTGGTGCTCGAGTCCGTGAACCCTGGCCAGTACTACGTCGTCGTGGACGCCTGGAGCTTCGACGGCGGCACATTCAACCTCGCCATCGACGCGAACTGACCCTCACGGCGGGAGCGTGTTCGTCCAACTCGCGCTCTCGCGTTCGCCCGTGTCACTCCGTTTCAGTCCACCCAACTCCTGGCCAGTGAGGCCAGTGCACCGTGCCACACGGGGTTCGCTTCAGCGCCAGCGAACGTCCACATCCGACCGTTTCGTCCACAGGAACTACAACATACGGGCAACACCGACAAAGTGCCGGCCTGCCCTTAAGACCTCCGAATCGGGACCGTTACCACCAGAGTCAGGATCCAAGCTGGGGATCGAAGGAGACACCATGAAGCAAGTACGTTTCTTGAATCAGTTTGTGCGTGTGAGCGCCGCTACCGGTTGCGCAGTTGCCATGGCCTCCTGTGCGGAGCTCGGCGATGGCACGATGGGCATGGACGGCGACGAGCCGTTCTACGACGAAGAGCGTGACCAAGGCCTCGACGAGCTCGGGGCACCGCTGACCGCGCTGGCCACGCCCTGCACGTTCGCCGCCGTCTCGGGCGTGTTGACCGCCACGGTGGCCGTCGCGGACGATGAGACCGCGATCATCTCGAAGCGCTCGGTGGACAGCGCCATCCTGGTGAACGGCACGCAGTGCGGCACGGCCACCTCGACGACGGTCAAGCGCATCGTCGTCACGGGGTCGTCGGGCACGAACGTCGTCATTTTCGACTTCATGAACGGCACCTTCGCGCCGGGCTACGGGTCAACTACGGGCATCGCGGTCGACCTCGTCAGCGGCTCGAACGACGCCTTCAAGATTCGCGGGTCGGGTGCCGCCGACACCATCACGGTCGGCGCCGATGGAGGTGCGTTCAATACGGACCTCATCAAGGACGTCGGCCTGTCGAACGTCGACGCCATCACGGTCAGTGCCGGTGCGGGCAACGACGTCGTGTCGGCTTCGGGCGGCTACGGCACGGGCGTCGCGTACGCGACCGCCATCACGCTCTACGGTGGCGATGGTAACGACACCATCTCGGGGGGCACTGGCGCCGACACCATCAATGGTGGCGCGGGCAATGACACCCTCCGCGGGGCGACGGACGCCGCGCTTGACGTCGCGGCGGACACGCTGAACGGCGACGCGGGCGACGACTCCCTCGACGGCGGCAACGCCACCAACGGCGGCGACACCTTCAACGGCGGAGCTGGGACGGACACGGCGACCTACGCGCTTCGTACAGTCGCGGTCGTAGTCACTGTCGGTGCTGGCGCCGACGACGGCCAGGCGAGCGAAACTGACACCGTGGCGGCGGACGTCGAGACGGTGGTCGGCGGCGCTGGCGATGACACGCTCACCGGCGACGCCAACGCCAACACCCTGACGGGTGGCGCGGGTGCCGACACGCTCGACGGTGGCGACGAGGCCGACACTCTGAACGGCGGCGACGGCGACGACACGCTCCTCGCCGGCGCTTCGGACGCCGACGCCGACGTGTTCAACGGCGGCGCCGGGACGGACACGGTCAGCTACGCGGGCCGCACCTCGGCTCTCACCGTCACGATCGACGGCACTGCAAACGACGGCGTGGCCGAGACCGACAACGTGAAGACCGACGTCGAGAATGTCATCGGCGGCGACGGCAACGACACCATCACCGGCAGCTCGTCGGCGAATGTACTGACGGGCGGAATCGGCGACGACACCCTCAGCGGTGGCGCTGGCGACGACACCTTCGACGAGGAAGCGGCCGACAGTGGTTCGGACACCTTCGCCGGCGGAGCAGGTACGGATACGGTCGACTACTCGGGTCGTACGGTCGCCCTGCTGGTGACCATGGACGGCGCAGCGGCCGACGACGGTGAGTCGGGCGAGGCGGACGACGTGCAGGCCGACGTGGAAGGTCTCCTCGGCGGCAGCGCGGCCGACGACATCACCGGCAACGACGGGAACAACGTCATCGACGGTGGTGGCGACGCGGACACGCTCAATGGTGGCGCCGGCGCCGACGAGCTCTTCGGTGGTGCAGGTATCGACATCCTGAACGGCGACGCGGGGGACGACACCCTCGATGGCGGCGCCGCCACGGACACGCCCCTCGATTGTGGCGCTGGCGAAGGCGACATCATCTACCTCGGCGCGGGGGAGACGGCGACCGCCTGCGAGCTGTGATTCGAAACCTGGACGGCGACTGGTGAACGCTGGTCGCCGCCCCGGCAACTCTTGACGGGCGGTAAGTCGCCCTACGGCCCGGCCCCTCTTGTGGGGGCCGGGCTGTGCTCATTTCAGCGTACGGTGTCGAGCACCTGCACGTGAGTCGCCAGCCGCTTCGAGACGTGGACAGTGCCCGCGGCGTCCACCAGAACGGCCCCGACGCCCGGTAGCGACTCGATGAGCCGGAGCCCAGCGTCCTTCCCGAGCACCATGACCGCCGTCGAGAGCGCGTCGGCGTCGGTGCCGCTCGGTGCGACGACGGAGGCGGACTGAAGTCCACGCGCGGGACGCCCCGTCGTGGGGTCGAGGATGTGGTGGTAACGCACGCCGTCCTTGATGAAGAAACGTTCATAGTCGCCGCTGGTCGAGAGCGACGACGACCGCTGGCCCACGGGCAGTGGGAGCACGGCGAAGAGGTCGTCGGGGCTGCCCCTCGGGGCGCGGAGACCCGCCTTCCAGGGAGCACCCGCTTTGCTTCCGGACGCCGTGACCTGCCCACCGGCGACGAGGAGGAAGTCATTCAGGCCCAGGGCATAGAGCTGGTCGCGAGCCCGGTCGAGCGCCCAGCCCTTGGCGATGCCGCCGAGGCCGACGGCCATTCCGCGGCGGCGAAGGCGGGCGCTCGAGTGGGCGCGGTCGAGCTCAAGGTCCTCATGGCCCACGAGCGCGACGCGAGCGGCTAGGGTCGCGTGATCCGGGAAGCGCCCCGCGTCGAAGTCGTAGAGGCCCCAGAGCGCCGCCCAGGTGGGGTCGAACGCGCCGCCGGTCTTCACGGCGAGGTCTCGGGAGGCGTCGAGGAGCGCGAACACCGAGGGGGGCAGCACGACGGCGTCGCCACCCGCCGACCGATTCAGGGCGCCGATGGGCGACTCCGGCTTCCACTCGTTAGCGAGGCGTTCGACCTCGGCCATGACGGCGAAGACGGCGTCGAAAGCGAGGGAGGCGGCCTTGGACGCAGGGATGGTGACCGTGACGTCGGTGTGGAGCCAGACTTCGGTGCGGCTCACCCACTCGGCGCGGGCCGGGGTTGCCGCGAGCGTCACGAGACACACGACGGCGCCGAGACCCGACGTCAGTCGAGGGCGCGTACCGGGGTGTACGGATCGGCGGCCGAGAAGATGGCGTCCGGCCGGTCGGGGAAGGTCCATGGGGTCTCCGTGACGAGGACGATGCGCGGGGAGCGCGGGAGGACGGACGGGCTACGGAGCACGCTCACGACTTCACTCGCGGAGCCGCCGAAGCCGGCCTCGTCGATGATGACGAGCGAGGGCCGCTCACGCCCCACGAGGACGCCGAGCTCGAAGGGGTACGCGGCCGCGTGGAGACGGCTCCCGAGGCGGCGTCGGTCGACGACCGACTGGAGCGCTTGCACGAAGGCGCCGCGCCCGCTGGCGACGACGACGACGGCGTGGTGGTCCGGCGACGTCGCGAAGAGGCTGCGACGCGTCTCGAGGAAGGCGTCGAGGTGGGAGAGCTCGATGCGGCGGTGGCCGCCGGTCGTGAAGACGGCGTAGAGGACGCCGGCGTCGACCCAGCGCGAGATGGTCTTGGCGGTGACCCCGGCGCGGACGGCGGCTTCAGCGGTGGTGAGGTAACGCCCTGGCGTCATGGCGCCCTACCCTGCGCTGGCTACGGCGAGAGGACAAGGGTTTTACGGGAGATCGAAGGGGAGCTCGGGCTGTGCGAGCTCGTCGTGGCCTTGCGCCATAACGGACTCGGGCAACGCGCGGTAGACGGTCTCCGGCACGATGAGCCGGCGCACGCGGTAGTGGATGCGGCCGAGGAGGCGCACCACGTGGCTGAGCGACTCGATGGGGACCGCGCGACCGTCGCGCGTCGAGAGCTGGATGGCGTCGCCGAGTTCGGTGCGGCCGGGGATATAGGGCGAGTAGGGCGTGTCGGCGGAGCTGTCGAGACGATCTCGCTGACAGCAGTGCTCGGAATCGCGCCGGCAAGATGCAGTTCGACGTGGTGATGAGTCCGACCACCGGGCACGGCGTGCTCGTGGATTGGCCAGCCGGCTTGACCGGTTCCCTGTCGGCGGTGAAAGGCGCGATAGCGCTGGAGGGCTACGCCCCACAAAAGCTGCCGTAAACGCCGACAAGCCCCCGTCAGTCATGCTCGGGGAGTATCTCGCGGGAAGAACTAGCTGACAGCAGTGCTCGGAATGGGGGCCGGACGAGGTACTGGTGAAGATGCTCGCCAGATGCTCGACGACAAGTTCCTGCCGGGCGAAGTGGCGCTGGACCGGAAGTGGCTCTCGTCGCCGCTACAGGTCGAGCGCCACCTGCATCACCTCGGTCGTCCCTCGGACGAACACGAAGTCACCGTAGTCGAGGACGCCGAGCGCCTTGCCTGCGCTGAGAACACTCGAACCCGTGAGAGCGAGCGCGCTCGGATCGCGGGCGTCCACATCGTGGAGCCTGTCGCCGCACGCGACGATCAGGTGGCCCGTCTCGCCGACCTGCGTAGCGTCCTGGCAGTCGCCGTCCAGCGCAACCTCGCCTAGCTTGGAGACGGCGCCTGGCGCGGCTGAGAGCCAAGCGAGGCCCCCGGCTCCTACGCCGATGAGTCCCGACTGCCCAGCGGTTGTGACAGCCGGAACGAGACGACGAACCGGAAAGCCAAGCGTCAGCTCCTCGCCTGCCGAACCGTGCAGAGTGGCCGCCACGCCGGCCTCGCCGCGGGCGACGAGCCAGTTCGCGTCGTCGAAGATGTGGAGATCGAGCACCCCGGCCGGAGAGGCGACGACCGCCGGCGCCGCCGAGAGATCTACGGGCGCCCGAGCGACGCCCGCCGCGCCAACAGCGCCGTAGATGAACTCGCCCGCTACCGCGAGCCGATGCGCCACGAGGCCCGGCTGCGTCGTACGCTGGTCGAAGACGAAGCGGTACCAAGTGCCGGTCTGGTCAACGGCGACGAACCCGGTGTCGTCGGGGGTGCCGACAATGCTCACTGCAGGCGCGTCGAGCGTGCTTCCACCGGCGCCCCACGACGACGACGCGTTCGTGAGGTAGACGAGCCGATTGCCGGCCATGGAGAACACCACGTCCAAGAAGCCCGCGGCGAGGAGCCCTGCCTCGCCGCCCAACAACGTGTCCTCGCGAATCAGCACAATGGAGCCTGGGACCATGACGTCCGGGGCGCTCGTGTCGGCATCGGACCCCGACGTGCTCGGCAGCTCGCGGTGACTTGCGTCGTCGGTGCACGCCGAGATAGCCAACGCGATCGAAACGGCGACACCATAAGCACGGGGAATGACAAGCGCGGGAGCGACCATGGACACCTCGAGCCCGCCATCCTACACGACGAGGTGGCTCGCCCCCGCTTCAGCCCGGCCAAGAAGAGCTACCACTCGTTAGCGAGGCGTTCGACGTCGGCCATGACGGCGAAGACGGCGTCGAAGGCGAGCGACGCGGCCTTGGACGCAGGGATGGTGACCGTGACGTCGGTGTGGAGCCAGACTTCGG
>JADMJS010000669.1 GCA_018780435.1 Myxococcales bacterium
AGACAGGGGATTCGCCACTAGTGGAACCAAGCTTCCGCGTGGTGAGACCCGGTGGGCATGTGCCGTTTGGACCTGCTCATGATCTGAATTCGGACGGTCTGAAGGACATTCTGCCTCCAGCGCAATGCTTCTTTCAGCTCGGGCCGAACGGGCCCGCGACATTCACGGACGAGCTGGAGACCCCTCCATGTGTGAACCTCAATACGAGCAGCATAAGAGAGTGGTTTCCCTACGACTCTGGAGGCGTGACGGGGCTTGTGGCATTCGGATCTTACAAGGTCACGTTCCGCAGCATGGATGCAAGTGGATCGTGGTCTGATGCGAGTGTTATTCTGGATGGATACGACTTGTATGGAGTCTCTGCGGCGCTCGGAGACATCGATGGAAACGGTGTCGACGATGTGTATGTGGGCAGCTACTGGGCAGGGTCGTTCGCACTAGCGGACGGGGCGGGCGGCTTTACGGTGGGAATGTCGATCCTCGGGACGGGCAAGCTCACGATGGCCGGACTCGTCCTCGAGGACCTGAACTCCGATGGATTCGACGATGTACTCAATGGTGATCTCTTCATCAATGACGGTGACCTCACCTTCACCAAGGTGCCCTGGTTGCCGGAGCTCGAGTACAAGGAACAGCTCACCACGCTTCGTCGCCGCGATCTCGATGCCGACGGCGTCCCAGAGCTCGTTTCTTATCGGCGAGCGACTGACGAGATCCTTCTGGTTACCCCCGGGACGGCGGGCGATCTTCCCACCTGGGAGTGGCTCCAGAATCCCTTTCCAGCGCACGCCGTGAGCTTCGTGGGCGACTTGACGGGAGATGGGCTCCTCGACCGGGTGCTCACGAGCGACGCCGGCCTGAGCATCGAGGTGGGCCAGTCCGACGGTACGCTCGACGTCGTGCTCTATACGACAGACGTGCAGGGTTTCGATGCGGACATGAACATCCTCGATCTGGAAGGCGAGGGCAGGCTGGACATCCTCGTCATCGACGGGGGCCCCTATCCGCAGTACGAGAGTCAACCGGTCTCCATCGCGATCATGCAGACGAGCCCTGGGGTGTTCGAAGTGATGCGACCGGCGGCTGCGCAGCGAACGTCCTCGTACGGGAAGGAGCCGACGCTCATTCCTTGGGGCTCAGACGGCCAAAAGGCGCTGCTGGCTGGGGGCGAGTGGCAGAAGCTGGCCCATGACGTCGACGGCGATGGATGTGACGACTTGATCTTGTTCGGTCCATTTCCGTCGACCCTCATCAGTCGTTGCGACGGAACATTCGATCGGTTGATTCTGAGCCCGACGTCGGTCGGAGATGCGAACTCATACCCGCCGTACGGCCTCTCCGTCGAACTCGTGGACGTGAACGCCGATGGCATCGAGGACGTCGCCTTTCGCTGGCCGCTGCGCACCGAGTTCTGCGAGCTTCAAGAGGACGATTCGTTCGGTGGCGTGATCATGGGCCTCGGGAACGGACTTTTCGGCAGCCGCTTGGCCCTGCCATTGAACCCCCACGGCTACTTCGCGCTCGCCGACGTCGACCGCAACGGCCTCCTCGACGTCATCTCGCCGGTGCTCTTCGGCGATAGTGAGTCGCCGAAGCCTGACGCCAACTGTGAGCCCGCCGAGTATGCGGAGTGGGTCTCGTCGGCAGTCGGGTGCTGTAGCTCGCTCAGCC
>JADMJS010000209.1 GCA_018780435.1 Myxococcales bacterium
CGGCGGTGGCGCGGCGCTGGCCAACGGTGGGCTCGCTTCGCTCACCAATTGGGCCCGCCGGCGGCTCCCCTTACGGGCGCTGGCAGCCACCGCAGTAGACGGTCGGCCGGCCTTGAAGGCGCTCCAAGACCAGCGTCGCTCCGCAACGAGGGCAGGGGCTCCCGTCCTTGCCGTAGACGAGGCCGGGGCTCTCACCGCCTTCGGAGAGGTAGGTGATCTCGCCGTCCGCGTGGAGGGCGAAGAGGCGCTCGAGATGGCGGCGCGTGGCGCCCACGAGCGCTGCGCAATCTGACAGCGAACATCGAGAGGCGGGGCGGTGCGGATGGAGCCCGGCCATGAAGGTGATGTCGACCACGGCGATATTGCCGAGGCCCCCGATGAGTCGCTGGTCCATGAGGACTTGTTTCAGCGGGCCGTGGCGGCGTGAGAGCGCGTCAAAGAGCCCGTCCGGCGACAGCGGCTCGTGCCACGCGTCGGGGCCGATGGCGCTCCACGCGGCTCGGGCTTCGGCCGCCGACGCCACGCGTAACCATCCGAAGCGGCGCGGATCGACGAAAGCCACCGCGCCCTGCGAGGTCTCGAGGCGGGCTCTTTCGTGCTTGCGGCCGAGGTCGCTCACCCACTTGCCCGTCATGCCCAGGTGGCAGAGGAGCCAGGGTTGCTCGGCTGACTCCACGCCGAGGGGCGCGCCGAGGAGCTTCCCTTTGCGCACCCAGCGGCGGATCGGGACGCCTTCGACTCGCACGTCGAGGCCGGCCACGATCGTGCCGGCGCCCGGCACGATCTGCAGGAGCGTGGCGCCAGCCGTCTGCGCGTCGAGGAGACGACGGGCTACCTCGACTTCGACGAGCTCCGGCATGGGCTCAGCCGCTGCGTTCCACGATGGCGATCATCCGCTCGAGAGCGGCCCGCGCGTCGGCGACGAGTCGCTCCCGGGCCTCGGGCTTCAGGCGTTCGCGGTGGCCCGTGCGTTCGTTCACGGCGTCGCCCGCTTCGACGCGGTTCAGATCGGGCGCCTTGCCGCGATAGAGCAGGTCGAGGATAGCGACGAGATGGGGGGGATCGTTGCGGCTCATGGTCGCGCAGCCGCACCCATGGACGCCATATGCGGGGTCGGGAATGTCGGCCATGTTGACCACGGTGACTCCGAGCGTCTCTGCGAGCGCTCGCGCGTTCTTGACGAAGTGGCCTTCGGTCGCGATGGCGATCTTGGCCCCCGGAGATGCCTTCTTCACCTGGTCCCAGAGGTAGTTGGTCGATCCGTGCCCGTCGGCCGCGTCCACCACGGGCTTTGGGCACTCGGGGTGGACGACGACGCGATACCCAGCCGCTTGCCACCATGCGACCTGCTCAGGTGTATAGACCGTGTGAACGCCGCAGTAGCCGCCCCAGAGGAGGAGCTCGGCGCCGTCACAGCGTGCCTGGTCGGCCGGCGAGAGATCGGCGAAGCGCAAGCCGGGGCGCTCTTTGGGGCCGGGCCAGACGAACTGTTTCTCCTTCGGGATCCCGACTGCCGCCGCCGAGTTCTCGCCGAGGTGCTGGTCGGGGACGAAGAACACCCGCTTGCCCTGGGTGCGGGCCCACGCCAGCACATGGCGCGCGTTCGAGCTGGTACAGACCGCGCCGCCCGTGCGCCCAGAGAGCGCCTTGATGCGCCCCGACGTGTTCATGTAGGCGACGACCACGATCTCGCGCCCGTAACGCGCTTCGAGCTCGGCGTAGACGGGCAGGAGCAGGTGATCCTTCGCCATCATCTCCATCGTGCACCCACTGCGCGGGTTGGTGATGAAGACCTCTTGGTGCGGGTGCTTCAAGATGGCGATCGACTCCGCCATAAAGTGGACCGCCGACTCGACGAAGTAGCGCGTGCCGGGGTTCTTCCGAGTCTCGAGGGCGAGCTGGTAGCTGTCGGCGATGCGGCCCCCGTACCGTTCGACCAGCTTCACGATCTCGCCGCCCATGTAGAAGTGAGCGAGCAGGATGAGGTCCTGCCCGAAGTGCTTCAACGCGGGCTCGATGATGCTGTCCATCCACGGGAGCACGGTCTCGGGATGGCGATTCGGGAGCGCGAGGTACTCCTCGGCGTAGGGCTTGAACTCACGCTGGTACCAATCGAGGGGCAGATCGGTCTGGCAGATCGGCATGCCCGGCGTGATCTCGATGCCGCTCGGTTCGTAGCTGGTGTCGAGCTCGACCTCTGCCGCCGCCGCGGGTGCTTCCGTGGTCACGTGGCGCCGCCTGCCTCATCGACAGCCCCGAAGATGGGCCGAATCTCGATGTCATCCGAGCTGGTGTGAGAGTCATCCAGTATACGTTGAATATCTACACATGCCGCGTGCAATTTCAGAATGGTCTCTGTCGGCCGGGAGTACAGCGAATAGAGCTGGCGATTGGCGTCCCTGAGACGGCGCGACAGGTGAATGACGATCTGGTCGAGCACCTTGAACGCGAAGGGGCTACCGGCGTTGAAGAGCCGGTCGAAGTCGTCGCGTGAGCACTCGAGGGTCGTAACGGCCGTCATCGCCTGCACCGTGGCAGACCGTGGCTTGCCGTCGATGAGCGAGACTTGCCCGATCATCGAGCCACGCGTGAGCTCGCCGAGCTTCTCGTTGACGCCGTCGCGCACGGACTTGAGCACCTCCACGGTGCCGCGACACAGGATGAAGAACGTGAAGGGACGATCGCCTTCGCGGCAGAGGACCTCGCCCGTGTCGTAGTCACGACGCTGGAAGATCGCCAGCAGTGTCTCCCGCTCGCGCTGAGTCAGGTCGACGAACGCAGTGAGTCCTTCGATAAGCTTTTCGTCGTTCATGATTTCACGAAGTTGGGGTCGTCCCCCGGCCGCACGGGGAGCTCCAACACGTCCGAGCGTGGGGGGATGGTGGTCGGGGGGGCTTCGAGGGCGCCGTCCTGAGCGAGGTGGCGATAGCGGTCTTCCATCAGCCGGAGGTGGATCTCCGGTTGGCTGAACATGTCCTCGATCCGGGCGTTCAGTTGGCGGAGCCGCTCGCAGATGGTCGGCGCGAGCGCCCTCAGGAGCTTGAAGGCGGCTGGGCGCAGCGCCTTGCGGAGCTCGCTGAGCTGGGCCCGGTCGACGAAGTAGAGAATGGAGTCCGTCACCGCCGTGACGGTGGCGCTGACCGGCTGGTTGTCGATGAGCGACAGCTCGCCAAAGACGTCGCCTTTCTCCAGGGTCCCGAGGTGGGCGTCGTCTCCTTGAAAGAGGCGCATCCGGGCCGACGCGCGACCTTGGACGACGACGTACATCCCCTTTCCTTGTTGGCCCTCCATCAGGACGACCGTGCCCGCAGGGGCTCGGAAGAGGCGGCTAATCGCCACGATCTCGTCCATCTCGGATGGCGACAGGCTCCGGAAGATGGGGACGGCCTTGTAGAGGCTCTCATAGTCTCGGCTCATGAGGCGACCTTACCCCCGTGGCGGGCCGATGGCGAGTATCGGTTCATCGCACCGCGCATCCGATCGCGGCAGGGCCGCCGTTGGTGCAGGCGCCGGGCGACCAGCGTCGACCGCCGGGAATCTGCGTGTGAGGGCGGAAATCGCCCTCACCGTCGGGAAACCGGGCGACCGAGACGCCGTCTGGGGCGGCGTAAACATCGAGCCGATCGTAACGTTCGAAGTCGCGCCACAGCTCGATCCGCGTGAACTCATTGGACAGCGCCAGCGGGCTCTCGGACACGAAGAGGGGACCGACCCAGTCCGCGGCCGGGACGACGCCGTGCCCACTGAAGATCGTGATGACCGTTCCAGGCTCGAGGCACCCCGTGTGGATCACCGCTCGTTGGTTCGTGCCGACCCAGAGCTGCAGTGCGTCTAGCCAACGCGGCTCCTGCCCGACGATCATCAGCTCTACGAACTCGTCGCGACGGTTGTCGGGGACCCCATCGCCACTCGGGTCGCCGCCGCCAGGGTTGACGAGCACCTCGTTCAGGACGACTTCACTGTACTCAGCCCGGTCGCACTCGGGCTCCGGCGGCGCGCCGAGGGCGACGGACGTGGTGGACCGCGTGAGACACCCGGGAAAGGCGAGGTGGTCAACGCAGCGGCCCGGGGAGAGTCGAGGTGGGCCATCGAGTGCCCCCGGGTGCGCGGCCCAGGTGCCCGTGCCGTCCGGCGCCCGCACCCACGACTCGGCCGGCGACCCGGCCGGGACCTGCACCTCGTCGAGGAGCGTGTCACCGTCCCGGAACAGCCTCACCGGGACTCCGTCGTTCGCGAGCCGCAGTGACTCCGTACTGATGATCCCGATGCTGCCGTCGAGCACGGGCACGGACCGACCACCACCCCAGACCACGAGTGACTCACCCGGACCGAGGCATCGACCATCGAAGACGAAACGCGTCCGATCGCCGACGACGAGCGAGACTCCGCCGGTCGAGATCGGGTCACCCGAGAGGTTCAGTACCTCGACGTATTCGTCCGAGAGCGCGTCGATGTCGCCGTCGTCGTTCGTGTCGACGCCCCCTGGATTGCTGAGGATCTCGTTCAGGACCAGGGTGTTCGGCACCGCTCCCGGACATGCTCGCGGCGCAGCCGACGCCCCACACTCGGGCCCGTCACAGCCGTCATTGGTCTTGCATTGCTGGCCGGGTGGGCAGTCCGGCTCGAAACACCCCGCGGCGACGGCGCCGACAACGAGGAGCGCGAACCAATGACAAAAGAGTCGAGAAACCGAGCGGACGACGAACGTAGGCATGGATGACCTCCCTTGAGGGCATCCATGAGCAGGCGTCGTGCCACGCTCAACCGACTGAAATCATTGGCTCGACTGTCCCACTTCGACCTTGAAGTGTCCGATTTTGGGACGGAGCGGGACAGTCATGGGACTACGGAGTAAAGCGTATGAGGGGCCCGGATCAGTGCGTGCGCTTCAGCCGCGTAATCAGGGCGTCGAGGCGTATCGACGAGTAGGTGACCGTCTGCCCCTCCTTGTTCTCCACACTCCGGAGCATCTCAAGGAGCGGGATATCGTCCTTGGTCGCGATGCGGTCGAGTGTGATGAGCGACCACTGACGGAACTGCTGGAAGAAGCCCTGGTGCTCGGGGGAGAGCGGTTCGCCGAAGACGCCCGTGATTGCCTTCACCGCTTCCGCGCGGTGAGCCGGGAAACGTCCGAGCATCATGGCGGCCTTCTCGATGCGATGGAGCTTGGATTGCGCGCTGACGAGCGCCTCGTCGAGCGGCTCGAGCTTGGCGATGACGGCGTTGCGGCTCTCGAAGAGCGCCTTGAGCTCGGCCTTGCCGAGATTGAAGGCTTCGAGCTCCGCGTTGTAGGCGTCGGCGACCTCTTGGACCGTCCTCTTACCCAGCTCCTTCAGCTTGGCAGGTGACTTCTTGGCCTCCTCGAAGTCCGCCCGCATCCGGACGAGGAGCTCCGACTTCTTCCCAAGCTCCTCCTCTTTCGCAGTGACGGAGGCCGTGATGGGCTTGGTCTCCTCGATGAGCTTCTTCTTCCCCTCGTCTTTGCCTTCGCCCGCTTTCACGATGGCGTCGGGGATGGTCGAGAGCTGCCCCTTCATGTCGGTGATGATCTTGGTGTAGCAGGCCGGATCGCTCTTGCACTCGGTCACGGCGTCGAAGTAGCCCCGAGCGAGGGCTTCGCGGCCGGCGCTTTGGAGCGGCCCTTTGGCGACGTCGACGATCTCCGTCTTGAAGGTCTCGAGCGCCGACTCGTCGAGGGCGACGGCGAGGCTCTTCACCCAGCGGGCCTTCTCCGTCTCGGCGACGGCGATCTCGTCGAGGATCTTGTCGTGTTCGGTGCTCAGCTCGGTGCGCTTCACCAGGTCCTTCTCGGCCTCCACGAGCGCGCGTAGCTCGTCAACCTTCACGCGCTTCGGCACGAGGACGTCGTCGCCCGTCCTGAAGAAGGTCCACAGCCCGTCTTGCGACGCCTTGGAGCCGGTGAGGCCAAGCGCGAGCCCGGCGTTGATGAACTGAGCGGCGTCGAGCGGGATCTCCTTGCGGCTCAGGATCTCGACGGCGGTATTGACGGCCTCGTCCGAGGGGAGGGCACCCGCGACGAGGGCGATGGTGGCGAGCCGGTTTTGGTTCGCCCGTATCCACTCCGTCTGCTGCTCCTCGTCGAGTCGAGCGACGTCTGGGGGCGCTTCGAGGCTGATGCCGATCGATGCCACGAGCGGCTTGGTCGCTTTGGCGCTGCCGAGGTCCCAGAGGAGCTCGACGAGCTCGTGGCCGCTCGTAAAACGCCAGCGCGGGATCCCGCGGGTCTCGGCGAACTCCATCAGATCCTTGTCGTCCCCGCTGTACGCGGCGAGCAGGGGGTCGACGGCGGCGTCGCCGATGGCGCGCAAGGCGAGGCGGGCCGTCATCTGGACCGACCCCCCGCGGCCATCCTGCAGATAGAGCGCCCTCAAGAAGCTCTGGGCCGCTGCCGTCGCCTTCTCGGCGGGGAGCGTCGACCATGGGAGCGCCTCGAGCTGCTTCAAGGCGAGGTTGTTGGTCTCGAGCCCCTGGTCGGTGGCGTCCTGACCAGCCACCCAGATGAGCGTGTCGATAGCGAGGCCGTCCAGCGTGCCGTCGGCCTTCTTGAGGCAATGGGTGATCAGCGCCTCCACCGCCTGATGGCGCGCCGCGACGAGCTTTGGAGATTGAATGACGCTCGTGACGATCTGCTGGAGGTCCGGGACCTTCCACTGGATCAAGATCGGCAGCGCGATCGGCGCGAACTCGACTTCGGTGAGCGCGCGTCGAACGAGGTTCAAGGTGCCTTCATTCGCACCGAGCTTCTGCGCGGTGTCGAGAAGCTCGCGCTGGTAGAGCGAGTCGCCCCAGGCGGCGTCGAGCGCGGGCGTGGCGTCCTTGCACTGGAGCTCGGCGAGCTTCTCGATCGCCTGCTTCTCTTTCTTGTGCCGTTGGAACTGGTCGAGCCACGAGGCGCAGGTGTCTTCTTCCTTGGTGCAGCCGGGGAAGAACGCGACCGGCAGGGTCGCCGCCGTCATCAGTGACAAAATCCGCTTCAAGACACCCTCCAGACACCCGCCGGGAGCTGAGTACTGCTGCACCGAACAGCAGCACCGAGCAGCGGCACCGAGCACGGGCCGAAGCTAGCCGATTTATGCCGTCACGGGAAGATGACCCACGCTCGCCAACGAGGCGTCTCGGGGCACGAACGGGCTGGACGATGACGATTGTCGCGGTAGCACCAGGTCAGCGGGAATATTTCGCCCGTGGCGGCCGTCAGAACGCGGCGCGGGTTCATGCCAGTCCAACTGGGCATGGAACCTTGCCAGACGCGCATGCGTTGACCAACATGGCTGTGCCCCCCGCCGTTCGTGGTACGGGGTCGCGCCTCGCTAGAGCCAGGAGAGACGATGCTGACCTTCACGCCCACGGGCACCACCACTCGCCGAATCGGTGCCCGCTTCCTCCTCCTAGCCGCGCTCGTGGCGACCGGGAGCGCGGCCGCTCAAGAGGACACGAACCCGTCCGATCCGACGCGGCTGGCCCTGGAGGACTACCTGCGCCGCCACTATTCGCCCTTTCAGGAGACGACCATGGTCGACGACCAAGGCGTCCGAGAGGACCGTGTACTCCGCACGCGAGCGCGATGGGAGGACACCATCCGCGAGCACTTCGACGCCTACCGTTTCCACACCCCGCTGAACGGATTCCGTTGCAAGGGCTACTTCGTCAACGAACACAAGCGGATCGCGACCTTCACCTACGATCGCGATGGCCGCACGTTCCGCGTCGTGTCGAAGGACTCCCCGGATGGCGCCGTCGTGACGGTCTGGGGTGCGTCGCGCGTGTCGAGCGAGATACGGGCCATGCAGAACCGCGGCCGACGCCACCAGCGTCCCTTTCACCCCGGCGTGGCGCCCGCTCCCGCGCGTGCGTACGGGCTCTGAGTTCCTCCCCCCGGCTCCGCGACATCGCTGGGGCCTCCGCGACATCGCCGTGGGCCGCAGCGCGTGGTAGAACCGCAGCGTCTAGGCCGGCCCGTCCAGGGACGGACCTCGCTGAACGAGGAGATGACGCGTGGCTTCAGAGACCAGGGCTCCCGACGTAGACCGTAGACGCCCTCGGGTCGTCGTCATCGACGACGAGCGCCCCATTCGCGATTCGCTCTCGCTCATTTTGGAGGGTGAGGGCTACGCCGTCCGCACGGCGGGTAGCGCCGAAGACGGGATCGCGCTCCTCGACGCGGAGCGAGCCGATCTGGTCATCCTCGACGTGCGCCTCCCCGGCATGAATGGCCTCGAGGCGCTGCGCGAGATCGCCGGGCGGGACGAACAGACCGACGTCATCATGATCTCCGGCCACGCGACCCTGAGCGACGCCGTGGAGGCGACCCGGCTGGGCGCCTTCGACTTCCTCCAGAAGCCGCTGAACCGGGACCGCGTCCTCATCACGGTCCGTAACGCGCTCGAACGCGTCCAGCTCCAGTACGAGATGGAGCGGCTACGTCGGGACAGCCCGAGCCGCTTCCAAATGATCGGGCGGGCTCCCGTGATGCAGCAGCTCTACCGCGAGATCGAGAAGGTGGCGCCCTCGAAGGCCCGTGTGCTCATCACGGGTGAGAACGGGAGCGGCAAGGAGCTCATCGCGCGTTCGGTACATGAGCACAGCGCGCGTCGGGATGGTCCCTTCGTCAAGGTGAACTGCGCGGCAATTCCGAAGGACCTCATCGAGAGCGAGCTGTTCGGCTACGAGCGAGGCGCGTTCTCAGGTGCCGTCGCCCGAAAGCGCGGTCACTTCGAGGTGGCGCACGGTGGCACCATCTTCCTCGACGAGATCGGGGACATGGCGCTGTCCGCGCAGGCCAAGGTTCTTCGCGTCCTCCAGACCGGCGAGTTCATGCGGGTCGGCGGCGAGCGGACGATGACCGTCGACGTTCGCGTGCTCAGCGCCACCAACAAGGACCTGAAGACCGAGGTCGAGAAGGGCGAGTTCCGCGAGGACCTCTACTTCCGGCTCAACGTGGTCCCGCTGCGCAGCCCGTCGCTCCGCGAGCGCGTCGAGGACATCCCCATGTTGGTGGAGGCCTTCATCGCCGAGACCTGCGAGGAGAACGGCTTTCGACGAAAGCAGCTCGACCCGAACGTCCTCGAGCTCCTCGAGCGCTACCACT
>JADMJS010000707.1 GCA_018780435.1 Myxococcales bacterium
CTCGTACATGGCGGCGTGTTGTACGAGCGGCCCCCGGGGGTGTCAACTTCGAAAGTCGGGCTCTTTGGCGCATTTCGCAGGCCGAATGGCGCCGGCTCTCGCCATCACAAGACGTCGACCCCGATGACCAAATCGACTCTAAAGCTCAAGTCCGACGCTGGGATACGTCCCCTGAGCTCGCTTTGCAGCTCGAAGCCCTCGCGCACGTAGGGCAGGAGGTTCTCGCCCGTCACCGCGAGGGGCACTTGTTGACCGTCCGGGTTGCCGCTGAGCGTCGCGAGGGCGAGGGGCGCCAGGGTCGAACCCGCCTTCGTCGAGACGACGATGAGGTCGATGCCGCTCACAAAGGCGAAGGGGTGCTCGACGAGCGTCGCCGTGGGGACGGTCGGCGTCAGGCGAAGCACGGCCTCGTGGAGGTAGACGCCCGCGGGTTCTTGGCCGAGCTCGAACTCGAAGGTGGTGTCCGGGATGAGGTCGGGCGGCAAGGGCTGGCCGACGGCGTAGAGGCCCGGGTTGCCGGCGAGGACCACCTCGTCAGTGCTGTCCTCGATCTCGAAGTCGAAGGCCGAGCAGCCGACGCCCAGGAAGAGGAAAGGTGCCAGTAAGGCGAGCGTGCGAGGGGGGGAAGAGAGCTTTCCGGGGGGCGCGTTCATCGACTCGAACCTCCAACGTCACTACGTTCGTCGTCAAGCCGCTCGCTGCTCGGCGAGACATGCGGGGCTTGGTTGACCGCCCGACTCCTCGTGATCAGGCTATCTCCCGAGCTCGGGGGAAGAGGCTCCCGGCGGCCGATTTCGAAGCAGGTGCCGCGGTGGGCCTTCCGGTTGTGCGCGTCGTCTCGGAGCATCCCGTGGAACGCCAAAATTCGTTCAAAAGGCCCTTCCGAGGCGCGGAGTTCGGGTATGCTTCGAGGTGATGTCCACCGCCCGATCGTCAGCTCGAATCCGCCTCGTCCACGCGGGGCTCCTCGCCGCCTTGACGGCGACCGGCGTCATCGGCTGTCCCTCCGAGCCGGAGCGCGCCGTGACGGTCGTGAGACCCGACACCGTGACCAGCAAGGATGGCAGCGTCACGCCGCTCCCCGACCAGAGCGGTGGCCCAGACGACACCGAGATCGTGTCCCTCGATATTCCGAAGGAAGACGTCGGTCAGCCCATCCTCGAAGGCGAGTTCGGGTGGCCGTGTGAATCGAACGACGACTGCAACAGCGATTGGTGCGTCGAAGGGGCCACCGCGGGCGGCGTCTGCTCCCAGACCTGCTTCTCGACCTGTCCCGACGGCTGGGTCTGCCGTCCGGTCAGCGCGACGGGCGCCGACGTCGCCTACATCTGCGTCTTCCGGACCGCTCGACTCTGCTGGCCTTGTCGAGCCGACAACGACTGTCGAAGCGCCACGACGGACCCGGATGCGCGTTGTGTCGACCATGGGGATGCGGGGCGTTACTGCGGGGTGAGCTGCGTCGACGACACGAGCTGTCCCGAGGGCTTCCGCTGTGATGACGTCGGCGACGGCGCTCGTCAGTGTGTCCCGACGGGAGCGGCGCCTGAGGAGTATGGCGCGTGCGGCTGCAACGAACGGGCGATGACGCTCTCGCTCGAGACCGAATGTGGCGTGACCAACGACTTCGGCCGCTGCGCCGGGGAACGCGGCTGTGGCACGGCCGGGCTGTCGGAATGCACGGCGCGGAGCCCGGAGCTCGAGGTCTGCAACGGTGTGGACGACGACTGCGACGGGACGACCGACGGACCGACGTCGGCCGACTGCGTCCGCTACTACCCCGACGAAGACGGCGACCTCTGGGGGATCGGCGTCGGTCAATGCCTCTGCCAGAGCCCGGGTGATGGTTTCGCGACGGGCACGGGCGACTGTTCGGACGTCGACGCCAACGTGAGCCCAGGCGCGACCGAGAGCTGCAACTTCATCGACGACGACTGCGATCTCGACGTGGACGAAGACAACGCCCTCGGGTGCACTCGGTATTATCAGGACGTCGACGAGGACGGCTTCGGTGACGTGCTCAGCGAGGTGTGCCGCTGTGAGAGCCCGGGCTTCGGCTGGATCACGACGGGCGGCGACTGCGACGATGCCCTCGCGACGTTCAATCCGGCGGTCCAAGAGAAGTGCGACGGCGTCGACAACGACTGCGACGGCAAGACCGACGAGGACAACGCCAAAGGCTGCACGGTCTACTACGTCGACAACGACGCCGATGGCTACGGCAAGAACTCGGAGCTTCGTTGTGCGTGCGCGTCGAACGCCGAGTACGTCACCGACCGTGGGGGCGACTGCAACGACGCCAATGGGGACATCCGCCCGCTCGCCCCCGAGGTCTGCAACCTCATCGACGACAACTGCGACGGCACGGTTGACGAGCCCGGCACGATCGGGTGTGGGCTCTTCTACCGCGACGCCGATCAAGACCAGTTCGGGGTGACGACGGACGCGAAGTGCTACTGCACGGCGACCTACCCCTACACGTCGCTCCTCGGTGGCGATTGCAACGACAATAACAACGCGGTGAACCCGGACGGTCATGAGGTCTGCGACAAGATCGACAACGACTGCGACGGCCAGATCGACGGCAACACCGCCGCCGACTGCACCTACTTCTACGTCGACGCCGACCAAGACGGCTTCGGCAACCAGAACACGCAGAACTGCTTGTGTGAGCCGAAGGCGCCCTGGAACACGCTGAACGGCGGAGACTGCAACGACACGAACCCCATCGCATTCCCAGGTTCGCAGGAGATCTGCGTCCCCGGCGACGAGAACTGCAACGGCATCGAAAACGAGAGCGGCGCTCTCGGGTGCGCGAACTTCTACAAGGACGAAGACAAGGACGGATTCGGCACCGGCGAGTTCCAATGCCTCTGCCAGCCGGCGTTCCCGTTCAACTCGCTTCAAACTGGCGACTGCTACGACCAGAGCGACATCGCGCGGCCTGGCCAAGCCAATTGGTTCACGATGCACCGCGGGGACGGCAGTTACGACTACAACTGCGACGGCAATCAGGAGCGCGAGTCGACCATCGCTGGCGGCAACTGCTCGGACGACCTCCTCGGCTTCTGCAGCGCGACGCAGAAGGGCTTCAAAGGCGGCATCCCGGGCTGCGGCGTCTATGGGGACTACCTGAACGACTGTGACAGCGGCTTCTTCGACTGCGACGACGTGACCATTTCCATTCAGCAGCGCTGTCGCTGAGCCCGCCTGCTCCCACTCGGCGGGCGATGCTCGGGAGCGCGCCGCGAAAAGTCTTTTTATTTCATGCTGTTATGTGACGCTCGTTTGCGTCCCATCCACTCGCACTGGTAAAGCTCCGCTCACGACAACGTCGTTGGAACCCAGACGCGGCTTCGCCGACTCGCGCCTTGCGTCTCCACCGAGCCTATCTCGCCGACGTGGTCAGAGGAGAGCGCCGATGCCCATCGATCTCATCACCGAGCTCATCGCCGAGAAGCTCCGCTTCGCCGATCAGCGCGATTTCTATGGCCTTTTGGGCGTAAAGCCAGACGCCGACCCGGGCGCCATCAAGGCGGCCTACTTCGACCTGGTCAAACGCTTCCATCCCGACCGCTTGAAACTTGTCGCGCCCGGCGCCGATGCTGGACGCGTCTTCCGCGAGCTCTCGACCGCGTACACGGCGCTCGGCGACCCGGCGCGCCGGGCGGCTTACGATCGCGAGCGCAGCCCCGGCGGCAAAGTGATCTCGGGGCGGCAGGAGCCCGAGGCCGTGATCGAGGCCGAGTTCAACCGGCTGATGGCGATCCCGGTGATCGCCATTGGCGAACGGCGAGAGTCACTCGCGCGATCGTTTTTGCAGCGTGGGGCGACGTTGCTCGCTCGCGGTGACGTCGACGGCGCGACTAAGCACATGCGCCACGCCCTCCTCCTCGTGCCCGGCGATCCGGACGGCTCGCTGAAGCTCGGCTGGACACTCCTCACGCGCGGGAACGGCGCGGACCCAGGCCGTATTGAGGAGGCGCGCGGGCTCCTGCAGCACGCCGCCGCCAAGCTGCCCTATAGCGCCGACGCCCGATATTCACTCGCGTCCTATTGGCGGACTGTGGGGCAGCTCGTCTTCTACAAGAAGGAGCTCGAAGCCACCTTGCGTTGCCAGGCCGACCACCCGAAGGCGTCCCGCGAGCTCGCGGTCATCGTTGAGGCGGAAGCGGCCGAGCTCGCCCAGCGGGCCCAGGAGGCGGGAGCGCAGGCGGCTGCGCAAGAGGACAAGACCCCATCCTGGCTCGGCCGCCTTTTCGGACGGGGACCGTGAATTTTTCCGAAAATTCGCTTGACCACGCCACGGCCCCCCTTTATAAGCCCTCTCCACCGGCGGCGACGTCGGTGCCACTGCGGGAGTAACTCAGTGGTAGAGTGCGACCTTGCCAAGGTCGACGTCGCGAGTTCGAATCTCGTCTCCCGCTCCAAAAAAGCCTCGGCGCCTGCCGGGGCTTTTTTCGTTTAAGCCCCGGTTCACTTCTGAGTGCTCCGCTGGCCACGCGCCTGCGCGGCGTGGATGGTCAGCCCTTCGGCGGGATGAGCGACATCGCCCGCTCCGCCATCGCCGTGATGGTGAGCGACGGGTTCACGCCGAGGTTGGCCGAGATCATCGAGCCGTCGACGACGTAGAGGCCGTCGTAGTTGAAGACGCGATTTTGCCGGTCGATGACGCCGGTCTCGGGGGAGTCGCCCATGGGGCAGCCGCCCAGGATGTGGGCGGTGGTCGTCGTGTTGAGCAGCACTTCCGGCAGGACGGAGCCGGGCTCGCCGCCAAGCTTGTCGGCCAAGCGCCGCGTCAGATCGTGGACGCCCGGCATGAAGGTGGGCGGCGGCTTCTGGTCGCCCCAGTCGCTCGACAGGGACCGCTTCCACGGGGCCCACCACCGGCGGCGGTAGTGAAGCTGCATGGAGTTGTCGAGCGCCTGCATCGCGAGCACGCCCGCGAGGCCGCGGGACCAGCCCACGGGCCAGAAGAGGCGCTTCAAGGTGTGGAGCGGCCTCTTGGCGGCGGCCGCGAGGAAGTAGAGCTGGCGCGGGAGGCGACCGCCCCCGACGTGGACGGTGGTCAGCGCGCTCATGGCGTCGGCGCGGTCGCCGTAGCGGAAGATCTCGACGTGGGTGCCGTCGGGCAACATGCCCCCGGACGAGATCGCGATCCCCTTTGAGATGTCCTTCCCCTTCAGCATCACGCCTTGGATCGATTCGGAGTTCGTCCGGACGATGTGGCCGAGCCGCTTCGAGAGCGCCGGCAAGGAGCCCCGGGTCTTGGCCTCGTGGAGGACCCCGAGCGTGCCGAGGACGCCGCCCGCCATGATGACCTGACGCGCGCGAAGTGTCCGTTTCGACTTGAAGAGGAGGCCTCGGGTGCTCTCCACGTCGACCTGCCAGCCGGTGGTGCCCCGGGCGCCGTCGAGCGGCTTCACATCCCGAACGCGGGTCAGCGGGATGACGTCGGCGCCGAGCCGCTCGGCGAGGTGGAGGTAGTTCTTGTCGAGGGTGTTCTTGGCGCCGACGCGACAGCCGATCATGCACCCGCCGCAGTAGTTGCAGCCGGTCCGTTCGGGGCCCTCGCCGCCGAAGTAGGGGTCGGGGACGGCCTGGCCGGGTTCGCCGAAGTACACGCCGACCGTATGCTTCTTGAACGTGTCGCCGGTCCCGAGGTCGTCGAAGCACGCCTTGAGCGCCTTGTCGGACTCGAACACCGCCGGGGATTCGACCGAGCCGAGCATGCGCCGCGCCGTTCGGTAGTGCGGCTCGAGCTCACGTCGCCAGTCGGCGAGATGGGCCCACTGCGGGTCCGTGAAGAAGCCATCGAGCGGCTCGAGGTGGGTGTTGGCGTAGACGAGGGAGCCGCCGCCGACGCCGGCCCCATGGAAGATGACGACGTCCTTGAACATCGTGATCGCCATGAACCCGTGGAAGCCGAGCTTCGGCATCCAGAGGAAGCGCTTCAGGTTCCAGTTGGTCTTCGGGAACTCGTCGGTTCGGAAACGACGCCCTTGTTCGATGACAGCGACTTTGTAGCCCTTTTCTGCGAGGCGCAGCGCGCTGACGCTACCGCCGAAGCCGGACCCGACGATGATGAAGTCGTAGTCGAACGCGCCGTCGGGGGCGGCAGTGGGCGCGGAGCGGGCGAGATCGGTCGACGACGGTGAGGGAGCAATCACGGCGCGAGCTTATCCCCGGCGCTTCGCGATTGCCACGATCGCCATGAACGCTCACATCGTCGGCGTCCGACGCGGGCCCTCCGCGCCTCGTCAGCGGTTGCCGAGCGCGGCCCAGACCGCGTCGTGGAAGCCCGGTCGTAGACGCCGCATCGCCGTGGCGGTCTCGGCGTCGGGCCGGCCGTGGACGCGGTTCGAGAGAAGCACCACGGTCCAGCGGCGTGCTGGCACCATCCAGACGCTCGTCCCCGTGTAGCCCAAGTGCCCCAGCGCGCCCGGAGGTGGGTGGCCGGCGGTGGAGCCTCCGGGCGACGGCGTGTCGAGGCCGAGGCGCCAGGTGGACGCGTCGCGCCCGGCGCCCGTGGTCCATAGCACGTCGAGGGTGCGGCCGAACGGGGACCGGGCGGCGTGTTCGGCGAGCAGGCGATCAGCCCACCGCGCGACGCTGAGTGCATCGCCGAAGAGCCCGGCGTGCGCGGCGACGCCGCCGAGCGCCGCCGCGTTCGCGTCGTGGACGGCGCCACGGCGCTCGTCGGAGGACCCCACCGGCCGTGGGGAGGCGTCGGGCCCGTAGCCCGAGCCGGCGTCGGTCGGGGCGTAGCGCTCGCGGTCGGCGGGGTCGCCTGTGTCGCGACGGTAGTGGAGCCCCGCGAGGCCGAGGCGTGCGAGGGCCGGCGCCACGAGCGCATCGAGCGGCGCCCCGAAGCGGGCCTCCAGGTAGAAGCCGAGCGCCATATAGCCGAGATCACTGTAGATCGTACGCGTTCCTGGCGGGGCGAGCGGCGCTTCGGACAACACGGCGGCCCGGAGCGCGTCGGGGCCGTCGGCGCTCGAGAGATCGCGGTGTGCGGGCAGCCCCGTCGCGTGGCCGAGCGCCTCCGCGACCGTCGCGTCGCCCACGGAGCAGGGGAGGACGTCGCGGAGCCGGTCGCCGAGGCCGAGCGCGCCGGAGGTCAGGAGGTCGGCGGCCAGCGTCAAGGTGGCGATGGGTTTGGTGAGCGACGCCAGATCATACTGGGTGTCCGGCCGCGTCGGCCCCGGTGGCACGCGCCCGACGGCGTGGAGCAGCCGGACCTGCCCGGCGTCCATCACGCAAGCGACCGCGCCGGGATAGATAGGGCCCGCGCCCTCATCGAGGAGGCGCCGCACCGTCGCGAAGGCCGCGCTGTCGCCACCCGTCGTCACGAGGCCCAGACGGGGCGCGCGTAGCGGAGTCGCTCGCCGTGGAGGTGTACGGGGACCCCGATTGCGAAGGGGTGGTTGTCGGCCTCGTGCCCACACGGGGCCCCTCGGAGAGCGGGGACACGGAGGTCGCTTACGAGCTCCATCTGCAGGTCCGCGAGCGCGACGGCGTCGCCACCACGCACGCCCGAGAAGTGGCCGAAGAGGAGCCCGGCGACGCCATCGAGCGCCCCGGAGAGGCGGAGCTGCGTGAAGAAGCGGTCGATGCGGTAAGTCGGCTCGCCGACGTCCTCTACGAAGAGGATGGCCCCGCTGAGGGACGGGAACCACGGGGTCCCGATGAGCGACGTCAAGACCGAGAGGTTGCCGCCATAGATGGGGGCCGTGACGTGGCCCGCGCGAAGCACCTCCAGTGGGCGCTCGAAGACGTCGGCGCCGTCGCCGCCGCCGGGGCCCCAAAGAAACCGGCTGAGCGCCGAAGCGGCCTCGGGGGTGAGCTCGGGGAGCTGCGTCACGACAGGGCCGTGAACGGTCGGGACCCCGGTACGCTGCGCGAACCAGTTGAGGAAGACGGTGCAATCCGAGAAGCCGACGAACGGGCGACGATGTGTCGCGTAGCGGCGGCAGAGGCGCTCTTGGTCGGCGACCTCTAGGGTGCGGATGCAGCCGTAGCCGCCGCGTAGCGCCCAGATGATCCCGGCGGTGTCTGAGCCCACCGCGTCGAGGAGCTCGGCGGCACGTGAGGTGTCGTCGCTCGCGAGGTAATGCCTTGGGCCGGGTGGGCGCCCGTGGCGGGTCGTCACGGAGTAGCCGAGCGCCGAGAGCGCGTCGAGCCCGCGCTCCATCCGCTCGGGCGTGCCGAGGCTCGCGGGAGCCACGACGACCACTTCGGAGCCGGTCATCGGGCGGTGCAGCGGAGGCATCGCGTCAGCCCTCGGCGGGCGGGGCAGGGTGAAGGGCGAGGTGCGCCGTCTCGTTGAATCGTCGGAGAACGGCGTCATCCCGTCGCCAATCGACCACGGAGAGGCTCGCGCGGTCGACGAAGAGGCGCCGGAAGCGGCTCAGCGGCAGCTCGAGGACGCGGCACATGAGCGAGAGGAGGACGAAGGTGTGGGTCACGACGGCCACACGCCCGCCCGGGAATCGGTCGGCCAGGTCGTCAAGCGCCGCGGAGGCGCGATCCTGCACGTCCTTCAGGGTCTCGCCAGACGGGCCAGGCATGCGGACGGTCGAGGGGTCGGCGCGCCAAGCGGCGAGGAGCTCCGGTTCATCGCGGGCGACCTCGGTGGACGGGCGGCCGTCGAGGTCGCCGAGATCCATCTCGCGCACGCGCGGATCGATGTGGAGCACGAGGGCAGGGTGGTGAGCGTGAATGGCTGCCGCGGTCTGGCGCGCCCTGGAGAGGTCGGACGAGACGAGCGCGTCGAACTCAATCCCCGCGAGCCGGCGCCCGAGGTGCCCGGCTTCGACGAGCCCCTGCGCATTCAACGGCGCGTCGGTACGACCGAGGAAGAGCCCGTGCACGTTGGCGTCGGTCGTGCCGTGCCGGAGGAGATAGAGCTCAGTACGCTTCATGAGCGCAGCGTCGAACGCGGGAGCGGGGCTGTCAACGGCGGGCCCGTGTGAACGACGCACCGGGCGCCACCGACGAGGACGTTTTTGATAACTTCGAACTTGACGAGCCCTGGGGGCCGCCCTAGTCTCCCGGCTCCCTTGAGCGCCTGTAGCTCAGCGGATAGAGCATCGGCCTTCTAAGCCGAGG
>JADMJS010000057.1 GCA_018780435.1 Myxococcales bacterium
ACGGGGAGCGGCGGCGAGAATCGATGAACGCACATGCACAGTGCCCTCTAGGATCACGGCTAGTCCGCCAGAGGTCAACTGCTCTTCCGGGGGTAGTACTGAACTATCCGGTTCGCCGCGTCGAAGGGCGCACGGCATCGACACTTTCGGCTGCGCGACCGACGTCGGACCGACGCGCCTCAGTCGGCTTCGGTGTCTCGCCGATGCGGGTCTGGCTCGGGAAGGACCTCGTCCCAGGGCTCGGTCGTGGGCCGGACCAGAGCGTCCGCAGGTTCGGACGACAGTTCTTCTCCGCGCGTCGTGGGAGCAGCGCGGTCAGGAGGCTGGCGCCCGGAGGGCGGCTCCGCGGTCGCGTCAAGGGTCGCGCCGAGGGTCGCGTAGGAGGACGCGTCGGGGGACGCGTCGGGGGGCGGAGCCGGTGGGGCCGACGATGTGCGACGGGGTCCGAAGAGCTGGACGCGATTTCGGCCGGATTCTTTCGCGAGGTAGAGCGCCGCGTCGGCTCGTCGCAGAACGTCCTCCCGGGACTTCCCGTGGTCCGGTGCGATGGCCACGCCGATGCTGCACGTGACGTTGAACGACTCCCCCGTGCGGCCCTGGAAGGCGAGCGACGCGATGGCCTTGCGGACCCGCTCCGCCACGAGGAGGGCCCCTTGATCCGCCGTGTGTTCGAGGACGAGGACGAACTCCTCTCCGCCGACGCGGCCGGCGCTGTCCGTCAGACGTTTGCAGTCGAGCAGCGTGGCACCGACCCGCCTCAGCACCTCGTCGCCGACCGCGTGTCCCCACGTGTCGTTGACCTTCTTGAAGTGGTCCACGTCCAGCGCGAGCACGGCCAGCGACGTGTCCGTGCGTTGGCTGCGCTTCATGCTCTGTTCGAGGCGTGTCATCAGCGTCGCCCGGTTGTCGATGCCGGTGAGCATGTCGGTGGTGGCCCGGGCTTCGAGAGCGACCATAGCGCCGACCTGGCGCACGGCGACCGCCGCTTGGCTGAGCACGGCCTCGAGCTGGCTGGCGACTTCGTCGTCGACCTCGGTCTCCGCGACGACGAGGACGGCGCCGATGGTCCCCGTTGGGACCTTGAGCGGCATCATGAACGCCGGCGTTCCGCTGGGGACGCGCGGACCGAGGTGGGCCCCGAGCAAGGAGCCGTTGGCCGGTGTCCACGACCGCCCAGCCGGGATGGTGGTCCCGTTCTTGATGCACAGCGCGACGGCGGACTCGGCGTTCGACCCGTTCAGTACGATGCGGGCGCCGCTGAGGGCGATGAGGTCCCCTCCACGGGTCGCGACGACACGGGCGCCGTCACCGTCGTCATCGACGAGCACGAGGGCCGAGGCCGCGATCGGATGGATCTTGCTGATGGCGGACAGAACGGCTTCGTGAGTCGGCCTGAGCTCGGTGACCGTAGCGAGCTCGCGGACGGCCGAGACGACGGCTTCGCTCGAGACGAGTCGAAGCGCGGCGTTCAATGCGTCACGCTCGCGTTCGAGCGACCGAGACAGCGCCTCCGCGAAGTCCATCGCGAGGCTCGTACTGGCTTCATCGAAAGGGGCGCCCGCGGTGCGGTCGACGAGGAGCACCGCGTCGACGGCGCCCGTCGTTCGACGAAGGGGGACGGCGACCGCGGATCGGACGCGCGCCGGCGTCCTCGTGTAGTAGGGCAGGCCTGCTGTGCCGACGTCGTTCAGTCGGATCGCCTTGACGCTGTCACCGTCGTCCGGTGTGCGGAGCGCCGCGGCGAGGATCCCGGTGTCGGACGGGACGGCACCGTCCGACAGCAGGTCCATGTCGGGCGACGCCGCCGCGAAGACGCCGAAGATGTCGTCTTGTTGTCGGACCAAGAGGACGGCGCTGTGGGCGGGCAACGACTTTCGCGCGAGGCCGAGCATGGCGGCGCACGCCTCTCGTGCGACCTCGACACGCGCCTCGAAGGCGTCATCGACGCCGCGATGGAGCGACTCCCCACTCCCGTGGGCGGACGTCGGCGCGGCTGATGGGGCGAAGTAGCGGCCGAGCTTCGCCCCCGCAGACTGGGCGCGGCTCGCGACGCCGACGCGCACCACCGCCCAGCCGACCCACCCGAAGCCGCCGATGTAGACCCACTCGGCGACCAGATCTCGGAAGAAGCCGCGCCAGGCCCCGAAGCCGAACCACTGGGCGGTCGCGAGCGCCAGTGCCGCGAGCACGGCGACGCCAGCGGCTTGTGGCGAGAGGCGCGCCGTCGCGGCGGAGACGACGAGGAGCCCCAGCGGGAAGACGAGCAACGCGTCGGCACCGAAGGCGGAAGACGCAAGCCAGACCCCGGCCAAGGGCAGCGTCGCGAGCTCCGACGTGATGAGCCAAGACACGCGCCTCGGCGGCGTGCTGCGGCGCCCCCCGGGTCCCGGCTCGGGAGCGGCGAGCCGGATGAGACAGGCGAGCGCGATGAGAACATAAAGAACGGCGTGTAACACCCCGAATGCAAAGGAGAGCTTACCAGTCGCCAGGAGCAGCACGCAGAGCGCCACGACGACGGTCCCCACCGGCAGGGCGACGACGCGCTTCATCGCGGAGTGCCGGCCGAGTCGAGCCAAGAGGGCCTCGAAGGCCGACGAGCTGGTGGCCGACGGGGCGCCGAGCGGCTTCGGCGTACGAGGAGACTCAGGAGACGAAGAGGGCATGTCGTCCTCGATGGCCACCGCTGGGGTCACCGTTCGAACGGGTCACTTAGGGATCGCCGCTCGGTCATGTCTACGCTGAGGGTCGGACGGCCCGGCCGCACAGTCGAGTGAGGCGCCACCTAACCCAATCGGCGTGGATTCACAACTGGACAGCGAGTTCGAGCCCGTTTGGACTTGCGCGCGCTCGACCCCTATTCTGCCGCCGCGATGCGCCGTCACTTCATCATCTCCCTGCTCGCGGCGCTGACCGGTGGCGTCGGCTGCGCAGCGGACCCTCAGCGAGAGTCCCCGTCGGTGGAGGCGGTGAACGAACGTATCGAAGCCGCCGCTCGGCTCCGCGCACCGGATGATGTCGCTGCGCCCCGTCGAGAGGAAGGCCCGGCGCCAATGCCGCCGGCGTCACCCGCGCCCCGAAAGGGCCGCCCGAAGGTCCCACCGCCCCTCCCGCTTCGCCCAGCCAGCCCGAGCGTCCAGGTCGAAGCGACGGGGCCGTGCGTGGTGCTCGTGGACCGCGTGTGCGATCTCTTGAACTCGTCTTCCGAAGAATGCGGGGAAGCGCGTCGGCGACTTCAGTCCACCTATGCGCCGTCGATGGATCCTGCGTGCCAGGAGTCGCTCGACTTCGTGAGAGTCCAGGTCGACGAGAACCTTCGCGTGAAACCCTGCACCGTGCTTCAGGATCTCCGGTGCGCGAACTTCCGCTCGCGGTCCCCGCAGTGCAAGGTGGCCCGAAAGGCGGTGCTTCACCTGACGAAGAACCACCCGGAGAACTGCATCGCCGAGCTGCTCCTCAGCCGCGCGTTCGACCCACCGCCTCCGCCCCCAGCGAAGCCGACGAGCAAGAAGCCGCCCCGCAAGAAGCCCAAGAAGGGGTCGAGCGCTGGCTGACGCGCCGCGTCACGCCAGAACGTCGTGCTCGTCGTCGGGCTCGTCATTGACCCGAATGCGAAGTGACTTGACCTCCTCTTCGGAGAGCCGCATCGAGTCGTTGACCGAGAGGCTGCGCTTCAACCCCGTCCGCGGATCGGCGGCCTCGACCACCAGGATACCGTTCTCGTCGACTCGGAAGGTCACGTCGACTCGGATTTGACCAGCGCGGGCCGGCGGCAGGTTCTCGAGGCGGAAGGTGCCGATGAGCCGATTGTCGCGAACTTCGGGGTGGTCACCCTGATAAACCCGAATGAGGACGGAGTTCTGGAAGTCGCGGACGGTCGAGAAGCGCTCCGTCCGGGACGCGGGGATCGGCTGATTGCGACGCAGGATCGGCGCGAACTTCGGGCCTTCGGCGATGCCGAGACTGAGCGGTAGGACGTCGAGGAGGAGCACGTCGCTCGTGTGCCCTTCGAGCATCGCTGCCTGAACGGCAGCGCCGATAGCGACGGCTTCGTCAGGGCTGACCCCTTTGCGTGCGGGCTTGCCGAAGTGCTCTTCGACGCGCCGCTGAACGTAGGGGCTCTTGGTGCTGCCGCCGACGAGGAGGACGTCGTCGATGGCGCCTACGGTGAGCCCCGCCTCCTCGACGGCAGTTCGGCAGCAGGCAAGCGCTTGGTCGATGAGCGGCGTCATGAGCGACTCGAGCCGGGTCCGCGAGAGGCTCGTCTGGAGGTGCTTCGGACCGCTCGCGTCGACGGTGAGGAAAGGCAGCATGATGTCGGTCTCTTGCATCGCGCTGAGCTCGATCTTGGCACGCTCGGCCGCCTCCTTCAGCCGCTGCATCGCCATCGGGTCGTCGTTCAGTTCGACGCCCTCCACCCGGTAGAAGGCCTCGCGAAGATAGTCGACGATGCGCGCGTCGATGTCGTCGCCGCCAAGGAAGGTGTCACCGCGGGTCGCGAGCACCCGGACGACACCCGACTGACAGTCCAGTATCGAACAATCGAAGGTGCCACCGCCGAGGTCGAAGACAGCGACGACACCGTTGCGCCCGCGACTCCACGAATAGGCCAGCGCCGCCGCTGTCGGCTCGCTGATGACGCGAAGGACATCGAGGCCTGCGACGCGACCCGCGTCTTGAGTCGCTGCCCGCTGGGCGTCGTCGAAGTAGGCGGGGCACGTGATGACGGCGGCGGAACAGTCCTCGCCGAAATACTCCTCGGCTGCGGCCCGCACTTGGCGCAGGATCATGGCCGAGATCTCGACCGGCGACCGTGCGGTGCCAGCCACGTCGACGCGCGCCTTCCCACCGGTATCGACGACGACGGTGTATGGCATCCGTCGTTTCGTGGCGTCAAAGGCCGGTGACGACTTCCCAAGGCCCATCAGCCGCTTGACGGAATGGATCGTGGATGTGGGGTTGGTCACGGCCTGACGTCGCGCCGTGTCACCGACGAGGACGCGCCCATCCGGCATGAACGCCACGACCGACGGCGTGGTTCGACCGCCTTCGGCGTTCGGCACGACGACCGGCTTACCTGCTTCGATGACTGCGACGCAGGTATTGGAGGTTCCGAGATCGATTCCCATCACGCGACGTGCCATGATCGCAGAATCAGCGGTCCACCGAGAGACGTCAACAGCACGCCGCGTCCGCCGCGCGGTTGCAGCGCGAGGTAGTACGGAGTGGCGGGCCCGTGGCAAACTCACTCCGCGGGTCGGGTGACCGCCTCCTGCGGTCTCGCCTTGTGCCCGATGCGCACCCACGGAGCCCTCCTTGACCACTTTTCGCTATCGCTGGACGCCCTGCCTCTCAGCGCTCGTGCTCTCCGCGTGTTCGACCGACTCGGCGCCCGTGACCCAGGAAGCGGCGCCGGACGTGACGGACGAGACCGTCGACGCGGCGGCCGACACGGCCTCGAACCCGTCCGACGCGGCGAGTGAAGCCGAGACTCAGGGCCACCTCGATGCCGGGGGTGACGACGTCGCGACCTCGCCCGACACATCCCCCCCCGATGACACGGTCGACGACCCCGACGGCGAGTCTCCAGATGCCGAAAGTGGCATCGACGCGAACGTCCTCGATGTCGACGCCAATCTGCCGGACGCGCCCGATGGGGTCCCCTTCGTGCTCGACTGCGACGCCTACTGTGGCCTCATGGCCGAGGTCTGCCAGGGCGAACAGGCTCAGTACACGTCTTCGGTTGCGTGCCAGACCGCCTGCCAGTCCTTCTCGCTCGGACCGCCGGGCGATGCGACGGGGAACACCCTGACCTGCCGTTATGGCCGTGCGCTCCTGGCCGAAAAGAACGCGGCCGAGCAGAACACGGCCGACGCCGCGGCCCTCTGCGTGGAGGCCGGCCCCACCGGCGGCGACGGGTGCGGCTCCGTGTGCGCGGGCTTCTGCACGCTCGCTCAGGAGCTCTGCGTCGCCACGTGGGTTGGGCTCGATTGCGAAGGCGTCTGCAGCACCTTCCCGGAGGGGTCGGCGACGTGCCGGGCCGACGCGGCGATTGCGGGCGACTGTGCGTCGACGTCGGTCACGCCGGGCGGCGCGTGTGAAGCGCCACTCCCGAGCGGCGACACCTGCGGCAACGCGCTCACCGTCGGTTCACTTCCTTTCACGGGCGTCGGTGACACGACTGGAAGCGCCGATGACTACGGCTACGTGGGCGGCCTCTGCGGCGGTGAGTTCGGGGGTAGCGGCGGCGCGGGGGCTCCCGACCAGGTGTGGACCTACGCCGCGTCGTCGCCCGAGACGCTCCGCATCGAGCTGAGAGCCAAGGGCGACTACGACTCCATCCTCTACGTCACGACGGGGTGCGACGACATCTCGGCGCAGTGCCTCGACAAGAAAGACTCCGTCGGATTCCAGCCAGCCGAGATCATCGAGGTGGCCGTGACGGCGGGTCAGACGCTGTACATCGTCATCGACGCGTCCGGTCCCTCCGCCGCGGAGGTTGGCGCTTACGAGCTCAAGGTCTCGTCCCTCTAGTAGTCGGGCTCCGGCCGAATTCGTCCGCGCCACGGCGTTCGGAAGAGCTGGTCCCGGAGCGCCTTGGCTTCGGACGGCGGCGCCCAGATCGCGGCGTACCGGATCATGTGCTCGATGACCTTCCGCAGGTAGTTGCGGCTCTCGTGGGTCGGGATGTCTTCCACGAAGACGTCGAAGGGCGTCTTGGGATCCCGAGTGCGCTCGAGGAGGGCGTTCATGAGCCGCGGACCGCCGTTGTAAGCGCCGACCGCGAGAGGCAAATGACCGTCGTACTTGCGAACGAGCGCGCCGAGGTAACGCGTCGCCCAACGCAAGTTCCACTTGGGTTCGAGGAGCATCCAGCGTTGGTAGTCGTCCTTCATCTCGCCAGCGAGGCGACGGCCGGTGCGGTCGAGCAGTTCGACCAGCCCGAAAGCGGGCGCGCCGGAGATCATCCACGGCTTGAAGCGCGACTCCTGGAGCATGTGGGCATAGACCATCCACTCGGGGACCTGATTCAGCCGTGCCGCGGGCGCCACGTGGGTCCCGTAGGCTCTCGGGTACACCGCCCGCCACGCGGCGATGGTCTCGGCCGTCGGCGCGGACCGAAGGACCTTGCCGTACTTTCGCCTCGCGTCCGAGCGCCGCGCCGCCCAGCTCTCGAGCGGTTCGGCGAGGGAGGCGTCGAGCTGCGCCAAGGTCGCCGCGCCGAGCTGCTTGGTGAGTGGCCCCTTGAGCTTTCCGAACACGGCCCGCCCGACGTCCGGTTCGCCCAGGTGCGACGCGACCCGGATGGCGGCGACCTCGGGCGACGACGGGAGCTTGCTCCACGACACCGGTGGCGGCGGCGGGCCGAAGGGACCTGGGCCCACGGCGGGCTCGCCCAGCTCCGCGAGACGCCACTCCGCGAGCGCCGAGTAGTAGGTGAGCGGGAACTTCAGGATGAGCTCTCGCCAGGTCTGAACGGCGGCGGCGCGGCTGCCTTGTTGCTCTTGGGCCCGGCCAATCCAGTACCGCGCTTTGCCGCCGACGAGCGGGTTCGGGCTACCGAGGAGGCGCCGCATCGACCGTAACGCGCCCGCCGCGTCGCCGGCCTGAAACCGCCAGAACCCGATGAACCACGCGTACTTACCGTGATCGAAGCCGCCCTTGTGAGTGCCCAGGAAGGTCTCCAGGTCGCGAGCGGCTTGCGCGCTCTTGCCCACTTGGTGGAGGAGCCGGGCCCGGTCGTAGTGCGCCTCGACCAGCTCCGTGATCGGCGCCGTCATCTGCACGATCGGCTCGCGGAAGCGCTTCTCCGAGCCGTCGGCGAGCGGGACGTCACCGTAGCGGGCGAGCCAGAGGTCGAAGGTCTTGAGCGCCGAGTCGGTCTGCCCGGTCTTGCCGAGGGCGAGGGCGAGCGAGAGGAGCGACTTCCGCGCTTCGGGCGCGTCCGGGGCCGACGCCGGCCCGAAGTAGAGCGCGGCTCCCCTCGGATCGTCGCGGAGCCGTTCGGAGCCGATCTTGCCGAGGAAGTAGCCGACCCGGTCCAGGTAGAGGCCACGCTGCCAAAGCCACATCGACTCGTCGCGACAGGCCTCGTAGGCGCGGTGCTCGAAGAGCGTCCGGGCCCGATCGAAGCGGTCGCGATTCGAGAGTCGCGCGAGCCCCCCCATTCGGGCGAGCGCGGCGTCAGCGAGCTCGGATTCGGGGTAGGAGAGTACGAGGCGGCGGTCGATCTTGGCCGTGGCGGCGGCGTCGTAGGTCGCGGTCAGGCGCGCGGCGCGGTCGAGTAGCTCGTCGACGGGGAGCCGTATACGCGACAGCTCGATGGTCGCGAGCGCCGCCGCGGCGGCCGCCTTGGGCGTGAGGACCTTCTCGTCGAGCCGAGACTTTCGGAGGGCAGCTTCGTGCGTCCGAAACTCGGGCGAGCGCTGCCGCAACGTGGTGAGCGACCGATGGGCGTCGGCGAGGCGTCCTTCGGCGACCAGGACGTCGATCTCAGCGTAGGTGCGCGCGTCCTCGGAGATGGTGCCGATGAACCCCGACGCGTCGAACGCGCGACGAGCGAGGACGGCGTCTCCGCGCCGCGAGCGGAGGCGCGCGAGCATGTGGTTCGCGGCGGCCTTGACGGCGTCGATAGGCGACGCAGCGATGCGTTCAAGGATGGACAACGCGGCGTCGTCGTCGAGGCGCTGCACGGCCTCGGCGGCCTGGTCGAGCAAGGACCAGTCATCTCCGGGGAGCTCGCGGGCCGGCGCGGGGGCTGTCACGAGCGCCGCCAGCATCGAGACGGTCAGGGCGAGGCCACGCGCCTTGACTCCGAACCGTGCCGCCGTGAACGCCATAGATCCCACACCGCGAACGTACACGAGGTGCGGCGAAAGGTTCAGCTCTCTACCCGGACTATCTTCAGGCCCGGGTCGGCCGAGCCACCGACTCAGAAGGACAGGACGTCACCCTCGGGCCCGGGGGCCCCGTCTGTGCCGGGCGCCACCGGGCTCGCCCCCCCCTGCCCTGACGCGCCGGCCGCCCCGGTCGCCGTGAAGGTCGATGCCGCGCCATAACCCGGGCTTGCGCTCGCGCCCATGAGGAGGATGCCAGCGCTGGCACCGCCGCAACCGCCGCCGCCGCCGCCGCCGTCGCCGCCCGCGCCGCCGGGGCCGCCGCTCCCACCACCCGCGCTACAGAATGCGTTCGGCGCTTGTGAGCCGCTCGCGCCGCCCGCGCCGCCCGCGCCGCCGAGCCCACCCGTCCCCGCAGGGCCACCGCCACCGCCGGGTCCACCGGCGCCGCGTACCCAGATGTTCCCGTTCACCGTCGGCGCGACCCCGCCGGAGACGAAGAGCGCGATGCTCGCCCCGCCGCCGCCGCCGCCACCGCCGCCGCCACCGCCGCAACCACCGCTGCCGCCGCCGCCGCCACTCCCGCCGACGTCATCGAAGGCGCCCTTGAGGAGCTCGCAGTTCACGGTCTCGACCCCGCCGGCCGCCCCGCCGCCCCCGCCACCGGCGCCCGCGACGCCGGGCGTCCCCGACGTCCCGTCTCCGGGGACGAGCAGGTGGTCGATGACCGTCGTGCCGGTTGCGCAGCCGCTTCCCGCGACGCCGGGCACCCCGGAGTCGCCGCTCTCGCCGGCCTTTCCGGCCTTGTCGCTCGCGGGCAATAGCGTGCAACTCTCACAGTTCTGGACCGCGGCCGTCTTGCAGTCGAAGCCCGATGCGGCCGCCCAGAGATGGTGGATGGTGGCGTCACGGCCGGCCGCTCCCCCGGCGCCAGCGCCGAGGCCCACACCGGGATCCCCGGACTCGACGGCCTTCGGAACCTGCAAGTAGGGGCTACCTGGGCACGCGTTCCCGGCGACGTCTTCATCGAAGTCGGGGCACACGGCTTTGCCGCCGGCGCCGCCCGACACGTCGTTCCCGCCACACGTCTGAGTCCCACGGGCGCCTCCGACGTGTTCATGGGCAGCGAGGCACTCGGTCGCTCCGATGTCGCCGCCACTCATGCCGGCCTCGCCGCCATCGCCGGGCACGCCCGTCGCGCCGGGCGTACCTGCCCGGCCCGGGAACCCCGCACCCGCAACGACCCGGAGGTTGGCCAGCTCGAGCGCGGGACCACACTCCCGCACGTAGACGCCGATGCTGTTCGGCGCGACCTCAGTCCCGGGAGCGGCGTAGACGGTGAAGCCCGACAGCCGCGTGGTCCCAGCGAAGCCGACCGCCACGGCGTTCACCGCGCCGGGCGAGAGGCCCGCAGCGCCGCCGTCATCGGCTTCCGCGAGGATCGCGGTGGGCGACGGGGCCGCCCCCGCCTCGAAGCCGAAACCGACGGGGAAGCCGCCCCACACCGAGATCCCGTCCATGAGCGTCACCCGCTCCTCGTAGACGCCCGTGGCCACGTAGACGTGAAGGCGGCCCGTCGCGAGGGCCTTCTCAATGCCGAGCGCGATGGACGGCAGTGGGTCGACGCGAGTGCCCGCGGCCCCGAGCTTGCCCGACTTGGCGACGAAGACCGCCGACCCTTCGTCCCCATCGACGCCATCGCAGTTTTGATCGACGCCGTCGGGCAGATCGCCGCCGGACGCGAGCGCACACTCACAGCCGTTCGCCGGGTTCCCATCGACGTCGAAGCGTCCGACTTCACAGAGAAAAGCGCAGTCCGGGACGGCGCCCGACACGTCGCAGTACCCCGTCGACGCGGGCGGCGGCGACGCGAGGCAGTTGTTGCCGCAGACGCCGCAGTGCTCGCCCGCGACGTAACGTCCGGCGTCGTCGACGTAGGGTCCATCGACCGTGCCGTCACAGTCGTTGTCGACGCCATCGCAGCCGTCCGCCGGGGTCTCGCACGTGCTCCACCCCGCGATGGTGCAGACCTCGCGCCCGGGGCACGTGATGACCGGCCCGTCGTCCGGTGCGCCGCCTGCGCCGGGGGTGAACGTGATCTCGCACGGTCGCTCGAGCCCGAGACTCTGGCCCGAACAGCCGCAGGAGCCGCTGTTCGGCGTACAGACCGTCACCGGTTCGCCCGTGCCTTCGGCCGTCGCCGCGGTACACCCGTAGCCGAGGGGGCACTCGCCACCGACGCCGCACGGGAGCGCGCACGCCTTCCCCTCCTCGGCGGCGAGGCACACGCTGCCGGGGACCCCACAGTCCACCGCGGTCGCACACGGCGCACACAGGGTCGGCGGGAGCGGGCTACATTGGACGGGGCTCGTCTGAACGTAGCCGGAGAGACACGCCTTCACGGCGCAGTAGGGCGCGCCGGTCGCGTCGCCGAGGCCGTCGCTACGGCACTCGGCGAGCGCGTTCGGGATAGCGAGCGCGCAGCTGCTGCCGCACGCACCGCAGTGCGCGTCGTCGGTGTAGATGGGCGCCCCGCCCGTGGCGTCCACGAAGTCCTCGTCGGTCGCGCCATCGCAGTCATCGTCGATGTAGTTGCAGAGCTCGGCGGCCGGCTCCTTGGCGGTACAGAACTCCCCGGCTGCCCCATAACAGAGCGTCTCGCCCTCGCAGGTACCCAGCGCGCTCGAACGCGTGCACGTGGCACCACCCGCCGGCGAGGCGGCCTCATCGAGCTCCCCGTCGCAGTCGTTGTCCTTGCCGTCGCACAGCTCCTCCGTCGGCGTCTTGGCCGTGCATCCCGTGAAGGCCGTCCCGTTGCAGGTCTCGAAGCCAGGGCACGCGCCGAACGCGTTCGAACTGGTGCACGAACGCACGGTGCCGACGCTGAGCGGCGAACAGTCACAGGTCCCACTGGTCGGGCGGCAGTGGGACGCGTCGCCGGTACCGTCCGGCTCACACCCGAAGCCCTCCGGACAGTCGCCCGGTTCGTCGCAGGTCGTGGCGCAGAAGGACTCCCCGCCAATGTCGAGGCACGCGCCACCCCGGCATGAGACGTCAGTCTCGCAGGGGACACAGAGCAGGCTCGCGTCGGGGACGCACACGAAGGTCAAGTCTTGCCCGGCGGTCGCCACGCCCTTACACCCCCATCCGGCCGGGCAGTCCGTGACGCACGCTTCGGAGCACTGGTAGCCGGACGGGCCCGCGACGCAGAAGCCGGACACGCAGTCGAGGTTGTCGCCGCAGGGCGAGCCGAAGGTGCCCGTGCCGGCCACGACCTCGGTATCGACCGGGGGGCCGCCCAGGTCTCCGCTCGAGCTGTCGCCCGTCGGGACGTCGAAGCCGACGACGTCGCGCGATGCCGCGTCGTCGCCCGGCCCGGGCGACTCGTCATCGCCGCCACAGGCGCTCAGGACCAGAGCGACGAAACAGAGGAGCCCCCGGGAAGAGGCTCGAGAGAAGGGCGATTCGAAGGTGAGCGGTCGCATAGGTCGAAGCCTATCGGCTGATCGGCGGGCTGTCTTGAGCAACTGCGGTCGCCCGTTCCTCGCCGCTGGCCATCTCGACCGCTGGCCATCTCGACCGCTGGCCATCTCGACCGCTGGCCTTCTCGACCGCCGGGCGGAGACGAGTTACTTATCGTCGCCGTCGCCACTCTGGCGCCCTCCCCTAGTCGCGCCACCCCTGGAGAGGGCCACGCCCCGTGACGACCTTCGAGCTCCTCCGGCTGTCATTGGTCCGTTTCGCGGCGTCCTTCCTCGTCCTACTCACCACCGGGATCTTGAACCGGCTCGTCATCACGGAGCTCGGGGTGTCGGCGATCTTCGCGACCCTGCTCTTCTCCCTGCAGCACTTCGCGAGCCCGCTGGCCCTCTGGACGGGGCGCATCTCGGACCGGTCGCGCCTCCTGGGCCGGCGCCGGACGCCGTTCATCGTGGCCTACACCACGCTGGCCGCGCTCACGGTCCCCTTCCTCCCCGATCTCCTGACGACGCTCGACCACGCGTCGAGCGTCATTTGGGCGGGCGTGTCCCTGGCGGTGACCGGCTTCGGGCTCAAGGCCGCCAACCTGCTCGTGAGCGCGCTCATCGTCGACCGCGCTATGGACGCCGAGGTGCGCGGCAGGCAGTTGAACGTCGTCTGGGTGATGGCGATCGCCGGGTTCATCGCTGGCGGCGTGGTGTTCGGATGGGCGCTCCCGGAGTTCGACCCGAACGAAGCGCTCGACGTCGATCGCCTACGGCTCGTGGCGACGCTCACGGCGGTGGCGGTCGTGATCCTCACCCTGGTCGGGGTGGCTGGCGCCGAGGCTCGGGTGGACGACGTCGCGATGGGCGTGCCGGAACCCCGCGAGGCAGCACCGTCGACGGCGACCGTCCTCACGCGACCCGAGCTGCGCCGCGCGCTCGTCTTCCTCGCGCTCTCGGACCTCGCCTTCTTCCTTCAAGAGTTCATCTTGGAGCCCTTCGGCGGCGACGTCTTCGACCTCCCTCCGTCGGTCACGACGTCGTTCAACATCACGTTCGGCGCGGGGATGTTGCTCTCGATGGTCGCCGCGAGCGGCCTCGGGATCCTGCAAGGGAGCTTCCCCACACGCGCGGTCTTGAGGACGGCCAACGTGGCGGGCGCCATCGCGTTCGTGGCGCTCGCCGTGTCGAGCCTCACGTCGGTGACACGGCCGCTCGGAGCGTCGCTGCCCGTCGTGGCCATCTTCGTCCTCGGCGCAGCCAAGGGCCTCTACAACACGGGACTCTCCCATCGTTTCATGGCGCTCGCCCGGCCGGAGGACGCGGGGGTGGTCATGGGCGCGTGGGGCGCCATCGGCGGCTTCTCGATGGCCGTCGGCGGCCTGCTCGGCGGCGTGCTGGTGAGCCTCGGCGAGTCCGTCGGCCTCGAGCTCGGGGCCAGTTACGGCGTCGCTTTCGCCTTCGAAGGCGTCTTGCTCCTCGCCGCCTTGATCTTCATTCGCGAGCCGAAAGGCTCGGCCTCCGCGACGGACTCGCTCGGCCGGTAGATGGCGAGGAGCTCCGGTGCCTTCCTGCGCTCCGCCCCCGCCCGGCTGATGCTGCGCTGGATGTTGAAGTTCATGATCTCGGCGCGAGCGTAGAGGTCGCGGCTCAGCTCGGTGTCGTGGTTCGAGATGACCACGGACGCGCCGCGCAGGGCCGCCCGTTCGGCCGCTCGGGCCAGCCGGAACTGATCGTCGAAGTCGAAGCCGTCCGCGCCGTAGCTCGTGAAGTTCGACGTGTCCGAGAGGGGGACGTAGGCCGGGTCGCAGTAGACGACGTCACCCGCCTGGGCCTCGTCGACGAGCCGCTCGAAGTCGCCCGTAGGCGCGAGCGTGACGTGCCGTAGTCGCTCGGCCAAGTGGAGCAGCTCGTCGCGCGGGAACGACACGAGCTCGAAGCGCCCGAAGGGGACGTTGAAGACCCCCTTCGAGTTCTCGCGGTAGAGCCCGTTGAAGGCGTGTTTATTGAGGTAGATGAAGATCTGCGCTCGCCGCTCCGGATCGTGAGACGCATTGAACTCGGCGCGCAGCCCGTCGAAGACCTCGCGCGTGTTCCCGGACGGCGTGAAGAGCGGTTCGAGGCTGCTCACGAAGCTCGCGCCGTGGGCCTTCAGCGCCGCATAGAAGTTCATCAAGACGGCGTTCTTGTCGCAGACCACACTCGGCACGGCCGGCAGATTCAAGAGGACCGTGAGCGAACCCGCGAAGGGCTCGATGAAACGGCCTTTCGGCCCAAGGGGGAGCGCCTCGAGCACGGGGACCAACGTCGGCAGCACGCGGGTCTTGCCCCCTGCCCATTTGAGCGGAGAGCGGACCCACGGGGACCGGGCCGGTGTCGACAGTCGAAGCGGAGAGGGGGCCATCACGGGCGCACCCTAGCCGGTGGGACCTCGGGTGTCACTCATGGATGCGCTTCGGATTCACCGTACAGTGCAGTCCCGTTTCGAGACAGGGCTGTCCCAAAATCGGACGCAAGATCGGACAGCACTGTCGGCCACGACGGCGTCTCAGGAGCGGCATGCTTCTCGCTCAAGGAGGGCGCCATGAACCTCACGACGCTTGCGCTCTCCCTCTTCGACCACCTCCACCGCTGCCCGTCCGTGACCGTCATGGAGGCCCACGTCACACCACCTCGTGACGAAGCCGCTCACCGCCGCGCGCTCGAACGACTGCGCTTTGGGGACGCGTCGGCGCCGTCGCTCCTCGCGGCGCTCCCGGAGGTGCGCCTCGCCTGGGGACGCCGGGGAGGACGCGCCGTACTCGGCGCCATCGGGCTCCCCGGCGCCGAGACGGTCGTCGCGTCGCTCCTCGATCGGGCGCGCCCGTGCCACGCCGCGTCGTCACTCGGTCCGTCGCGGGAGGGTCCCGGGAGCGAGTTCGCCGTCGATGGCCTGATCCTCGACGCGCGCTCCATCCCATCCTGCGCTGTCGCCATCGACGTGTACGACTCGTCGGGCCGCACGAAAGGCACGGCCAACCTCGTCGCGGTCGGCCGGCGTGTGGCGACGCCCATCGTGATGATGCGGGGGAGCTCTCCCCTCCCTTCACCCGGGTTCTCGCTCGGCGCCTACTTGCGCCTGACCTTCGGGACGGCCGGCCTCCTGATGCTGAGAGACGTCGAAGGCGGCGACGCGGCCGCGCTGGGGTCGCTCATGGACGACTCGCCCGAGGACTCGCCGCTACTGCCGATTCGGGACCTCGTCAGCCTCGCCGTCGGTCCGGAGTCCGGCGCAGTGAGGTCCTGACATGGCCCGACTCATCACCGACGGCCGACGCACCCGCAGGCAGGCCTTATTCGGCGTCGGGTTGCCGATCCGGGTGGGCGGCCTTCAAGGCCTCGAGCTCGGACGCCTCCCGATCCACGCGCGCGATGATGGGGAATCCGTCGAGCGGCACCCCGAAGCGGCGGGCGTTCTGGACCTGCGGCACGAGAAACAGGTCCGCAGCAGAGGGCGCATCGCCGACGGCGTAACGCCCGGCGGTCCCGCCAAGCACCGTCTCAAGGGCCTTGAAGCCGCGCTCGATGACCCGGGCCGCGAACGCACGAGCACCCGCAGCACCTTGGTTCATGTCGTGCTCGATGGCGCGAAGGACCCAGAGGTTCTGGAGCGGCTGTATCCCGCTGTTCACGACCTCGACGACCTGACGAATCTGGGCCCGGGTGAACGCCGAACCGGGGTAGAGGCTAGGGGCCGGGTGGCGCTCTTCGAGGTACTCAAGGATGGCGACGCTTTGCGCGACGAGACCGTCCGCGGTCTCGAGCAGCGGCACTTGCCCCATCGGGTTCTTGGCGAGGTACGCCGGCGTGAGCTGCTGTCCGCCGCCCTGCACGAGGTGGACGGGGACGGTGATGTAGTCGAGGCCCTTGAACGCGAGCGCCGCCCGCACGCGCCACGAGCAGGACGACCGAAAGTAGCTGTGCAGTCGGTAGATCGGGGCGTCGCTCATGGGGCGCCTCGTTTCGCGGGCACGACGACCTGCTCGATGACGCCGAAGATCCCGTCGCCGCTGGGATCCTGCTCAGGGAGCGCCATCGCGATCCGGACGCGATCACCGTGCTGCAAGAATGGGGTCGTCGCCGCGCCGCCGTCGATGATCTCGATCATCCGGCGTTCGGCGAGACACGACGAGCCGCGCGCGCGGTCGCGGTTCGACACGGTCCCGCTCCCGATGATGGTCCCGGCCGAGAGCGCCCGCGACGTGGCGCAGTGCGCGATGAGCTGCGGGAAAGAGAAGTGCATCTCGGCGCCCGCATCGGGATCACCGAAGAGTTCGCCATTCAGCCAGGTCCGCAGAGGGAGGTGTACCCGGCCATCTCGCCAGTGGCCGCCGAGCTCGTCGGGCGTCACGGCGAAGGGCGCGAACGCCGAGCTCGGCTTGCTGACGAAGAACCCGAAGCCCTTAGCCAGCTCGGCCGGGATGAGGTTCCGAAGCGAGACGTCGTTCACGATGAGGAGGAGGCGGATGTGGGGAGTGGCCTCTGCTGGCGTGACCCCCAGAGGGACATCACCTGTGATGACGGCGACTTCCGACTCGAAGTCGCATCCCCACGCCGGGTTCGGGAGCGGGATCTCGTCCTTCGGCCCAAGGAAGGTGTCGCTCCCGCCCTGGTATACGAGCGGGTCGGTCTCGAGGGTCTCGGGCGGCTCGGCGCCACGCGCCTTCCGTACGAGGACGATGTGGTTGATATAGGCGCTCCCGTCGATCCAGCCGTAGGCCCGGGGGAGCGGGCTCCGGAACCGGACCGTGTGCACCGGGATGGCGTCGGCGGTCCCGGCGTCGGCGGTCCCGGCGTCGAGCAGCTCGGCGAGGGCGTGGAGGAGCGGCAAACAGCGGTCCCAGTCGTCGAGCGCTGCCTGTAGAGTCTTGGCGATGCCACTTGCGGCGGCGAGCCGAGCGCCGTCGCGGCTGGCGACGCAGAGGCGACCGTCGCGGGTGCCGTCGTCGATGGTGCAGAGCTTCATGATGTCCTCCGTAGCGAGTCGGGACCTGGCCCGAGCGACCTTCTGACGTCCGACCGAGGCCTCAAGTCCAGCTGTCGTCGTAGTGCGGGACGTCGAGCGCGAGCGCGTCCGTCGTGAGGCGCAAGGGATCGAAGGTGTCCACCATCACGGCGGTCTCACCCGTCTCGGTCGCGCCGATGCTTCGTTCGTACGCACCCGGATGGGGCCCGTGCGGGATCCCGGCGGGATGCAGGCTGAACGACCCGGCGTGGACGCCACGCCGGCTCGTGAAGTCGCCGTCGCAGTAGAAGATGACCTCATCGACGTCGACGTTGCTGTGCGGATACGGGCACGGGATCGCGTCTTTGTGGAAGTCGACCTTACGCGGGACGAAGCTGCACACGAGCGAACCGCGCGTGGCGAAGGTGCCGTGGACCGTCGGCGGCAGATGGACCTGACCGATCTTCGGGCTGAAACGCGCGATGGGGAACGTGAACGGATAGACGTAGCCGTCCCAACCCACCACGTCGAGGACGGGCGCACGTTGGGAGTGGCGAGTGAAGCGATCGGCGCGTTTCGTCACGACCGTGCGGAGCTCGGCGACGTCGCCCCGAGGAGCCCCAAGCTCAGACGCGGTGAAGTCGCGAGCCGTGTACGGCGCGTCCATCCGCAACTGTCCGACGGGATTGCGGTATTGCGTCGGGAGCTTCAACCCGGTCCGGAGTTCGAACCAGAGCCAGTGTTGGCTCGCCGCCCCTGCCCCGTCGGCCATGAGGCTGATGTGGTAGGGCACGCCGCGAGGGATGAAGACGTAATCCCCAGCCGAAAACGAGAGCGTCCCGAAGGTCGACGCGAGAACGCCGCCACCGGACTGGATGAAGAAGAGCTCGTCGCCGTCCCCGGGCATGTAGAGAAAGTCGTCTTCGGTCGTGGGCCGCACCACCCCGATCGTCAGGTCGGCGTTCCAGAGGAGCGGCACGCGTCCGGTGACGGGTCCACCCTGCGGCGGCGCCCGAAGCGAGTCGAGGTGCCGCCGCCGAACCGGCGAGTCGGACGCGGGGGCGCCGTCCGAACGTCCGGGAAAGAGCGGGGTGATGACCTCGCCGTCGCCGACGAACTGAGGCGGCTGCCGGTGGTAGAGGATGGAGAAGGGGCCGTCGAAGCCGTCGCGAGTGTGGCAGTGCTCGTAGAGGAGAGCGCCGCCAGCGTCACGGTGGACGGTGTGGGGCTTGTCCGGCAAGGCCCCCGAACGGCGGTATCCAATCACGGGATCTGCTCACGTTCGATGGCTTCGAAGAGCGCCCGGAAGTTCCCCTCTCCGAACCCGTCGTCGCCGCAGCGCTGAATGAGCTCGTAGAAGAAGGGCCCCGCCGCCGGTTCGGCATAGAGCGTGGACGCGTCTTCGAGGAAGATCTGGATGAGGTAGTTGTCGACGGGCGAGCCGTCGATGAGGATCCCGAGCGGCTCGAGCTCCGTGAGCTTGTGCCGGAGGTGGTCGACGTTGACCTGCTTTCGGGAGAGGCGCTCGGGCGCTTGGGCGTAGTAGCTCGACGGCGTCTTCAGGAAGGCCACGTGTCGTTCCCGGAGGGTGCGGACGGCCGAGACGACGTCGTCCACTTCGAGCGCGATGTGTTGAATGCCGGCGCCGCTGTTCTCTTCGACGAAGCGGTTGATCTGGCCGTCCTTGAAGAAGGGCTGGAGCGGTTCGTTGATGGGGAACTTGAGGCCCGACCGCGGATCCCACATCACGACCGACTTGAGGCCGGTCCCTTTCTCGCCGCCCTGACGCACATCTTCGGTGTGGAAGGCGATCTGCCAGCACTGCTCCATGCCCATGACGTGTTCGAGCCAGAGGCGCAGCGCGGCCATAGTAGGCGCGTTACTCGTGACGTGGTCGATTCGTTTGATCCCGACCGTGGGCGCCGGGATCACCGCCCCCGGCGCGACGGTCGACGCATCGAAGCCCGGCGCGAAGCCCTCCCAGTCGTCTTTCTGAACGAAGCGGAACGCGACGTCTCCGAGCGCCGTCGTGATGCTGAAGTGACGATAGCGGCCGCCACCTTGCCGAGTCTCGCGAATCGTGTGGATCGGCGTCGCGTCGCGAGCCGTGAGGAAGCGCCACGCGCGATCGAGGTCGGTCACCTCGAACGTGAGCGAGCCGACCCCGGCTGGGTGGTGGCGGAGGTACCGCGCTGCTCGACAGGTCGGCCGAACGGGCGTCGAGACGACCACGCGGACCTCGCCCCCCTGGTAGACGATGCTGGCTTGTCCGGTCTCTTCCGTCATCTCGGCGCCCGATTCCGCGACTCGGCTGAAGCCGAAGCACTGCTCGTAGAAGCCGGCCGACCGTTCGGGCTTGTGGACGAAGTAATGGATGGCGTCGACGCCAATGATTCCGAGCTCTTCCGATGCGGCCATGTGCTCTCCTCCTCGCGATCAGCGCTGACGACGCCCCCACAACGCCATCGGGGCCGGCGGAGGAGCTGACCCGAACGACGGTCGTGCGCTCCTCGCGCGCGACTGTATACCCGGAGGCAGGCCTCGGCCACCGCTTCGCGGCGTGGAATCGAGCACGTCTGAGGCGAGCCGCAGTGACGTCACCCGCGAGGACACGAGCCGGCAGGTTCACCGTTGCTCGTCATTCCTCATCGACGGGTGCGATGCGGGAGGTAGAGTATGGCGCATGCCCGACTTCGAGCCACCGACCCTTCGCACCGGCGTGTTGCCCGCACTCGCCTTCGACGCCCCAAGGCGGCCCACCCGCCGCGCGCTCGGACTCGTCGCCACCCTCGCGCTGCTGGCGGCAGCCCCTGCGAGCGCCGTGCAGATCTCGGGCGGGAAGTGGAGCTTCGGGCTCTCGGGCTCGGGTGGCTCACGGTCGGCGGGCATCGGGTTCGGCGTGGGCTATGTCGTGGTGGACGGGCTGGTGCCATCCATCAGCATGAACTACGGCTGGAACGGCTTCGACAACGGGGACAGCCACCGGCTCGAGACGGCGCTCGAGCTGCGCTACTACCTGTTTCAGAACCACATCGTCGCGCCCTTCATCTACGCCGACACGAGCCACGTCTACTTGGCCTTTCGCGGCGGTGTGAACGAAGACCACAACTTCTTCAGCGCCGGAGGGGGCCTCGGCATCGCGTTCTTCGTCACTCAGAACGCGGCCTTCTCGTTTCGGGGTGGGGTGGGGGCGTGGCTCGGAGCCGACCAGTCGCTCTTCGACCGCGGCATCCTCGAAGAGGCGCCGATCTTCGAATACGGCTTCGGGTTCTCGTTCTTCCTCTAGCTTTCTCTAGGCGTGGCCACCCGAACCACGTCGTTGCGACCGAACCCGAGCGCGCTCGGGGAGTCGTCAGGACTCGATTCGGATGATGGTCCGCTCGTGCTCGTAGAGGTGCTTCTTACGGCGTCGCTTGCGAAGGGAAGGTACGGCCTCATCGAGGTCGGTCGCGTTCGGATCCACCACGGGATCGGCGTACACACCATGTCGCTCGCCCGGTTCGAAGGGCGGCAGCTCCGGCTCCGGCTCGGTCTTCTCCCAGGACGCCAGGGGGTCCTGGGCGCGCCGAGGCACGCCATATCCGTGTAGCAGCACCAGGTCGGTCTCGATCTCGCCGGGGATCTTCTTGCGCATCCCGAGATGCAACCACACGCCAGAGCTCGGGGCAAGGTGAGCACACGACCGCTCGATACACGGGCGGCTCTGCAGGGTTATAGTCCCCTGGTGTCGGCGCGTGTTCGAGCTATCGTCTGGGCCCTCGGGTGGGCCCTCGTCGCGTGGGGCCTCCTCGGGCCCTTCACCCGCGAGCTCGAAGCCAACGCCGACACCGAACGCGACGTCCTCCGCGCTCTCTCGCTCATCGACCACGGCGTCGTCCCCACGGCCGGCCCGGCTATCGACTACCTCCCGATCGCCCTCCCACCGACGTGGTACTACGTCGTTGCGCCCGTCGTGTTCACTTGGCGCAGCTTGGACGCCATCCACGGGCTGCACGTTCTCGTCCTCATGCTGGGCGTCGCCGCCATCGCCGCCTGGCGCAGTACGGGATCGCCGGTCGACGCGTCGTCATCGGCGACGCAGAACCAGGGCCGGCCTGCCCTCCTCGCGGCCGGCCTCCTCCTCGGGACGACGTACGTCCCCGAAGTCCTGGCGTCGGTGTGGCACAACGGCCTCGTACCGGGGGTCTCGGCTCTGTGGGTCGCCGCGCTGCTCCGTTGGGACTCGCCATCGCCCAACAAGGCCGGCTGGGCGCTCGCCGCGGCCTTCTCGTGTGCCGCGCTCCTAGTGCAAGTTCACGTTGTGTCGGTGCTGACCCTTCTCGCTCCGTCGCTGCTCCTCGGGGTGAGCCTCTGCCGAGACGGTCTGCGCCGCACCTGGCGTAGCCATCTCGTCACCGCCGCCGTCCTCGGTCTCCTCGCCGCCACCGTAGTCGCCCTGCTCTGGGACCTCGACCTTCAGCTCGCGTCTAAGGTGATGGCCGCACGGACGGCGACCCCGGTGTCCACCTGGGATGCCCTCGTCGCTGCTACTCTGCGCCTGTCCGAGCTCCTGACCCCGAACATCATCAAGGACCTGGCGCCCGTCGGTGGGCTGTGGCTGCTGGTCGCCGCCGTGGGGGCCATCTCTGGAGACGCCGCGAAGGCCCTGCGCGCCGCGCTGAGCGTGTCCTTCGTCGCCGGCCTCGCCTCTGCTGCGATGCTCTCGGGGCTCGATCCCGCGCCCCGCTACTTCGGCCCCGCCCTCTGGTCGGTCGTTGGGCTAGCGGCGCTCGGAGCGCGCGCCCTCACCGTGCGCCTGAGCGACCGACTGCACACGCCGTGGCCGAACGCCCGCCCTGCGCTGTGGCTCCCTGCGCTGTGGCTCCTCTTTGCTGGGCTCGCGTTCTGGCCGCTCGGACGCCCGGCCGCCGAGGAAGTACTGCGGGAGACCGCGATCCCGAGCGCACCTGAACAAAGCACCCTGGCCGCCGTCCTGCGGGACGACTTGGGCGCCACCCTCGACGACCTCGACCGCCTCCACGGCCCCGTGATGAACGGGCTGTCGGCGATGCGCCTCCACGCGGTCCTCGCCCGGTGGCCCCGGACCGCGCCGGACCGCGGCGATCCGGAGACGCTCCTCTACGCCGGCCCGGCCGACTTCCCGACCCCGTCATCCCTCTCGGAGAAGCGCCGGCTCCCGGCGGGGAGCGACCGCGACTGGATCGTGGGACGAATGGCGGCTTCCTCACGGTTACTCGGGGCCCACGTCGCCGAACGCCGCTGCACCCTCGGCTGGCCCTATCGCTGGTCCGCGCTCGAAGCGGCCGAACTTCGGCCCTTCGGGCTGCGCGCCGGCGCGAGCGTCGAGGCGTGCCGTTCACGCCAGCCGGGCTCCGAAGACGCGCCGCTGGTGCTCGACCTCGAGATCCTCGCGCCACGCACGACGCTCATCCTCGGGTGGTTCGACGTAGTCAGGCACCGCCCCGAGCGGGCCCGCGTGAGCCTCGTCTCGGGCGGCGCACGGCTCACTCGGCTGGAGGGGCCTCTGTGGCGCGACCTCGCCGGCTGGACCGTCGAAGTGCAATCCACACCCGCTCGTGTCAGGCTATCCATCGCGCCCGTAGAGACCCTCTCGACCGTCGAGCTCTATTGACCTCGAAGCGCAACCGATACCTGCGCTCGGCGCCAACGTCAGAACCCCGCGCCGGACGTCGCGAGCCCCCGAACCGACAGGAACCCAACGCAGATGGCCAAACGACGCGAGCCCAACGCCCCCGATGGCGCCCCTCTCACCACCACCGCCGCGTCGGCCCTCTCGAGTGACCCGGCTTCCTACGACACGGCGCCCTTTCAGCACCTGACCGACCGCCTGCTCGAACTCGAATTGCGGCTACGGGCGCTCATCCTCGACCGCCGTGTCGAGTCCGAGCGCCTCGGGGCCGCCCTGCCCTTGCCGCCAGCCGCCCCCGTCCTCGACGATCCCGACGCGCTCCGTGGAGAGGCCGGCGCGCTCGGCGAGCTCATCCTGGCGCGGATTGCGGCCTCCTCGGCCTTGCCACCCCTGCTCGCGCTCGCGGAGCGCTTCGCCCTCGACGCACACGAACGAGACGCCCTCCTCATCGCGGCAGCGCCCTCCGTCGATGGCCGATTCGCTCGCTACTACGCCGCGTTACATCCATCACATGCTCCCGAGCCTACGGTCGACCTCTGCCTCTCGCTGTGGACCGACACCGTCACGGAGCGCCTCACGCTGCGGCGGGTCTTTCGCGAAGGAGGCCGGCTGGCCGAGAGCCACCTGCTGCTCATCGACCGGGACCGCACCCTCCACGGCGACAGCTTCCTGAACCTCGCGCTCAGGCCGAGCGAACGGGCGCTCGGGTGGCTCCTCGGCGAGACGGGCCTCGATGTTCAGCTCCGCAGCCACACGCGCCTCGTCGAACCCGCCGTCGGCCTCGACGCCGCGGTGCTCCCGGAGGGGCTCAGGGCGTCCATCGACGCGCTCATTGCCCACCATGCCGAGTACCGCGACGTCTTGAGCTCATCGGGCCTGGGCGCCCGCATCTCCCACGGTCGTGGCATCGTCATGGCCTTCATCGGGCCGCCCGGCACCGGCAAGACGTTCACCGCCGAAGCCGTCGCGAAGGAGCTCGGCAAGCGGCTCTTGGTCGTCGACCCGGCTCAGGTGCTGAGCCCAAAGCAGCCTATCGAAGTGAACCTCGCCGGCCTCTTTCGGGAGGCGCATCTGCAAAATGCCGTCGTGTTCTTCGACGAGTGTGAGTCGCTGCTGGGCCATCGTCTCGCGAGTGGCTCCTCGGGCCTCGCACCGACCGTGCTCGCCGCGATGGAACACTTCGATGGCGTGATCATCCTCGCCACCAACCTGCCGCAGCTCCTCGACGAAGCCGTCGACCGTCGGCTCCTCTTGCGGGCCGTCTTCGAGGTCCCCAGCGTCTCTTTGCGTCGCCGACTCTGGGAGTCCCACCTGCCATCCGGCCTCCGTCGCGCGACCGACGTCTCGACGGAACGACTCGCCGCGGACTTCGAGCTCACGGGCGGGCACATCAAGAACGCCGTGCTCGTCGCGGTAAACCACGCGCTCGGGAGGACGGAACGCCCCATCGTCCTCTCCCACCACGACCTGGAAACGGCCGCCCGGTCGCAGATCCGAGCTCGCATCAGCGACTACGCCGAACGAACTCCGACGCCACTGCGCCTGGCGGACATGGTCCTGCCGCCGGAAGCCGCCGATCAGGTCACGGAGATCCTGGCTGCCGCCCGAAGCCGGAGTCTCGTATTCCAGGAATGGGGGTTTGCGAAGAAGCTCACCAAAGGGCGTGGTCTGTCTGCGCTGTTCGACGGCGAACCCGGCACCGGGAAGACCCTCTGCGCCGAGATCCTGGCGGCGGAACTCGGCCTCGTGCTCTACCGAATCAACGTCGCCAACGTGGTGAGCAAGTACATTGGAGAGACCGAGAAGAACCTGACACGGGTGTTCCAAGAGGCCGAGAACGCTCGATGTCTACTGCTCTTCGACGAAGCGGACGCCCTCTTCGGCCAGCGGACCGAGATGAAGTCCGTGAACGACAAGTACGCCAACATGGAGATCAACGTCCTTTTGCAGCTCGTCGAGCGGCACGAAGGGATTGTCGTGCTCACGACGAACTTGAAGAAGGGCATCGACAAGGCCTTCGAACGTCGAATCTCTTATAAGGTGTATTTTCCATTTCCAGAACCGGAGTATCGGGAGCGCATTTGGAGGGACCTCCTCCCCCAAGAAGCGCCTCTCTCGACAGATGTCGATTTCTGGGTTCTTGGCCAGTCATTCGAGCTCTCGGGGGGCAGCATCAAGAACGCGCTTTTGCGTGCTGCGTACCGTGCTGCAGCGGCTGTCAGGCCCATCTCGATGGACGACTTGTTGTCCGCCGCGAAGTACGAATGTGCCGCGGCGGGCAAGCTGTACCGCGTTGTGAGTGTCGACGAGTTCGGCTAGCGTCCCGTCGCGACGCCTCTAGATGAGGAGGGCGACGTTTGGATCCCATCACTTTCGACCAGCTCCACGTATTCCTGACCATCGTCGAGGCCGGTAGCTTCTCCGCCGCCGCTCGCCGGCTACGTCGTGCTCAGAGTGCAGTCAGCTACGCCATCTCGAACCTCGAACGCCTGCTCAACCTCGAACTCTTCGACCGGTCGACCCGGACTCCGACGGTCACCGCCGTCGGTCGGGCGCTCATCCCCGATGCCCGTGCCGTCGTCGCCCATATTCGCGAGCTTGAGTCACACGCCCGCGCCCTCTCCGGTGGTCTCGAACCCCGAGTGGCTCTCGCTGTCGATGGGCTCTTCCCCGTGGAACCCATCCTTGAGTCCCTGTCCGCCTTCCGCGACCAGTTTCCACTTGTCCAGGTCGGTCTCTTTAGCGAGATGCTCGGCGGTGTCGTCCACCATCTGGCGGAGGACCGCTGCGATTTCGGCATCTCCACGCCCTTCCTCACCGAAGCAGAGGGCTATTCGTGGACCTATCTGACCGACGTGGAGCTCATCCCGGTGGTCGCAAAAGACCACCCGCTCGCCTCTCTCGACCGCCCCGCGACGCACGCCGACCTCCACCGCCATACTCAGCTCGTCATCACGGATCGGACGCCCCTCACCGAGGGGCGCGACTTCGGCGTCATCTCCGGCGCAACGTGGCGCCTCGCTGATCTCCAGAGCAAGCTCGCGTGTCTCCGACAGGGGCTCGGGTGGGGCAACATGCCCCGGCACACGGTCGCGAGCGACCTTGAGAGCGGCCGACTCGTGATGTTGGCCATGGAGGGGCAAGAGCCGTCGTTCTTTGCCCCGATGGCGCTCGTCCACCGCCGTGGCTACCAGCCCGGACCGGCAGCCAACTGGCTGCTGGACCGACTGAAGCAGTCGATCGCACAGCACTGCCCCCCGCGGCGCCCCAGCTAGCTGGCCACTCCCGTCGCCCGCACGAGTCGCGCACGCACCGTTGTCCACTCTGGCCGTTACCGCGGCGCTACGAGCGCGTGGAACGAGAAACGCCGAACGACGTCTTCGCTGTCCTCCCGACCCACGAGCACTAGGACCGGCGCGACCCCGTTCGAATAGATGGCTTCGACATCCGAGGCGTCGCGTAGGCCGAGCGGACCGAGGTCGGTCGGGGCCTTTCCGGGTAGCTGAACGACCACTCGGGTGGTGTCGCCGACGAGCTTCAACGTCACCATCACCGGTTCACCGCGGAGAACGGCGAAGTAGAGCGTGCTGTGTCGGCGAGTGGCTTCGAGGCACTCGGCTGGCGCGACTCCGTAGACCTTCGGCGATAACGACGAGACGGCGTCGCCGAAGAGCATGAACGCGTCCGTGCCTCGTCGGTAGAACAGAGTGCGGGTCGTCGTCCCGTGTACACGAACGCTGATCTCGTCGGTAGTCACGGTCCCAAGCACGATCTCACCGCTGTCGGCCGCGAGACCCAAACAGCGATAGGGCCGCTCGAGCCACGCCACCGTGAGCGGCGGCGCGCGCCTCACGAGCGCGGCGGCGGTGAGCGACCCCGTGACCGAGGGCGCGGTCCCGACCACGGTGGGCCCCGGCGCTGGCGGCGCAACGCGGTGCACACTCGCCGCCGGGGGAGACGCGACGACCGCCGGGGGAGACGCGACGACGGCCGCAGGCGCCGGCTCAGGCCGCTTGGCCACTAGTGCCGGCGCGGGCCCTGCCGGCGTGGGAACGACGACGGCCGGTTTGAGAGAGAACAAAGGCTGAATGAAGTCGGGGAGCTCTGAGAGTTCGACTCTCGGCGCGGGCTCCGGGATCGGCGCCGGCTCCGGGATCGGCGCGGGCTCCGGGATCGGCGTGGGCTCCGGGATCGGCGCGGGCTCCGGGATCGGCGCGGGCTCCGGGATCGGGATCGGCGCCGGTGCCGGCTCGGGCGCGGCGAACGTCTCCTGAGGGTCACCGAGCTGATCGAGGAACGCGACGTCGACCAGCCTCTCGAGGCCGCGAGCGCCGTCTCGCTCGAGGAGGAAGAACACGAGCCGGACTTTCGGGTGAGGCACGACCTCAACGAGGCGCTCACTCTTGGATGGCGTTTTGTCTGGACCGGGCCAGCCCTTTCCGAGTGCGGAGGTGCCCGCGCGACGAGCCAACTTGAAGGCCCCACTCGCCACCGAGACAAGCACGTCCCCCCCTCGCGACGTGACCCGGACCGGCTCGCCCAAGACGGATCCGGAGAAGGCGCCGCCGCCGTCGGGCCTAAAGCGGGTACACGTCTCCAGGTCCAACTTGCCGAGGTGCATGTTGAGCTTCTCAAGCCGTTGTTCAAAGAAGGGCTGAGCGTCGCTCTCGGGGCGAAACCACATGAGGCGCCGCGAAGGACGGGGCGTCACCGACCAGTACTCGATCACCCACTGTCGAGGCCCCTCCGGGGGACTCCAAAGGGACTTGGTCACCATCCCAGGTCCACCTCGCCGAATCCCCATACACTCCGGCCCATGGAGCAGGTCGTCCTTCAGAATGAGGACGGGGTCGGCGGTGGAGGACAAGGGGAGCAGCGACAGGGCAAGGGCGACGACGACCACGCTGGAGGCGCGCATGGAAAGGCACCGGGCTACACGAAGGGAGGGCGAAGCGTGAACCAGCATCGAAGGAAGTATCGGACGGGGCGCCGAAGGACTCAACGGATGAAATGGCCACCTGAACATCATCGACTCGGACGCACGAAGTGACGCGAACGACGCTTTACTCTGAGCCGGCCAACTACCAAGATCGGTGGATGTCGTCTCCGCTCCCTTCGCCTCCACTCTCGATGCGCCCTCACGTAGCCGCCCACATCCATCGGATCGCCCTCCTAATCGCCGTCGCGATCGGCTGTGGGACGCCGGCGAGCGGACCCTCGGCTCTCTCGGGCGACACGGCTGACCTCGATGGCACGACGGTGCTCTCGGACGCGCCGGACGGCGTCGTGGACGGTGTCGACATCCAGTCCGAACGCGATTCCGAGGTCGCCGAGGGCGAGGAGACGAGCGCCTGCCCCCCCACGACCTGTATCGGCCTCCTGGACACCGAGTGCGTCGGCTCGGGCGGATACGCCGTCTGCACTAGCGACGAGGCCGGTTGCCTCGTGAGCGCGCCTTTCGTCCCCTGCGTGGACGGCCGTCAATGTGCCGCCGGTGGCTGCTTCGGCGGCTGCATCACGCCGGAGGTCATCGTGGTGCTCGACCGATCGGTGGTCATGAAGGGCGGCCCCTTCGCGGAGGCGTTTCTCGGTCTCAAGCGCGCGTTCGAGCGGCTCACGCCGGGCGTGCGGATCGGCCTCGTCCTCGCCCCCGGTGACGCGGCATGTGGCGTCGGCACGACCGTCAACGCCGCACTCTGGAGCCCCGAGGTCGATCATGCGGCGGCGCTCGTGAAGGCCATGAAAGACGCCGGTACGGCCGCGCCGGGCCCCGGCGATAACCTGCCCCTCGCCGCCGCCTTCGACAGCGCGACGGCGCTCCTCGGCGACCGAAACGAAGGCGAACACGTTGTGTGGGTGAGCGCCTCGGAGGGGCACTGCGGTGACGATGACGACGTCCTCGCGGCGCTCACCCGGCTCCGGGCTCGCGACGCCCGCGTCCACGTCCTGTGGCTCGGCGACGTCGCGGGGGCGCCACTCCCGACCCTCGTGGCATCGGGTGGCGGCGCTGGATCGGTTCGAATCACCCCGGACGACGCCTCCGTCACTCAGGCGCTCACGGACATCGCGGCCGACGCCGGCGCGTGCTGCATCGACCCCGACGGCGACGAGCGCGGCCTCTACTGTCTGAATGGGCTCGACTGCAACGAAGGGGACGCCGCGGCGTGGACCTCGAACTGCGACGGCCGAGAGTGCGGCGATGACGGCTGCGGCAGCCTCTGCGGCACCTGCCCGGCGGTGAACGGCGGTTCATCGACGTGCATCGACCATCAGTGCGTCGTCGATTGCGAGCCCGGCTTCCACGCCTGCGGCGACGTGTGTGTCGCGAGTGCGGAGGTGGCGCATTGCGCGGGCGCGTGTGCGCCCTGCCCCGTCCCGACCGGCGGGAGTGCGCTCTGCACCGAGAGTGGCTGCGAGGCGGCGTGCCCGGGTGGGACGCACCTCTGCGGTGACGCGTGCGTCGCGGACGACGATTCGGCCCACTGCGGCACCTCGTGCGTGCCCTGCCCGAGCGGCGCGGACACGGTCGCCACCTGCACGGGGGGTCAATGTGGGCTGGCTTGCGCCGAGGCGGCCATCGTCTGCGAGGGCGCGTGCACGCCGTGTCCGACGGCCGGAGTCGTCGCGACGGGGTGCGCCGGCGCCCTCTGCGTCGCCACGAGCTGCGACGCCGGCTTCGCCCCCTGTGATACCGGCTGCTGCGATCGCATCGACGAGGTGGTGTCGACGACAGCCGTCGCGACGGCGATGCCGACGGTCGCCGCCGTCTACCCCTCGCGCGTCGCCGTCGCGTGGAGTGAGTCTGACGGTGGTGGAGCCGCGCGCTTCGTCCTCGGCGACGTGGGGAAGCTCAGCGCAGGAGACGAGCTCGCCGAGACGCTCTACGAAGGCACGAAGCCGCTCGCGGGCGCCTACGCACGTGTGCACGTCGACCCTGCGGCGACCATCCGCGTCGCCTATCGGGCCGGAGAGGCCGCGGCAGCGGCGGAGATCGTCGTCGCCACACGCGGCGTCGACGGAACATGGACGCCCGAGAGCCTCGTAGACACCTTCGACGTCGTGCCCTACACCGGCGGCGACTTCGGGTTCACGGCCGCCCCCGGCGCCATCGCCGTCGCTTATGCGTCCCCGAGCCAGCTCGGGCTCGCCCGCAGCAACGGCCTCGCGGCCACGCAACAGGCCATCGCCGACGAGCCGGGCCAGGACTATGTCGACACGCCCGCGGTCCTCGTCGGCCAGGACGGGCTCATCCGGGTGCTGGCGGTCGAAGACGCCGACACCGTTATCCTCCTGACCGGCACGGATCAGTCCTATACCCGTCAGCAGATCGACGTCATTCAGAACGTCGGCCCTCACCGGCTCGACCTGGCTGAACGCAGCGACGGCACCGTGGGCTACTGCTGGCTCGACAACACCCTCGGCGGGCAGAAGGGCGTGCTCTTCGAAGAGGAGGCGGACGGCGGGAGCGCGCTCGAACCGGTCGTCGACCCCGAGGGGGAGGAGGCGTGTGAGCTCGTCTACGACGCCGCAGACGCGGCGATCCTGGCGTATCGCCGGCAAAACGGCAGTGTCGGGCTCGCGACCCGGCTCCCGGGGGGCGGCTGGTCCACCGGGACGGTCGCGTCCCCGAGCGTCTCGGGTCTGGGTCTGCGTTGGCCGGGCCTCGCCGTCCATCACGACGACGCGCTGAGTGTCGTCTATTGGGACAGTGGCGCGGGATCGGTACACCACGTCTACCTGCCGGGCGGAGCGCTCCCATGAACGTCGAGAAGGTCCGTAGCCCCTGGGACGACAGCGTCGTCGGTGAGGTTCGAGTGACGGACGCGGTTGGGCTCGAGGTCGCCATGACGCGTGCCGTCGCCGCCTTCGAGGTCATGCGTCGGCTCCCGCGTCACGCACGCTCGGCCATCTTGCAGCGCGCCGCCGAGCTTGTGACCGAACGCGCCGACGCGCTCGCCGTGCAGGTCGTTCGAGAGTCCGGCAAGCCCCTTCGCTTCGCACGCGCCGAGGTCGCCCGCACCGCCTTCACGTTGAAGCTCGGCGCCAGCGAGTCACTCCGTTTCGGAGGCGACGAGGTTCCCATCGACGTCGATCCGCGCGGCGACGGCCGGCTCGGGCTATCTCGCTGGGTCCCTAAAGGCCCGATTGCGGCGTTCTCGCCGTTCAACTTCCCGCTAAACCTCGTGGCCCACAAGCTGAGCCCCGCCATCGCGGTAGGGACCTCGGTCGTCCTCAAGGCGGCGCCTCAGAGCCCACTCTCGGCGTTCACCCTCGCCGCCCTCTTGGCGGAGGCCGGCCTGCCGGACGGCGCCCTCGAGGTCGTGCATTGCCCGCCCGGGGTGGCGGAGGCGATGGTCCGGGACGAGCGCCTGAAAGTTCTGTCCTTCACGGGCTCCGATCGCGTCGGCTGGATGCTGAAGTCCATCGCCGGTCGCAAGTCGGTGCTCCTCGAGCTCGGCGGCAATGCCGCCTGCATCGTCGATGGGACGGCGGACCTCGACCGGGCCATCCCCGCCATCGCGCTCGGCGCCTTCGGTCAGGCAGGCCAAGTCTGCATCAAGGTGCAGCGCGTGATCGTCACCGAGGACGCCTGGGACGCCGTCCTCGAACGGCTCGTCGCCGCGACCCGGGCGCTGCCCTGCGGCGACCCGATGGACCCCGAGACCGTGGTGGGGCCGCTCATCGACGAGGGGCACGCGCGCCGTGTCGTGGACTGGGTACAGGACGCCGTCCAGCGGGGCGCGACGCTCCATTTCGGCGGCGAACGCCAGGGCACCCTCGTGAACCCGGCCGTCCTGTCGAACGTCGATCCGAGCTGCGCCCTCTACCGCGACGAGGTCTTTGGCCCCGCCCTCGTGGTCGAACGCGCGACGGACTTCGAGGACGCGCTCCGGCGCGCGAATCAAAGCCGCTACGGCCTGCAAGCCGGTGTCTTTACACGCGATCTCAGCCGCGCCCTGGCGGCATTCGACCGCCTCGACGTCGGCGGCGTCATCATCAACGACACGCCCACCTTCCGCGTCGACTCCATGCCCTATGGCGGCGTCAAAGACAGCGGCCTCGGCCGAGAAGGGGTCGCCTCGGCGATGCGCGAGCTGGCAGAGCCACGCCTCCTCGTGATGCGAGGCTGATTACAAGCGCAAGACGATGATCGCCACGGCCCCCGCGAGTGCCACAGCCGAACCGAGCGCGCGACGCGAGGTAATGACCTCCCCGAGCACGATGCGCGCGAGGACCAGCGTGAAGACCGTCGACATCTGATTGAGGACGCTGACGACGGCCACGTCGCCGTACTTGAAGCCCCCGAGCCAGAGCAGCATCGAGATGTAGGTGCCGACGACCGACGCGGGCAGGAGCGCGCGCCGGATACGGCGGTCCGTGAAGGGTGCGAGCACGGAACGACCGTCGCGCCGGAACGCGGTCCAGCCGAGGAGCGCGAGGTTGCCGAACACGAGCCGCACGAAGGTCACCTCGACGAGGTTTCCGCGCTCGAGCGGCTCTTTGGCGAGGATGATACCGACCGACATGAGCGCCATCGCGATGACGATGTACGCAACCCCCGTCCGTCGCCGCTTCCGGACCTCGGCGTCCGCCACGGACGTCGGGCCGCTCGCGCGCCGCTCCTTCGCCGCGTCCTCCGAACCGGCGACGACGAGGCCGACGAGGACCAGACATGCCGCGAGGAGCACGGGCACACTCAACGTCTCACTGAGGAAGAGCCATGCCAGCAGCACCTGAAAGGGGGCGGCAACGAGCTCGATGATGGCCAGGAGCCCTGGCCCGATCCGCTCGAGCGAGGCGAATAGGAACGAGTCCGCGAGCGCGAGCCCGAGCGCGGCGCTAATCGCGAGCGCCCACCACTCGGCGGCGGGTCGGCTGAAATCGATCGGGATCTGCAGGATCACGAGCGTCGCGCCAAGGAGCAGCACGGCGACCGAGTTCTTGAAGAGGTTCACGCCAACGACCGAGACGTTACCGAGGTCGAGGGTCTTCTTGAACAGGATGACGGCGCAGGACCAGACGAAGGCGCAGCTCAGCGCCAGTAATTCACCGAGCAGTGGCATGGAGCCCGTCCCATAGCGACAGGCCGTGAAGCCGGGTCGGGACCGAGGGCCCAGGGGTCTCGGTCAGAGTGAACATCAGAGATCCGAAGGGGAGATGCCTACCAGGTCGGCCAGCAGACGTCCTTGAAGTAGCCGGGCTCCCCGAAGCGCTCCGCCCGCGAGCAGGTGAAGCCCGCGGCGCAGCCACCGTTCGCCGAGAAGAGCTTGACGTCACAACGGGGCATGCAGAAGCCGCCGGGGATACCGCTGAGCGAGGTGCCGAGATCCGCGCAGAAGGTCGCGGACGAGAACGGCGCGCTCGAGTCCGGGCAGTAGCGGTCGCAGGCCTGGGTGCAAAAGGCGGTCGCTCCGGCGCCAGCGAGACAGGTCCCGTCGAGGACGGCGCAGCCGCTGTCTTCCGAGCAGCTCCCGCCGATCCAGCGGTGGTTCGGGTTCTGCTGCAGCAAGGTGTTCGAGAAGCGCTGAAAGACGTTCCAGAACAGCCAGTTACCGCCCTTCCCTTCGAGGACCCACGGCGTGTAGGTATAGAGCGCCGCGGTCGCCTTGTTGGCCGGTCGAATCGAGAGGTTCTCGGAGGTCTTCTTGGGTGAGCCGACCTTCCAGCCGGACACCGTCTGACCACGGTTCGTGAGGTCGTCGAGGTAGCTACGGAAGACTCGACCCGCACATTCGATCTGCGGGACGAGGCCGAGCTGCCCGGCCGCGCAGCTCGGGTCGCCGTCGAGGCAGCCGCAGCCCATGGCGCGGTCGAGGAGGAACTTGTTCGGCGTCTTGTCGGCGGCCACGAGGCTCGCTTCCACCTGAAGCTTCACGACGAGCACGAGCGGGTTGATGCGATGGCGCGCCGCGATCTCGGCGATGTGGGTCGAGACCGGGATGCCCTCATGAACGGCGTCGGCGAGGAAGCTGCGGCGCCCGCTGTACGGGGTCTTCTCGAAGAAGGCCTGCATCATGGGGCCCGTGAGGTAACCCGAATCCTCGAAGAGCGCGTCTTCCACGAGCCGCGTGGCGTTGAAGACGGAGCCGTCGCCCTTGCCGGACTGGTCGACGAGGTCTTCCGGGTCCGGCGGCGGACGTGTTCCCGCGGCGAGCCCACCGGTCGTGTCGCCGATCTCCGTGCACGCCACCGCACCCACGAGGGCCGTGGCGCAGAAGAGGACGGTCGAGAGCGCCTTCGAGGCAGTCGAGAAACGAGCGGGCTTGAGCATGGCGGAAGTGGTAACACGCCCGCAATCATTGTCCAGCCGTAGACCTGGAGTTTCTCTCGCCTGGCGACCCCGTCGTCCCGCGTGACAAGTCCGGGCAGACCGGCTATCCCGCCGCACCGGGCCCGAGCGCCCCCCACACCTCCGTCCTCGTGACGCCGCCTCAGCCCCGCGATCGAGCCACTCATGAGCCAAAACCCCGCAGCCACGACCCTCGAGACCTTGAAGTACGACCCCGGCGCGCTCCGGTCCCTCACGGACGGGCAGACGATTCGGGATGGCGTGGCGCTCGCGGCCGCGGTGAGCGGGCTCCTGCTCGAAGTCGACCAGATCGTCGCGAACGTGATGGATGACGGGCGCCGGCACGCTGTGCGAGTGAAAGTGAACCGGCATGGGGAGCCGTCGTCTCGGTGTGACTGCCCGGACTCGTTCAAGATGATCTGTGCCCACGGCATCGCCGTGGTCATCGCGTGGGCGGGGCGGCCACGCGGCGACGCGTCGGAGACGGGTCCGGTGGCGCCCGCTGCCCGAGAGGCGTGCGCGCCGGCCGCGGCCGCGTCGGAAGCCGGTGCCTCGACCGCGCTCCCCGTGCTGAAGCTCGACATGCAGCGCGAAGACCTGATGACGTGGGCGCGAGCGCTCGAGCTGACCAGCGTCGTGCACACGCCGGTGCTCGAAGCCGAGCTCGATGTGATCGAACGTGGGCTGCGGGTCCCTCCGGCGTTCATGTCCTGCACGCTCGGCGATCTCGTGGTCAAGAACGGCTATCTGGGTCGGGCCCTCGTCCCCCCGGTGCTGCGGCGGACGGCGCTGACGAAGCTCAAGGCGAAGGGCGATGACGCCAGTCAGTCCATCGAGGCCGAACGAAGTCTGTTCGCCGGTCGAAGCCCTCCGAGCGATCCATCGCTCGCCGTGCTCTACCAGGGCCTGCTGGCCCTGCGGAGTAACCTCCGCGAAGGCACCCCCGCTCGGGCGCCCGTCCCCCCCGAGACCGTGCTGAAGCTGGTCGTGGACCCACCGAGTGTGGAGCAGCGCGAGAGCGGCGTCGCCTGCCGGCTGGGCTCCGGCCCCGAGCCGGTCGTACACGTGACGCTCGCCGATCGGCCCGTCGTATCGTGTGCCGCTCGCCCGGGCGACTGCCGCTGCCACGTCGCGCTCGGGGCCGTCGACCACCTGCTCGACGTGCTCGGCCGTCCTGAACACGCCGAAAAGGCGCGTGAGATCAAAGCGCTACGGGGTCTGTCGGACTGGGAGCGCGCGCTGGCCGTCGTCCTTGCGTCGCCGAAGCCTCTCCCGCCGTGGCAGCCGGCGTGGCGTGTCGACTTGAACACCCGTGAGGTCGAGCCCGTCGTGCTCGACGACGGCAGCGCTCGGCGCATGAGCGACCGACGCGTCCTCGTGGCCGCCGAGCGCACCGCATCACGCGCCGACGCCGCCGTGCTCGCGGCCCTACGCGCCTCCGGACAAGCGACGCTGCGCGGTAACGACGGGCTCGAAGCGCTCTGGTGCCTCATCGGCCACCCGCGGGTCGTCATGGCACCGGCCGCCGGGGCGCTGCTGCGGGGCGGCGACGGCCGGCGGGTGCGGCTCGTCCGCGTCGAGCAGGTCCGGCCCTTCATCGAGATCGCCGAATCGAGCCGGTCCGGCGGAGAGCTCACCCTGAAGCTGCGCGCGGGCTCCCTCGAGTGGACCCTCGCGGACGCGGCGGCGGAGCTCGCCCGCCACGAAGACTCCCCCGTGTGGCTCCTCCCGGGCGACGGCGTTCAGCTCGCGCGTGTCCCCGCGGGGCTCCGAAGGACACTCGCCGCGCTCGCTCGGCCCACGTCGTACCCGTCCGTGGCGCTCCCGAGCGTCCTCAACGTCCTCACAAGGCACATCGGTGACGTGGGCGTGAAGGCGTCCGGAGCCCTCGTCGAGGATGAGGCCGATGGGGCCGTCGCGTTGCAGCTCCGCGTTGCTCGGGGCGAGGACGTGTCGCTCCTCGTCGAGTTGGTGGCCCTGCCGTCGTCGGCGCTCCCGCCCATCAGCCCTGGCGAGGGCGCCTCGGTCCTCTATGCACCCGGCGGGAGTACGGGGCCTGCGTCACCCGGCGACCGAGCTGTGGGCTCCGTACAGCGCCTTCGTCGCGACCTGGCCGCAGAGCGACGTGACGCGCTCCTCGTGGCCGATCGGCTCGGCCTCGCGTCGGAGCTGTGCGCGCCGTCGTTCCGGGCCGCGATCCACGAGCCGCGGCTGGTCGACGCCGCGCTCGCAGCGCTCATCGACGAGAGCGCACGCACCCCGGTGGAATGGGAGGGGATGACCCCGCCGGCGGTGACTCGCCTGGAGAGCGCAGAGAGCTTGCGCGTCACCATTTCCGCCGGGAGACGTGGCCAGTACCTGCTCACGGGCGGCTTCGACGCCGACGATGACCAGCTCGATCTCGTGGCGATCGCGGCCGCAATCGAACGGGGCCGCACGACGCTGCGTCTCGGTGAGCGCCTGGTGACGTTCGGCGCCCGCCTCTTGGACGAGCTGCGCCGACTCGCCGCCCACCCGCGCACCGCCGACGGCATCACCGTCGTCGCCCCGGGGATGGTGGCCGACGCGCTCGAAGCCCTCGGGGCCGCCGTCACGGCACCCGCACGGAAACAGTCCGGGATCTGGCCCCCACCCGGTTTCACGGCCGAACTTCGGCCCTACCAGAAAGATGGCACGGCGTGGCTCATGCACCTCGCCGCCCTGTCCCCTGGCTGCATCTTGGCCGACGACATGGGCCTCGGGAAGACGGTACAGGCCCTCGCTCTCTTGTGCGCACGTAGCCACCTCGGGCCCGCGCTGGTCGTCGCCCCGACCTCGCTCTCTTTCAACTGGCAGCGGGAGGCCGCTCGTTTCGCGCCGGGGCTCGCCGTCAAGCGGCTCACCTCGAGCCGTCTCCCCGAGGGCGCCCTCCCCGCGGCCGGCGAGGTCTGGATCCTCAGCTACGATCGGGTGGTCTCGATGGTCGAGACGCTCGCGCCCGTGACCTGGGCGACCCTCGTCTTCGATGAAGCGCACGCCCTGAAGAACAGCAGCACCAAGCGGTCGCAGGCCGCTCGCCAGCTCACCAGCGAGTTCACGGTCTCGATGACGGGGACGCCACTCGAGAACCGCACCAGCGAGCTCTGGGGCCTCATGAACGTCACGGTCCCGGGCCTCCTCGGGAGCGCGGACGCGTTCGGCGAACGCTTCGTCGAGCCGATCGAACGCGGCGGACAGCGGCACGTCGCGGCGGCACTCGCGGGGCTCGTTCGGCCCTTCATCCTTCGTCGGCACAAGTCCGACGTGCTCACCGACCTGCCGCCGAAGACCGAGATGCGGATCGACGTCGAGCTTTCGCGAGACGAACGCCGCGTCTATGACGCCATCCGCCGTGCTGCACGGGCGACGACGCAGGACGGTGCGCCGGAACAGCGCCGCATGCACGTGCTGGCCGCGCTGACTCGCTTGCGCCTCTGCGCCAGTGACGCCACCCTGGTCACGTCCGACCTGAACTTCGACGGGGCCGCGCCCCTGGACACGAGCACCATCCGCTCGAGCAAGCTCGACGCGGCGGTCGAGATCCTGGAGCAGCTCCGTGCCGAGGGTCGCAGAGCACTGGTCTTCAGCCAATTCACGAGTCTTCTCGGCAAGCTACGCGCCCGGCTCACTGACGCCGGGATCGCGTATCGCTACCTTGACGGCAGCACGCCTCAGGCCCGCCGCTCGCAGGAGGTCGACGCGTTCCAAGCCGGAGACGGCGACGTCTTCCTGCTCTCACTCAAAGCGGGCGGCGTCGGTCTGAACCTCACGGGCGCCGACACGGTGCTCCACCTCGACCCGTGGTGGAACCCCGCCGCCGAAGCCCAAGCCACCGACCGCGCCCACCGCTCCGGCCAGACGCGACACGTCACGGTCTGTCGCCTCGTGGCGCGCGGGACCATCGAAGAAGCAGTGCTCGCGCTCCACGACCAGAAGCGCGCCCTCTTCGAGGACGTCGTGGACGGAGCGACGGACGTCGTTCCAGACTTCGAGGCCCTAGCGGCCTTGCTCGATGTGGGGGATGACGAGGAGTAGTCGAGCGCCTCGGCGCGCCGGGGCTCGACCTGAGGCTCGGCGTGCCGTGCGAGACACGCCGAGCTCCGGGACGATCAGCGGATGCCGTCGCGGAGGATGTCGCTCACCGAACGGTCGAAGTCGACGCGGCCGGCCGCGATCTCACGCAGCGCCGTGACGGCCTCTTTGTTCTTGGAGTCGACCAGCGAGTGATCGCCGTCCATGAGCTGACGCGCACGCTTGGTCGCGAGGATCACGAGGGCGAAGCGGTTGTCGCATTGATCCAAGCAATCTTCGACGGTGACACGAGCCATGAGAGACCTCCGAACTGAACGTGGCGTGCGCACCGTGGAACCGGCACGCGCGGGCGGTGGTTGGTACTGGGCGGGGGGGATTTTGTCAAGTCACTCGCCGCAGGTGAAGGTCAGGTTGTAGTCGGCTTCCGTGCCTTGGAAGCCGTCGATGACGATGTAGTAGATGTTGCCTTCGATCGCGTCGAAGGTGACCTCTGACAGACCGTCGGCGAGGCAGGAGGCGGGGTTGCACCCGAGGCCCTTGTCCGCGAGGACGAGGATGTCGAGGAAGTCGTCGCTGACACCACCCGCCTCCGGGACGGAGATGGTGATGGAGCCGGTCGACTCGGCGATGTAGCTGTAGACGTACTCGGGACCCGAGTACGTGTAGCTGTTGCACGAGTAGCGCTCGACCACGTTGTCCGTGGACAGGCCGTTGCTCCAGTCGTCCGAGTCCGACGGGCAGGTCAGGTCGGCGAAGAAGCTCGTCTCCGGGACGCAGGCGACTTCGCAGTCGGTGCTGGAACCGAAGCAGTCCGAGTCCTCGCAGTCGGTGTTGCCGTCCTGGTCGTTGTCGACGCCGTCGCCGCACTCGAGCTCATCGTTGGCCGCGCATTGCACGTCGAGGCGGAAGTCGCCGACCGCGCCGAGATACCCATCGACCACGACGTAGTAGGTCTTGCCGGCTTCGATCTCGACGTAGAGATCATTGAAGTCCATGCCGAGACACGCGGTCGGGAGGCAGACGCCTTCGGTCGCTTCGATGACCATGACGTCGGTCTCTTCCGTTTCCTCGGAGAGCGTGAACTCCGCGATGCCGCTGTACGGCGCGACGAAGACGGCGCTGATCTCGGGGCCCGGGTACTCGTCTTCACTGCACGAGTAGGTGTCCGAGACGTTCTTGGTCAGGTTCGGATTGGCCGTGCTGAGGAGGACGCTATCGCCACACGCGACGGTGAGGTCACCGAGCGGATCGCAGTTCGGCGCGCAGACCGCGAGGTTCGTGCAGTCCGAGTCGTCGCAATCCGAGCTACCGTCACCGTCGTTGTCCTGGCCGTCCGTGCAGTCCGTCTCGATCTCACCGCCGCACTCGACCACCACCGTGTAGGTGCCCGAGCCGCCCTGATAGCCGTCCACCACGAAGTAGTACTCTTCGCCAGCGACCGCGTCGAAGGTGACCTCGTTCAGGCCCCACGCGAGGCAGTTCGACTCCGAACACACGCCCGCCGGGTTCGACAGGATGATGATGTCGGTGTCGAGCGACGACTCGTCTTCGAGTCGAACCGTGATGGGGCCCGTGATCGGCGCCTCGTACGAATAGGTGTACTCGGGGCCCGTGTAGACGAAGTCGTTGCCGCAGCCGGCGTAGGACGTGACGGCGTTGGTCGCTCCGGAGTAGGTCGTGGCCCACGAGTCGGTGCTGCCGCAGGAGAGCGGCCAGTCGACGACACACGACGGGGTGAAACACGCCGGGTCGGTCGTGCAGTCCGAGTCCTCGCAATCGACGTTGCCGTCCTCGTCATCATCGAGCCCGTCTTCGCAACGGGTCTCGACCGCCGGCACACAGCCGAGGTCGATGGTGTACGCGCCGGTGTCGGCGAAGAGCCCCTCTTCGATCTCGAAGGTGTCGACGACGATGTAGTAGGTCTCGCCAGCCTTCATCTCGGTCACGGCCGAGGTGAAGTCGGTCGCCACGCACGCCTTCGAGTCACAGCCTGCGTCGGTCTGGAGGAGGACGTGCACGTCGGTGATGGCCTCCTCGTTCGACAGCGTCGCGCGGAGCGTGCCGTCGTAGGGCGCGACGAAGAGGTAGGTGTATTCGCCACCCGTAAAGGTGTCCGTGCTACAGGCGTATTGCGTCACGACGTCGGTCGCATCGAAGGCGCCGGTGTCCCAGCTGTCCGTGTCGCCACACTCGAGGGTGTAGGCCGGGAAGCAGGTGTCGCCGCAGACGTTGGTGCTGCCCGGCTGGCAGGACCCTTCAGCGCAGACGTCGCCCTCGGTGCAGGCGTCGCCGTCGTCGCATCCGGCCGTGTTGTCCGTGTACTGGCAGCCCTGGACGGGGTCACACGCGTCGTCGGTGCACGAGTTCAGGTCGTCGCACGGCGTCTCAGTGGCGCCTTCGCACGCCCCCGCCTTGCAGCGGTCGCCCGTGGTGCAGGCGTCGCCGTCGTCGCAGAGCTTCTCGTCGGCGGCGGGCGCCGTATTGCACTGCCCGGTCGCGGCGTCGCACGTCGCGATCGAGCAGGGGTTATTGGACACGTCGCACGACACGACGGTCACAGGGTCGATGATGCACTTGCCACCGGTCTCCGACACTTGGCAGATGAGCTTGCCGTTGCAGGCGTTCTCGTCATCGAACTGGGCGCAGTCCGCGTTCGTGGTGCAGGTGCACTCGGGGCCCGGGACGCCAGCGCACACGCCGAGACCACACTTGTCGCCGGTCGTACACGCGACCCCGTCGTCACAGTCGCCCGCGTTGAAGGCGATCTTGCAGCCGGTGGAGGACTCGCAGGTGTCGTCGGTGCACGGGTTGCCGTCGTTGCACGCGAGCGCTTTACCCTTACAGACACCACCCGCACAAATGTCATTCTCGGTGCAGGCATCACCGTCGGTGCAGAGCGCCCCTTCGTCCTGCGCCTTGGTCACGCACTTGCCCGTGGCTTCGACACACGACGTCGTCTCGCAGGGAGAGAGGCCGGCCGTGTCACAGACGACGATGGTCGCGGCCGAGACGGCGCACTTGCCATTGATGCAAGCGAGGGTTCCGTTGCAGAGGTTGCCGTCTTCGCCACCCGCGCAGTCGGCCACGTCGGTGCACGGACAATCGCCGGCTCCCGCGCACGTCCCGCCGTTACACTGATCGCCCGTGGTGCACACGTTGCCGTCGTCGCAGGTCGCCGTGTTGTTCGTCGCTTTGCAGCCCGTCGCCGGATCGCAGGAGTCGTCGGTGCAGGCGTTCTTGTCGTCGCAGACCTTGCCCTGGCCCTTGCAGGAACCCGCCGTGCAGACGTCGGCGTCCGTGCAGGCGCTCCCATCGTCGCAGGTGGCGCCGTCGAGCTTCACGCGCGTCTCGCACTTGCCGGTCGCCGGCTCGCACACGACGGACTCACACACGCCCGCGGCCCCAGCCAGCTCGCTGCAATCGACTTCGCTGTCCTCTTTGGCGACGCACTTGCCCTCCAGGCAGGTGAGCGTGCCATTGCACAGGTCGCCGTCCTCGAACTGGCCGCAGTCAGCGTCCACGGTGCATTGGCACGCGGGGTTCGCCGTGCCGGTGCAGGAACCGCCCTTGCACACGTCGTTCTCGGTGCAGAGGTCGTCGTCGCTGCAGGGCTTGGTGTTGGCCTTGTAGTCACAGCCGGTGCCGGCGACGCAGGCGTCATCGGTGCACGGGTTGTTGTCGTCGCACGTGACCGGCTTACCGCCACACTGACCGGCGGCACACCGGTCGGACTTGGTGCAGTCGTCACCGTCGTCGCAGGGCGCGCTGTCGCCGGCCGGCGTCGTCTTGCACTCGCCGCTCGTGGGCTCGCACGCGACGGCTTCACACGGCCCGGCGCTGGCTGGGTCGCAGGAGACGGCCGAGCCCGGCTTCACGAGGCACTTCTTGTCCTGGCAGGACAGGACGCCGTTGCAGAGGTCTGCGTCGTCGAACTTCTTGCAGTCGGCATCGGCGACGCACTCGCAGGCCGGGTTGTTGTTGCCCGTGCACGTGCCGTTCGAGCACTGATCGCCGATGGTGCAGAGGACGCCGTCGTCGCAGAGCGCGGCGTTGGGGTTGCCTTCACAGGCGCCACTGACCGGGTTACAGAGGTCGTTGGTGCACGGGTTCTGGTCGTCGCAGGTCTTGCGGGTCCCGGTGCACGCGCCGGTCTTGCACTGATCGCCCGTCGTGCAGGCGTCGTCGTCCGAGCAGGTGGTCCCATCCGGGACCGCGGCCTTGACGCACTTGCTTGCCGCGAGGTCGCAGATGGCGCGATCACAGGCGCCAGCGCCCTCGAAGATCACGGAGGCGCAGTCGCTGTCGGTCTTGCAGCCGTTCTCGAAGATGGGTCCGGTGTCGTCCGTGGTCTGGCCGCCGGTGTCGCCCGTCTGGGTGGTGTCGGGGTCATCGGTCGGCAGGACGCCCGTGAGATCGTCCTCGTGCCCGCAGGAGGCGAGGCCGCTCGCCAAGAGCCCGAGGCTCAGCAGGAAGGAGTGTCGACGTACCAACTTGAAGTTCATGTTCATGGGAGCCTCGTGCTGCGCGGCCAGGCTGCCGCGCTGGAGTGGGTGCGCTCTCGTGCCGGGATCATCACCGGGCGAGATCAGGCGCAAACCCTTTCCGCGACTTTGCGGGTGGCGCCGTTTAGACGAGGAG
>JADMJS010000782.1 GCA_018780435.1 Myxococcales bacterium
TTTTTTTTTTTTTTTTTTCTCCAGCATGTGAGGGGCGGCTCGGTTTTGCTGTGCAGGATGATGTTGACGTAGCCCGCGCCGCCCAGCTTGTAAGAATCCGCTCTGTCAGAATTTCTTCTCACCGACGCCTCAGTCCGTAAATGCGGCGCAAAAATCGTTGGCCGCCATTGACCCACCCGGCCGCCTGGCAGCCAGGACGTGGACGGGGACGTGTGCGTTTGTGGCTGTTTCCTCGCTGGTGGCTGAGCTCATCGCTGCGCTCCAGCATGTGCGTGCCACGACAGCTTTGCGTTGCGTCAACTCACCGCTCTGCCTTGCTGGCTCGGACCACAGCGGGTAAGCCGGGAGTCCCTGTCTTGGTCGCACCGCCGCTCAAAATCACCACAGGCAGTGAGAGCGACCTGCTGCGGCGGCCGGTTGACTGATGATTGCGGCCGCCAGAATGTACGTCGCCGAGCAACTCCTCTGTCGTCCCCCCTCACGCTGCACAGCGAGTGCGTCGGCCGCAGACCATTTTCCGCCACCGTTCTCATCGCTGGGCTGCAGAAAGTGAGGCCCGCATGATTTTTCTTCGCGGGCTCATGTTGGCGGCGCTCCAGGGGCGCGTACGAGGGCTTTCGCAGCAGCTGACCGAGCTGGCTGACGCACGTTTGCTCCAGCGTGTCGATTCCAGTCGACAATCATGGTTTCACGAAGACATGCAACGTGTGCACGGGGCAGTGCAGAGCGGTCAACTCGCACGGCTTCGGCAGCTCGCTGACCACGTTTGTGATCCCGACGACTGGCGCCAGCGGCCAGGTCGTGGTCACGTTCGACATTGCGCTGCCGATTCGGAATGTCGGCGCAAGCTCCCTCGCCCCGTTACCTGAGTTGACGGTGACGATCTCGGGCGATCTCGAGGTGAGCCGTCGACCTTACACGAGCGGCGTGTACGCGACCGACGGCGTCGGCAACCTGAGAGGGCTCCTCCTGCTCCAAGTCGTGACGGCAGGCGTGTTCTTCAGCGCGTGCGGCCCGATGATCGTCACCATCAACGGAGGCGCGTTGGTGTCCTCGGTGCAGACGACCGGCCCCGGTGGGGCGCCGCTGCCGGCGACGTGCGACGACGCGATCAGCGCCACTTTGTGCCCGGCGACCAGCAACGCCATCAAGATCATCGTCAACGGCGAGGCCGTGTGCGTCAACGGCTGGCTCACGGCCGACGGTCTCGCCAGTGGCGCCACCAACGGCACGCGCACGCTCGCCGTGTCTGCGCCGGGCTCGTCGAACCCGAATCTGCTCAAGAACGAGCTCACGTACACGTGCGGCTTCGGCCCGACCATCGCGCCCAACTCGTTCCCGATCTCGTTCGAGTGCGTCAACGGCAACGACGCCATCGTGTACCGCGGCTGCGCGCTGTTCTGCCACTCGTCTTCGCCGGCGACGGCGTGCCCGAGTCCGAGCGCGCGCAAGCGCGACGTCGACGTGACGGGACTGGCCGTCAGCTCGGCGGCGACGTTTGTGCTGGCGGCGAGCGCGGGCGGCGACCCGCACCTGGTGAGCGCCGAGGGCCTCAAGTTCATCTTCAACGGCATCGCCAACGCCGTGTACGCGCTCTTCACGTCGCCGGTCGTCGACATCAACATGCAGCTGGCGGCGACGGGCCCCGAGGAGCGCTACATGACCGAGAT
>JADMJS010000708.1 GCA_018780435.1 Myxococcales bacterium
ACGTTCAGCGCGGCGCGAGTATAACGAGGCTTGTGTTCTGAGCAAGGAGACGAGGGCGGAGCACGCGGAAGGGTCGTACCGACTCTCGAGCCGTCAGGGCCCGAGCAGCCGAGCCAGCGCGGCCGGATCGAGGTCGGCGATGACGGTGTGGAGGATGTCGTCGCGCACAAAGCGACCGGTGCTGGCGACCCCTTCTCGGGCCACGACCAATTCGGGGCTGTCTTTGTCGTCCGAGGTCGCCATCGTCTGAATGGCGGCGACGCGGCGTCCCTCGACCTCATAGGCGAGCAGGACGCCCGTCCGACCGTCGACTTCGACGACGCGCGCGCCGAGGAGCTGAACGCCGGACACGTCCGGTAGCGACGACCGGATCTCGAAGGGCACTTCGGTCCCGAGGTACGCCTGAATCTCCGTCTCGGATCCCGGGACGTCGACCGGCAACGACCGCAGCGACGCCATCGTGATGGAGCGACGATCCGACGCGACGCCCACGACTGGCCGCGGGACGCTGATGGCGGGCCGGTTGACGGGCGTGGCGTGGCTGGCCAGTGCGACCTCGGACGAGCTGGCGACGCTCCCAGCGGACGCGGACGTCTCGGTGGCGATGCTTCGGCTTGCGACCGGTCCTGCCGTCGTGACCGGGCTCTGGGCGTCGGCACTGACTGGGGCACCGAAGGGCCAGACGATGACCGTCGCGATCGCGGCCGTAAGCAACGCTGGCGCCCCGAACTCGATGAAGCGGTCCCAGAGCGAGGGTCTGCTGCTTTGGACTTCGGCGTCGAGCGCCGCCAGGATCGCCCCGCGGAGTCGCGCGGGAGCCGCGGGCACATCGAGTCGGGACCTCAGGAGCTGCCGGAGCTCTTCTTCGCGTCGGACCAGCGCCCGACACGCCGCGCAGGCGTCCATGTGGGCGTCGGCGTCGAGGCGGTCGCGGGGGTCCAGCTCGTCGTCGATCAGGAGATCGAGGTAGCGGCGGATGGCCGCACAGTCCATCGCAGGTCTCATAGTGTCCTCGCTCGCTTCTCACGGTAGGAGTCCAGCGACGCCACGGCCCCGCCTTCGGGAGAGGCCGAGGGTGTCGCCGGGATGATTCCGGCTTCGACCGCGCGCTCTCGGAGGGCTCTTTGGAGGAGCTTTCGACCGCGGTGAAGCCGACTCATGACGGTGCCTATCGGGCAATCCATCATCTCCGCGACCTCTTTGTAGGCGAAGTCCTGTAAGTCGACGAGGACCACGGGGAGGCGGAAGTCTTCGGGCAGGGCATCGACCGCCGCGCGGACGTCTTCGTGCACGAGCGCGTGCAGGTAGCCCGCTTCCGGATCCCGATAGAAGACGCTGTGTTCGGCGATGGGGTTGGCGTCGTCGACCTCTACATCGACGCTGTCGACGTAGGTGAGGCCGCGATTCGCGCTGCGACGGCGGTTGATGTGAGTGTTCGTGAGGATGCGGAAGAGCCACGCCTTGCAGTTGGTGCCCGGCTTGTAGCGGTGGAAGAAGCGGTACGCCTTCAGGAAGGTCTCTTGAACCAGGTCCTCCGCCTCTCGGGTGTCGCGCGTCAGGAAGGTCGCGGCGCTGTAGAGCGCGTCGAGGTGGGGGAGCGCTTCGGTGTGGAAGGCGTCTTGGTTCTTGTTCCGGGACTTGCTGAAGATCACGGGCGGCTCCTGCGCCC
>JADMJS010000409.1 GCA_018780435.1 Myxococcales bacterium
TGCCACTGCTGCATCATCGGGGTCAGAGTGCTCGGCTCGCTCATGGCGCGTGGGGTTAACATGGAGTGGGCTTCCGGGGAAGGGCTGAAGCCTCTCTGGCACTTCTCCCGCCGTCATGGCACGCTGGGTGGGCGGTGCGCGTCGCTGCGACTCTTCACCCTTCGCCCCACCAACGACCCATGCCAGACCAAGAAGACACGACCCCCTGGGCCCTCATGGGCGGCACCGCGAACGTGCTCGCCCTCGCCGAGGCCTTCTACGACGCGATGGACGCGACCGAGCCGGCGCTCGCGGCGCTCCATGAACTCGACGGCGACGGGCGGGTCTCGCGCCGATCGCGCGACCGCTTCGGGCTCTTCTTGGTCGGTTGGCTGGGCGGTCCGCAAGATTACATGGCCCTTCACGGCCACCCGCGGCTGCGCATGCGACATGCGCAGGTGCCCGTCGACGCGGCCATGCGCGACGCATGGGTGCGGTGCATGACACGGGCGCTCGACGCGCGTGAGGTCTCTGGGCCGGTGCGCGAGCACCTCGACGCCCGCTTTTCGGATGTCGCCGAGTTTCTACGGAACCGGGGTTGAGCTATGCTCGCCGCCATGCGACGCGCTGCCATGGCCCTGGCTCCACTCTGCGTCTTCGGGTGCTCCGCCGAAGACGATGTCCTCCTTACTGACGATGGCTCCGGCCTCGAGCTGCTCTTCGCACCGCTGAGCGCGGACGGTTGCCAGCCACCCGTCTCCGGCGCGGGGCAGTTCCCGGCCGGCGTCGAGTCGATGTTCGTGCGGATCTCGGGCTACCCGAACGGTCCTCCCTTCGGCGCCTCCATAAAGCCCGAGAACCTCGACAAGGGTAAAGTGCTCGTGGGGGGCGTCCCGCCGGGCGACGGCCTCTCGCTTGAGATCTTCGCCTGCGAAGGCGGCGCGGCGACGTGGACCGCGAAGGTCGCCCAGTTCTCCGTCATCCCGAACGCGAAGGTCTCACCCACGCTCTATCTCACGCGTCGCGATGCGATGAGCTGTACGGGCGCCGGCTCGGCTCCGGGCGCCGATCTCGCGACCGAGCTTGAGCGCCCTCGCGCGTTTCCAGCGCTCGGGATCACCGCCGAAGGCCGCGCCCTCATTGTCGGCGGGTTCGACCGCTATGCCGTCAAAGCCGACGGGCCCGAGGTCGACGCGACCTCCGAGAGCGCGCCGATCCTCGAGTACTTCCCGAGCCGAGGGCTCTTCTATACGTGGCCGACCGGGCTCGCGTCACCGCGCGGTGGCGCGCACCTCGTGCCGCTCGAAGGTGGGGCGCGTTTCCTCGTGCTCGGCGGCGCCCCGAAGGCCACGCTGGAGACCGATCCGCCGCTTGAGATCGCCCCGGACTCGGTCCCCGCGGTCGAAGTCGTCGACGCCACGAACCGAACGGTCTCGGCGTCGTCGCTGGGTCTCGGCGTGACGCCGCTCGCGGGAGTCGCGTGGAACGCCACCGGGACCGCCATCGTCGTCACGGGCGGCCGGCAGTCGAGCGGATTCCCGTCGAATCGCATCCAGCACACGACGGGCACCCCGCAGAGCCTCGTCGACGGCACAGTGACCATCGTCGAGGACAAGACTCTCGGGACGCCGCGAATGGGACATTCCGCCACGTGGCTCCCGGGCGATCGCGTCGCCATCATCGGCGGTAACACCAACGTCGACGCTGGTCAGTTCATCGAGCTCTTGAGCCCGTCCTTCGAGGCGACGCCGGTCGCCACCACGGGCCTGCCAAGCGATTTCGAATCCTTCGGCCTGCACTCGACCGCGCTCGTTCGGTCCAATGGCGATGTACACGTCCTCATCGTCGCGGGCGGGGCGGGACTCACGCAGGCCGCCGACGACGCCGTCCCCGAGTGGCGGGCGCCTTTCCAGGGACCGGCCCGGCTCTTCGCCGTGACACTCGACGCCGCCGCCGCTACGGCGACCGTCCAGTCGCTCGACGCGGGAATCGCCACCCCCTCGCGCCTGCGTCGCCTCTTCTCTTCACTCACGCCGACCCAGGACGGCCGCCTCGTCTTCGCGGGTGGCTACAACCAGCTCGGTACGCCGGCGAACCCCGATGACGCGTGCCGTCTCGACGCCGCGAGCTCCGGGTGTTACCTCGACGACGTCACCATCTTGAACGTCCAGGGCGATCCCGGCGCGATCACGATATCGACCGATGCGACGACCGTTCATCTCGGTGAGGCGCGTTTCGGGCACGGCGCTGCTCTGTTACCCGACGGGACGTTGCTGCATCTGGGTGGGCTCAACGCCGTCTCGTCGGACTCGAACACCCTGTCGACGGCCGTTGAGCTCTACAACCCCCCGTCCGGCGACAATCCCTGTCAGTAGGTTCGGCGCCGCGCCTGTTGGCCTGCTCGGGGCCTACTGCCGCTGTGCTGAGGAGGGCCCTCGATGGAGTTTCTGGCGAGCCTCGGGCTCTTCGCCGCCAAGACCTTGCTCATTGTCCTGGCCGTCGGGCTCGTGGTCGGCATGATCTCGCGCTTGTTCCGGCGAGGCGGCCAGGCGCGAGGCACCGTCAAGCTCACGAACTTGAACGACGACTGGCGCGACACCGCGCTCGCGATGAACGGCGAGCTGCTGCCGGCGCGGGAGGCCAAGAACGCTTACAAGGCGGCTCGCGCTCGCGCGAAGGCGGATGCCAAACGGGACGACAAGCGGCCACGCGTCTTCGTCGTGACGTATGACGGGAACGCTCGCGCGAGCCAGACCAGCGCCCTTCGAGAGGAGCTCACCGCCATCTTCGACGTGAGCCGGCCGGGTGACGAGGTCGTCGTACGGCTACACAGCTCGGGTGGCTTCGTACACGCGTACGGGTTTGCGGCGAGCCAACTCGAACGAGTCAAGGCGCGCGGCCTTCGGCTCACGGTGGTGGTCGACCAGATCGCCGCATCGGGGGGCTACATGATGGCCGTCGTCGCGGACGCGATCATCGCCGCTCCATTCGCGATCATCGGCTCCATCGGCGTCGTCGCGGCCCTGCCGAACTTCCACCGATTCCTTCGAAAGAACGACGTCGACTTCGAACAACACACGGCGGGTAAGTACAAGCGAACGCTCACGATGTTTGGTGAGAACACGGACATGGGGCGGCAGCACTTCAAAGACGAGCTCGAGCTCACGCACGGGCTCTTCAAGGCGTACGTCAGTCGCCATCGACCGACGCTCGATCTCGAACAGGTCGCTACCGGCCAACACTGGTACGGCTCTCAGGCCGTGGCGCTCGGCCTCGTCGACCGCCTGCAGGTCAGCGACGACTACCTGCTCGAGCGACGTGGTGCCGCGGACGTGTGGAGCGTGGAGTACGTGGCCCGCCGCCGACCGCTCGATCGCGCCGTCTCCATCTTGGCGGGCGGCGTCGTGCGCGGGACCGAAGCGGCCGTCGCCGGTGGCATCACCCGGGCAGCCGAAGCGCTCCACGTCCCCCTCCAGCGGTAAGTCGTCGCACCTCGCGCGCGCCGACATTCCGGTTGGTCGTGGGAAGCCCTTATCTCCGTCGAGCTCGGTCACGATGTCCGCTGTACCTCGGAGTCGACGGCAGATGTCGGCGAGGAGGCCGCTGGTGATCGGACCGATCCGACCGAAGCAATGCCGCTGGGAAAGGACGATGTCGAGGGACGCTCGGCGTGTAGCCCTGGCTACATGAAGGCGTATCGCGGACATCGAGAGCTTCTCCCTGCGGCGGCGCGACGGTAGGCGACGGGAGAGGATCAGCGGACTCCTGGGTCCCTCGGCTCTACGGTTGGCCGAGGGGGCACTTGTAGGGGGATGGACACACAGGCGGTACGACACCCGCCGGACCAAGGAGGAGTGGAAATGCGGATTCTCATCGTCGATGACTCGAGCGCGATGCGTCGTATCGTACAGCGGACCCTGCGCATGGCCGGCCACGACGGTCATACCGTCTTCGAGGCTGAGAACGGCGTGACGGCGCTGTCGGTCGCTGACGAATCGCCTCCGGACTTGGTCCTGTCGGACTGGAACATGCCCGAGATGAACGGCCTCGAGTTCCTGAAGGCCCTTCGGGCCAAGGGCTCGAAGGTCCCCTTCGGCTTCATTACGACCGAGTGCACGCCCGAGATGCGTGAGCAGGCGACGGCGGCGGGCGCGGGGTTCTTGCTCGCCAAGCCCTTCACGCCCGAGGACATGTCGATCGCGCTCTCAAGCGTCCTCTGATCGACATCCGTCGCTGCACGCGACGCTACCTACCGATGCCGTGAGCACCGCCCGAGTCGCTCCGGCCCCTCCATCATCAGACCTTTCGGCCCGTGTGGACCGACGTGCGTCGTGCCCAGGCGCGACTGCCCGTCAGTTCGCAGCTGGCGCTGGCGTCGTCGTCGCCTTCTGTTGGCGCGACGACGCGATCACGATGAGCACCGCGCCTGCGAGAATCGCGATGTCAGCGACGTTGAACACCGGGTACCGCTTCGGGATCCATGATGTCAGCGTGTGGCCGGGCAAGTCGAAGTCGAAGTAGATGAAGTCGCGGACCCAACCGAAGTTGATGCGGTCCCAGATGTTCCCGACGGCGCCCGAGGCGACCAGCCCGAGGCCCACCAGCATCGTCTTCTCATCGGGACGTGCGCTCGCGAGGTAGAAGCCGAGCGCTACGAGCGCGAGGATCCCGATGACCGATAGCAGCAGCACCTGCCCCGACAAGAAGCTGAACGCCGCTCCGAAGTTGACGGCCCATTTCCAGGCGAGGACCCCGTCGATGACTGAGATCACTGGCGTCCCAGGGGACGTCATCGGGTCGTAGCCATCCGGCCTGACGGCGCCTTCGGCCCAGACCTTGGTCCCCAGGTCGGCAACGAGGCCGATGAGGGTGACTACATAGAAGAGCATCTTGCCCTGATAGAGGCTTTGGAACTGAAAGCGGCTCGGGGTCGTCATAGCGGCGGAAGCTACCGGCTGAACTGCTCGCTGTCACGGGTCACCGCTGGCATTTCCGCGAGCTCGTGGCCGAGCCCGCCCCCCAGGAGAGGTCGGCGAACGCCGAAAAAGTGCCCCGTCCTGGGTCGCCGGGGACCCCTCATCGGCATTGTTCGCCGGTAAAAACCAATGAAAACGGACCGGTACGAGTCGTCGTGGGGTGGGTCAAAAAAGACCTTATCCGCCTGGGGTGGGTCACGTTCTACCCATGTGGAAGGCGAGGGATGACCCGAAGCCGACCTCCCGCCGGGGGCATCCCGGCACGACCCGTGTGCTCAAGGTTTCCGAGACCGAGCCACGCCACCACGTATCAGGAGTGTGTCATGAGTCGAATCGCGACCAACATCTCGTCCATCGAAGGGCAGCGCCACCTCGGCAAGAACAACACCATGCTGAACAAGTCGCTCCAGCGCCTCTCGTCGGGTTATCGAATCAACTCGGCGATGGATGACGCTGCGGGACTCGGCGTCAGCGAAGCCATGAAGGCTCAGATCCGCGGCCTCGCTCAGGCCTCCCGTAACGCCATGGACGGCCTCTCGGTCGTGCAGACGGCGGAATCGGCGATGGGCGAGATCTCCGACGCCCTGATCCGTCTCCGCGAGCTCTCCGTTCAGGCCGCCTCCGACGGCATCAGCGACGTTCAGCGAGCGTACCTCGACACGGAGTTCCAGGATCTCGTGCAGGAGATCGACCGCATCTCGACGACCACGAACTTCAACGGCTCGACCCTGCTGAACGGAACCTTCGGCACGACGGGCCTCGACTTCCAAGTCGGCGTCGAGTCTGGAGCGAGCTACCGGATCACCGTGACCATCGACGACGTGTCGAGCACAGGTCTGCTCTTCACGGGCGCCGAGGCCGTTGACACCAAGCTGAACGCCCAGTCCGTCATGTCGGTCATCGACACCGCGCTCTCGAACCTCTCGAACGCCCGTTCTGACCTCGGCGCCAAAGGCAATCGCCTCATGATGGCGGCGTCGGCGGCGGATTCGATGAAGGAGAACCTGTCGGCCGCCAACAGCCGCATCCGCGACACCGACATGGCGGCAGAAACGGCCAACCTGTCGAAGTACCAGGTCCTCTCCCAGGTCGGCACCGCGATGTTGTCGCAGGCCAACCAGCAGCCGATGAACGTGATGAAGCTCATCGGATGATGGCGACGGCGCTTCGTGCGCCGGCGACGGATCGGCTAGGCCCTGCGGCCTGACGGTTCGAGCGAGCAAGCGTCTAAGGTCTCAGCGGTCTCTGGTGAGAGCCGCTGAACCGGAGAGGGTGAGCGTGGTCCGAAGGCGTCGCACGGGGTCCCAGGTGATGCCGGCGTAGCCGAAGAGTCCGCGGTGAACGCGGGTTCGCTGGCGACGAGCGCTGCGCGATGTTCGACCGACCGAAGGCGTCTATTCGACCGGATGGCGCTGAGAACACGAGGTGGTGTGCTCTGGTGGCTCAGCTCGAGCCTTTGGACACACCCTTCGAGAGAGACGCCACCTCGCCGAGGTGGCCTTCGAGGACTCGGGCGCCACGACGGCAACCGATGGGCCTCGACCGGGTGACGATGTCCTTGGTGATGGGTAGAGGCGAACGCCTCGGATCCATCTGCCACGGAGCTCGCCAACCCCCGGACCTAGCTCGGCCTTCTCGGCTTCGCGAAGCCCCGCCACGTCGCGGGTGACTGATGGCGAGCCCTTTGGGCCCGATGCAGAACGCGCCAGCGGGAATGCTGGCGTGACGGAATTCCAGAGGCCGCCGTGCCTCGACCCGGCCCGCGTCGTCCAGGACCTCTCGTTTTGACGAGCCCGCCCTGAACGACGCCGGTCCGGGTGGTGACGCCATGACCGTAACAGCACGGAGTCCCGGTACTCCGCCGCCTCGAAGGACTCGCGCGTGACGTGCCGGTGATGACTCACCGGGCTCGCACCAGAGTCGCGACAATGGATGAGCTCGCGGGCGGGGGAGAACCCCGCGCATGCGAGCAGAGATTGCGATTGCGCGCGGGGCCGCCCCCGTCGCGCCTCCGAACAGCGCTCCTGCACGCCGCCCTCGCGCGGCACGAACGGAGTCGGGTCTCGGAAGCCCAGCTCCGTCTTCGGCGGGTGCGCCACTCCTGAACGCTTCGTCGCGGCCGGTCGAGCTCCATCGACCGACCGCGACGAGGCACCTTCCACCTCTTCCGATGGGGCGGACGACATTCCCACTGCGCCGTTGCAGTGCTTTGGTGCTCCAGTGCCTGGAGCGCGAGTGAGGACTGGCCATGCCATCCCGCGTACGTGTTGCGTGTCGGGGGTGTGGAGATGCGGTGAGTGATCTTCGGATCGGGTGAGACCTCCGCACTCACGATTGGCCGACGTGATGAGATTAGTGCTCCCCTTCCTTCGGCAAAGGTCCGATGACGCCTCCGATGGACGCTGCCTTCAGCCGCAACCTGCGCGTGTGCCTCGACCGCATCGGATCGAACCTGACGACTCTGCTTGGGGAGGACTTCGTTCTGGCCCGCCGAGATGCGGTCGTCGGGCGCGACGCCGCCATGAAGAAGTTCGGCACCGGGAAGGTTGTCGCGTCGTTCACGAAGCGACTCGATCCTGACGGGAGCCCGGCCGGCTTCGTGCTCCTCGAAAAGACGGCCATTCACCTCGCTGCTACGATGATCATGCTCCCGAGCGCCGACTCACTCACCGGCGAGGTCGCCGCGGGTTACGCCGAGATCATGAACATGGTCATCGGGGCGTGGAAAGCAGCGGCGGAGGACGATGACCACCGTCTCTCGAATCAGAACGCCGACCGCAGTCAGGCTCAGATGTCATCCGATGCCTTCGCCGACATGCTCGAGGAGAAGGACTACGAGCTCGTCGCGATCCCCGGGACCTTCGAAGGAAAGTCAATCCTCTTCGGCATCCTCGGTCCGAGCTCCTGGATCGGCGTTGAAAAGCCAGTCGCCGCGGCGCCGCCCGCCGCCCCGGTCAGTGCGCCCGCCGCACCGGTGAGCCCTGCCTCCGCGCCCGGGGCGGTCTCAAGCGCGCCCTTCGGTCGCGCGGGTGCGTCGGTCGGCTCCTTGCTCGGTGGTTCGGCGCCGCGTGCCGGCCACGCCCTCGGCACGACACGTAGCGGGACGGCGACGTCGGGCTCCGCGCACGGGAGCGCGGGCGCTTCCGGGGCCGCGCTCGCGCCGGCCGCCGTGATGATCGTGGACATGACCGGCGAGCTTCGCGCGTTCCTGGCCGCCAAGCTCGCCAGCAAGGAGTGGGTAGCCACCTACCCGAGCCCCGATCGTCGGGAGATCGAGGAAGGCGGCGCTCTCGTCATCCTGGGCCCGGACCCGGCTCTCTTTCGTGCTCTCGAAGCCGCCCAAGTCGTCGTCACGCGGCTCGGACCGAAGGCGCCCGAAGCGGCCGGCTAAGACGGCGCCGGAGCGCTAGGCTCACGGGCCAGCGCAGCTCTCGAGCGACGTGATCCACTCGGTGATGAGCGACACCGCGGCGTCATCGACGACATGGGAACCGATGGACGGCATCCGAAGGACACCGAGATCCTTCATGCGCAGCAGCAGGTTCGAGGCGTCCGGCTGCCCTGGTGCGAGCAGCTTCTCACCCGCGACCTCGAAGCTCCCGTTCTCCGGTGCGACGTCACAGACGCCCGTGTCCGCGAGCGCGGTGTCGTAGCGGAGATCATGCTCGGTGATGGGCGAGGCGCCCGGTTGATGGCATGTCGCGCAGTTGACGTCGATGGTGGCGCGCGCCCTTTGGTGCAGCGGCGCTGTGGGATCGGCCGGGTTCGGGAAGGGCGGCGTCGAGGTGTCGGGCGCCCACGCGGCGAGACCTGTCGAGACGAAGTGGTCGAGCTGTCGTCCCTTGGCGACCACGCCGGGGGCGTCGAGCTGCACTGTGCGGAAGCCGAGGAAGCGGCCGGCCGCGGCGTTGTGACACTCGAGGCATTGAGACCGGCTCGGGAAGTGCCAGGTGCGGTCTTCGTTTCCGCCCGGGAGCTTGAAGTCCCGGGTCGACGCGGTGTCGAGGAGCTCCGCGTCCGTGCCGGCGTCGTTCCACCGATAGCTGTAGGCCCTGATCCCATCGGCGCGCTGGATGATGAAGCGGGTCTCGAGCTTCAGGAGCGA
>JADMJS010000618.1 GCA_018780435.1 Myxococcales bacterium
ACACGATGAGGTCATAGTAGAAGGCAGCGCGTCCGTCGTCGAGGCCGACGGTCTTTTGTATGGCCGCCATGACGGTCTCGAGGCCGCCCGGGTCGTTGCCGTGTGCGAGCGCGGAGAGGACCGCGAGCTCCGGGACGACCGGAGCATCCGGCCGGATCCACGGCACTTGTTCGGGGCCGAGGACCATCGGGACGAAGGTGGAGCCCGGCCCGGAGAACGCGATCGGCTGCGAAGCCCATGCCGCAACGACGCGATCCGGCGTGACCACCAGCAGGATGACCGGGCAGCCCCAGCGGTCCGCGAGCAGCGCTACGTAGCAGAGCCAGCGGTAGCGTTTCACCGGGTCGGCAGAGAGCTGCGCCTCGCAGACGATCCCGAGCACAGGGACCTTGGCGCGCAGCTGCACCACGAGATCCGCTCGGTACTCCGTCGGCGGCAGCTCAGCGAAGTTGGCATCGCTGATGACGGCGTCGGTAAAGGCCGGCAGATCGACGGCGAGCGCGTCGCGGAGTAGCTCCGCCGCAAGGGAGGGACGGTCGCGCAGGAGGGTGAGGATGGACTCGTGGAGGGCGCTCGGCATGGCGGCCGTCTACCGGTCGATTTGGGGCGGCGCAAGGGCGAGTGCCACAGTTCGTGCGCGACACCAAGCTCAAGCACGTGTCAACGCCACTGGAGGTGGCCCGCTGAACCGCCGCGGGCGGCATCCCACGCTAGCGTCGTCCGCCTTATCGGACCGCGGAGGACCCGATGCGCGGGGGCAGCTCCGAGGGATCGCTAGTCGTCTTTAGTCGACGCGCCCTTGAACCAGTCGTCGCGGTTCTTGAAGAGCATGTTGAACGACGTCAGCGAGCCGTAGCAGCGCGTGATGTATTGCTGGAGCGCGATGCGGTCGGCGTCGTCGAGTTTGTCGTGCTGGTTCACCTTCTGTTCGAGCACACGCAGGTTGTCTCGGATCATCACGACCTTGTGGAGGAGCGCGTCGATGGAGAGCTCGCGGTCCGCGGTCCCGGGCGTGCCGGGGCGGATGACGACGGAGCCGCCCTTGAAGCGGTCGATGAGCTCGACTTCGCCGATACCGAGGCTGTCCTCGATGGCTTCACGGATCAGGTCTCGCAGTTCGGCGCGGTTCATCGTCTCCTCCTCGAAGAGTCCATCGACGGGGTCTTGGTCATGACGGGCGCGCTCCTCTAGCCGAGAGCGGAAGCCCGAAGCGGGCGACTCGGCGCGGGGGGAGCGGGATTGCGGCCGTGGGGCATCACGCGAGGGCTGCCGCCGGGGAAGCTCCGCCGTCATCGCGAAGGGGTCTCGTACGCTGGCGCGTTCGGACTCTCGGCGGGGAGCTACTGCCGGCGGCGGGGGCGCCACCTCCGGCCTTGGCAAGTATACGTCGCACTTGAAGTTCGTGACCGAGATGGACCCCGCCCGTGGCTTGACGCCACAGTGTCCGTAGGTCTTGGCCCCGGTGCCGAAGTCTTTCTGGAATTTGGTGCACGCGCCGCAGCGGCCGGCGACGAGCTCGAAGTCGCTCATGGGCAGGCAGTGTGGCACGCCGCCTGGATTCGGGGAAGGGCACCGCGTCAGTCTCGCGCAGCGCGCACCTTGTCTTTGTGGTCGAGCGCGTACTCGAGCATGGACGCGAGCGCCCTACGTAGCTCGGTCGCTTCGGTTGGGTTCTTCGAGATGCGGTCGTCGAGCTCTTTCGGATCGTCCTTCAGGTTGTAGAGCTCGAAGCGGTTGCCGGCGGCGCGCCAGATGAGCTTCCAATCGCCGTCGATGAGGGTGCGGAAGCCGGCGCTGTGGGGGCCCCGCACGCGTTCGGCGTAGATGAGCCGCTGCGGCACGTCTTCGCCGAGCAGCTCGGGCCGAAGGCTCTCCCCTTGCATCCCCTCGACCGCGACGCCTTGGAGATCGGCGATGGTGGGCGCGAGGTCGATGAGACCGACCCGCTTCTGAACGCGACGTTCCGTCGCCCCGGCCGGCGATGCGACGTCGGTCACGCCGGGTACGTGCGCGACGAAGGGCACGCGCAGTTGGTCTTCGTAGATGGAGAAGCCGTGGAAGGCAGTGCCGTGTTCGCCGAACGCCTCGCCGTGGTCGGACGTGACGATGACGGCGGTACGACCAGCGTCCGAGCGCTTGCCGAGGGCATCGAGGAATCGCCCGATGTGGTGGTCGGTGTAGGCGATCTCGTGGTCGTAGCGGTCCTTGCTCGAGGTGCCGAAGCGCTTCTCGAAGCCGTCGTGGAAGATGTACCACTTGTGAGGATCGAGGTAGTGGAGCCAGAGGAAGAAGGGTTTGTCTTCGGGGAGCGCGCCCAGCTCGGCGATGCCGGCGTCGGTGACGAGGTGGCTGGTGGCCATATCCTCCATCTCTTTGCCCCACTTGGTCCCGACGACCTTCCATGACCGGAAGCCTTGGTCGAGACCGGCCTTCTTCTTCTTTTCAAAGTACCAGTGAGTGACGACCGCGCGCGTGTCGATGCCCGCCTCGTTCAGGCGCTCGGCCAAGAAGTCGTTCTTCTCGTCGAAGTGGATGAAGTGGGCGTCGTCGCGGAAGAGCTCGGAGGTGTAGCGGCCCGTGAGCAGGGCGGGGATCGAGATAGGCGTCATATTCGATGGCGCGTACGCCTTCTCGAAGACCACGCCGCGTTTGGCGAGCGCGTCCAGGCGCGGAGATGTGTCGTGGCCGTATCCGGCGAAGCCCAGGTGGTCGGCGCGCACGGTGTCGATGGTGATGAGGATGACGTTGTAGGGTGCCTTCCACCGGCCTTCCGGCGGCGCGGCGGTCGGTGGCGCCGCGCTCGGCGGCGTCTCGGGCGGGGACGCGATCTCGGACGGTGGCGCCTCGGGAGGGGCGGTGGGTGGCGCCGGAGCGGCCGCGGGCGGCGCTGAAGGAGCGACCACCCGCTTCTCCACTGGCGCCTGCGTGACCGTAACGGGCCTCCGCGTGCGGCCATGAAGGCGCTTCTCGAAGGCCGCCCGGTCGAGCAGCTCTTCGTCGGGCAGACAGTCGTCGCCGAGGTCCGACCCCGGAAACGCGGTCTTGTCGTGATCGTTGCAATCGCCGTGTCCGAAGAGAGGGCTGAAGCCGTCGCGATCGCGGTCGCTGACCTTCTCCGCCACGGAGAGCCACGTCGCGGCGCTGCGGCCCTTCTCGTGCAGCCATGCGTTCTCGAGCCCCGTCACGCTCCCCAGCGAGAGCCCAGCCCCGCCGAGCGCGAGTGCACCCGCGACGAGACCGACGTAGCGCAGCCGGCGGAGCGCGGGCCGACTCGCACTCGCGGCGTCGAGTGTGACGACCACGACGAGGCCCCAGAGGACCGCGAGGGGGCCGGCCAGCGGCACGGCCTCAAGGGTCTCGGAGAGCGCGGTCGCGTGGCGCGACACGAAGGCCACGAGCGCGCCAAGGCCGACCCCGACGAGGCCGAGGGCGACGACGACGGGCTCGTGGGCCCAAGGGAAACGCTCCGCGAGTCGCTCCCAGGATCCTTCCAGGCGCGCCACCGTCACGCGCCCGAAGCGGAGCGCAGCGAGGCCGAGGAGCGTCCCGAACACGGCCAGGAGGAGAGCTGCGAGCGTGGGGTTATTGAAGGCAAAAAATCGTTTGATGACGACGAATTGCGCGAGAAGGAAGGCGCCGAACACGGCGGGCCAGATCAGCACTTCGACGGTCGCCCGCGTGCGGACGGCGCGCAACGGGCGTAGGCGCCCTCCGAGTCCCGCGACCAGATCGGTGCCGGAGAGCCCGAGCACTGCGAGGCCAGCCCCGAGGGCGAGCCCCACGGCGCCGCCGATGGCGACCTCGAGCGCGACGGCGAGCCCGTAGGTCCCGAGCGCGTGCGCTCCATCCGGTGCCGGTGAGAGTGAGATGATCGCGACGAGCGCTGGCAGGAGCGCGGCGGCAGCGCCGAAGAGCGCACAGTTCAGGATTCGCATGACGTACTCGGGCTCGGCGCCGTTGAGGGCGCGAGGTCGAAACCGGGGACTAGGGGTTCGGCGCGGCGGCGAGCCCGAGGAGCATCAACGCCTGCTCGGCGAGTCGTGCTCCGGTAACGCCGAGCGGGGCCTCGGCGTTCGGGGTCGGCACGTGAATGAGGGCTTCGCCGCGACGCCCGACCAAGAGACCAGTGAGCGTCGAGGGCGGTTCCCGGGCGGGGGCCGCACGCGCGACGAGCACGGCGGCGCTGCGCCCGCCCGCGATGAAGGCACCCGCCTTGCCCGTTCCGGCACGAATCGCGGCGACGAGGGCGAGGAGCGCTGGCGACTCCAACAGGCCGGGCGCGTCGCCGCCGGGGAGGAGGATGAGGTCGAAGTCGTCCCCCCACTCAGCGATGGCATCGTTGAGGTCGAGATCGGCGAGGACGCGGATGCGCCGGGCGCCGATGATCGGGTTGGTGCTGGCGACCGAGGCCGTCACGACCTGGACGCCGGCACGTCGCAGCAGATCGACCGCCGTGAGCGCCTGCACGACGTCGACACCGTGCGTGAGCGGGACGAGGACGCGAGCGGCGCTCATCAGCGAGCCCCGAAGAGATCGTCGAAGGGCAGGAACTCGTCGAGGCCGCCGCACTTGTCCGCCAGCTCCAGGAGCGCCGGGAGGGCCGCCGAGAAGTCGGCCTGTTGTCCGTCTTGGCCCTGGAAGAGGGCTACGACGCCTTCCAGGGTCGCCCCGAACTCCTGGAGGTATTCGGGATCACACTGGAAGTTCTCGATGCAGCCCTTGAGGAGCTTCGGGATGAGGTCGCTCAGGTCACCGACGAGCGGAATGTCGCCCGGGAGGGATTGCTCAAGGAGCCCGCCGAGCTGTTCGCACCCCATGGTGAGCAGTGGGCTCAGCGAATCGAAGAGGCCCGGGCAGAAGCCGCTGACGAGCCCGAGCAGAGGTTGCTCTTCGCCACACTCGGCGACCTTGTCGCAGATGGCCGGGAAGGCCTCGAGGCAGCCCTTGACGCTCGGGTCCGCATTCTCGACCCAGTCCGGGACCCACCCATCGTCCTCGGGAGTACCGGCGTCGGGAGCCCCGGGCGAGGTGTCGACTGCCGGGCCAACGTCGGGGGTCGGCGCTCCGACATCACCATCACCCGCCACGGCCACGTCGTCGCCATCACTCCCAGCGCCCGGCGTCGGGCCGAGCTCGGAGCCCCCCGGGTCGGTCCCGCCGCTCGCGTCATCGTCGAGGCCGGGCTCGGTCACGCCGAGGCGCACGGGCGCGACGGCGTACTCGTCGCCAGCGCAGGACGCGCTGACGAGGGACGAGCCGACGAGCCAAGTAGCTGTGAGAGTAGTGGCCGTAATAGCGCGTAGCAGCATGGCGGGACGGTACACGAGCCATCGCGCCGCCGCCACGGGCAATTCGAGAGGACCTCGCTGCCGCGGCTTGGGCTCGCGGGGGTGGCCGGCACGCGCACAACTACTTGCGACTCCAGAGAGCAGGGCTTAGGGTCGGGGATCGTGCGCCCATCTCGCCCACTCCTGCCGCTAGTGCTCGCTCTGGCGACGCTGCTGGCCACCGTGTCCGCGTCGGCCGATCGGCCGAAGCAACGCGATGAGCGGACGGCGACGGGCCGATCTTCGGAGTCGCGAACGGACGATCGGGCTGGGCGCCCCAAGGGGAATGACCGCAGCGGCCCTCGAAAGCCACAGGGCAAACATCCCCAGAACAAGGAGTCCTCGGGCAGGCGCCACGATAAGAAGGAGACCCAGGGTCCATCCGCCAAAGTCTCGAAGAAGGCGGACCGGGAGGAGACGACGCGCCGGAGTAGCTCGGACGAGCGCGAAGGCCGGGCGAAGAAGGACGACGCCAACCGTGGGAGCGGTCGGAGCGAGAGCGCCGGACGCCGCGCAGAAGGCAGCGGGGGCGACCGCTTCATCTATGGAACCGTGCGCAAGGGAGACTCGTTCGAGTCCTTCGCCAAACGCAACGGGACACGCGCTGCGGACGTCCGCAAGCTGAACAAGCTGTTTCGAGCCCGCCGCCCGGAGCCCGGCTCACGGCTGAAGATCGCCGAGAAGGGCTTCATTGTGGCAGCGCCCATCGAGCGACGCGGGCGCCCGACCAGCACCGAAGGTGACTACGTCGTCTATAAGGTGAAGAAGGGCGACTCCCTGCGCGCCATCGCGGACCGCTTCGACGTCCGGGCGTCCGATCTCGTGAAGCTGAATCGGCTCGGACGCCGCGCCAAGCCGAAACCCGGGGCGGTGCTCAAAATCAAACGACGGCCCGACCAGGTGCTCGTAGGCGGCGTCACGCTCCCAGCGGACGACAAGCTCTACCTGCGGACGCGGCCCGACGCCTCGTGGGGGACACCGGGGACCATCCGGCTCATTCGGCAGGTCTATGCGGACTTCATGTCGCTCCACCCCTATTCGGTCAAGGGCGTCGTGGCGGACATCAGCCGCTCGGGCGGCGGCTATTTCCCCCCGCACAAGTCGCATCGACGTGGCGTGGACATCGACGTCGGCTACTTCAAGATCGGTAACGAGGCCCTACGTTATCTGGAAGTCGTCACGCCGGAGACCATCGACATTCATAAGACATGGGATCTCATCCGTCTGTACGTGAACACGGGCCGGGTGACGGCCATCTTCATGGACCACAAGCTACAGGGTGTCCTCCACGCACACCTGACGCGGCTCGGCTACGACAAGGAGCTCCTCGACGTACTCGTGCAGTACCCCCGTCCCATTGGGGAGGGCGGTGGCATCATTCGTCACAGCCCCGGCCACCATCATCACCTCCATGTCCGTTTTGACTGCTTCGACCCGAACGCTCCCTGCACCGCCGACGCGGTCGCGCTCATCCCAGCGCCGTCGGGAGGGAGCGTGGTCGGCCGGGGCGATTCGGTCGACGGGACCTCGATCGCGTCCAAGCTCCGCACGCGCGTGAAGCTTCATGTCCTCGAAGGGGACGAAGACGAAGACACGATCGGTCATTCCGGCGTGGTGGAGGAGTACGATCCCGATGGCGGGAGCCCCTACCGCCCTCTCGGCGAGAGCTGGGAGGACGCCGAAGGCGAGCAGCTCTACCAAGGTACGCTCGACGGCGCGAGCGACTCTGTTTGGGTCGACCCCGAGACGGACCGTCCGGCCGGGATGGACGACGCGGGCCCAGGACCCGGGGGCGTGACGCCGCGCCGTGAGATCATCTTGTGCCCACGCCGTGACGAACCTCCATCGGCGATGGAGCGCTTCGGGTGCGAAGAAGCGCCGTGAACGTCGGGCGAGACCGTCTGCCCTGAAGGCCTGACACGACCGTGTCACGATGGCAGCCGAACCCAATCCTTGCACTTCGAGGCGAGCCGCGTAAAAAGCTCGGTCCGCCCGCGAGCGACCGCTCGCGGCTGTGAAGGACCTTGAAGGAAGACCGATGAACGAAGTCAGCAGCGCGTCTCCGGCCGATCTGTACCGTCGCATCGAGCGCCTCGCTCTCTCCACCTTCGCCGCGTGTGCGCGCCACGGGATCCTGCCGGCGACCGCGGTCCCGACGTCGCTGACCATCGAAAAGCCGAAGCGAAAGGAGCACGGAGACTTCGCGATGACCGCGTGCCTGTCGCTCGCGCGCGAGCTGAAGATGAGCCCGCGCGACCTCGCGAACGGCTTCCTTCTCCACCTCGATGACGCCGAAGGCATCCTCGAAGCGGCCGAGATCGCCGGCCCGGGCTTCATCAACTTCCGCATCCGCGAATCGGTGTGGCGTGATGTGATCGCCGACGTTCCCCGACTCGGCACGGCCTACGGCCGCTCGGACATCGGCGCGGGCAAGAAGGTCCTCGTCGAGTTCGTGAGCGCGAACCCGACCGGACCACTGCACGTCGGCCACGGTCGAGGCGCCGTCATCGGCGATGCCGTCGCGTCCCTCCTGCAGGCCGTCGGCTACACGGTCGAGCGCGAGTACTACATCAACGACGTCGGCAACCAGATGAACATCTTGGGCCGCAGCCTCTTCGTGCGCTACCAGCAGGCGTGTGGGCTCGACGTGCCCTTCCCGGAGAATCACTACCAGGGCGACTACGTCCTCCCCATCGCTCAGGCGTTCAAGCAGAAGCACGGCGACGCCTACGTGAAGACCGACTACGAGGCGAACCGGCGCTTCTTCATCGACTTCATCAAGGACGACATCCTCGCGGGCATCCAGAAGGATCTCGGCCGCCTCGGGGTCAAGTTCGACCGCTGGTTCAGTGAGAAGTCGCTCCACGACCAGGGCCGTCTCCTCGGTGTCGTCGATCGCATGAAGACCGCCGGCGTCATCAAGGTCGACGACCAAGGCCGCCACGTCTTCCTGTCGACCACCCTCGGCGACGACGAAGACCGCATCGTCATCCGCGAGAACGGCGTGCCGACCTACTTCGCGGCCGACATCGCGTACCACGAAGAGAAGTTCGAGCGCGGCTACGACCACTGCATCAACGTCTGGGGCGCCGATCACCACGGCTACATCCCGCGCGTGAAGGCGGCCGTGTCGGCGCTCGGCGTGGACCCCGACCGACTCGAGATCCTGCTCTATCAGTTCGTGAGCCTCGTCGAAAACGGACAACAGGTCCGTATGTCGACCAGAACGGGCCAGTTCGAGACGCTCGAGTCGCTGCTCGAAGACGTCGGCGAAGACGTGACACGCTGCACGTTCCTCATGCGCAAGTCGGACTCGCAGTTCGAGTTCGACCTCGGCCTCGCCCGCACTCAGAGCGAAGACCACCCCGTCTTCTACGTGCAGTTCGGCCACGCCCGGATCTGCCAGATCATCGAGAAGGCGAGCCGCGAGGGGTACACGGTACCACGTGCCACTGAGACCGACCTGACGGCGCTCACGCTCCCCGAAGAGCTCGACCTGATCAAGAAGTCCCTCGACTACCCCGAGGTGCTCCGGGCGGCGGCCGCCGTGCGCGGCCCGCACCACATCATCTTCTATCTGCAAGAGCTCATCTCGCAGTTCCACACCTACTACTCGAAGTACGCGCACTCCGAGAAGGTGGTCTCGAGTGACGCGAAGAAGACCGGCGCACGCCTCTTTCTTTGCGACGCCGTGCGGATCGTCGTATCCAATGCACTTCAGGTACTGGG
>JADMJS010000756.1:0-5969 GCA_018780435.1 Myxococcales bacterium
CATCCGAGGGTCTGAAAGTAGAGGCTCTTCATGGCGGTCCTGATACCAGAGGCGCTATAGGGCCGCCATTCAAAGTTGCAGCCGCCCTGCCGTCCGATCCATTTGACAGCACGCCACCTTGGGAGTGAGCTTCCACGCCATGACCGACGTCGTTCAGGATCAGGCTCCCGGTACCTTGACCCGAGGCTGCCCGTGATCGAGTGGATCCTGCTCGGGGCCGGTGCCGCGGGCGCGGCGTGGTACGTGCGCCGCCAGCGTGCGCTCAACGCCGCGGGTGGCCGGCCGGCGCTGCGAGGGGCCGGCGCGCGCACGGCCCTCGTCGCCCCTACGGGCATGGACATACAGCGGCTCCTCGACCAAGTCGTCGCGCGCCGCCAGCAGCTCGAGGACGACCGTTCGCGGACGCTCCATGCCCTCGCTCGGGTGGAAGGTGTGGTGGCGGCATCTGGGCCGGACGCGAACACGGATCGACTCCTGGGCCACGCCGAGACGGAACTCGACGCGCTCGAAGCCGCGCTCGCCGCCCTCGACGCGCGGCTCCTCACCGATCGCATCGAGGCCTTCGCGGTCTATGTCGCGCGTGACCTCCGCGCCCAGGCGCCGGAGTCAGGGCGCCCACCGGCATCAGACCGCTTTCAGCGTGCGGCCCGAGCTGTCGACGCCGCCGCAGCTCGGCTCGAAGCCGGCTTCGTGCCCGCTCAGATCGCCGCCGCACTCGACGGCACTCGAGATGGCAGCGGCGACGATGGGGCCTGGGAACGTGTGAAGCGGTGGGCCGGACCCGACTCGCTGAACCGTGCGTTCGGTGGCGCACGGGCGCGGCTCGAACGGCTCCGGCGTGAGCTCGCCGACGAACAACGCGCCGCCGTCATTGGGGACGCGTCGAATGCCCTGGGCCTTGGGAGCCTCGGGCCGCTGAACAGCCACGACGACGCGCTCATCGGCGAGCTCATTCAGCTGGACGCGGCTCTCGGGAGCGCTGGCAGCGGGCGCACCGAGGCGAGTGGCTCGCTCGGAGACGCGCCCGCCACCTCTCGCGCCCAGCTCACGCTCGAAGCGCTCTCGGCGCGTGACCGGGTGGTCGGGTGAACTCCGGGCAGCGGCTACTGCGCGGGGCGAACCAGCTCTTCGATGACTCGGAGCAGGTCTGGCACCCGGAACGGCTTCTTTAGAAAGCGCATCGGGCGTCCGTCGAACTCCTCGTGGAACGAGACCTCACGTGGGTCTCCACTCATCACCACGAGCGGCAACGCCTGCTCGTGGCCGACGAGCCCGCGAGCGAGGTCGAGCCCGCTCATGTCGGGCAAGCCAACATCGATGATTGCGAGATCCGGTTGGCTCTGCCGCAGGTGGCGTAGCCCCGCCACACCACACTCAGCCCAGGTCACGCGAAAGCCGCGCGACGAGAGCACGTCGACACAGAGGTTTCGAACGACGTCGTTGTCTTCGATGACCAGAATGTGCAGGGGAGGGAGGGGCGTCGGCTCTTCGCTCAGCCCCGGCGCCGTCATCGAGAGGCCCACGAGCTCCGGGAGGATCAGAGTCACTCGGTTGAAGTCGTCCGCGTCGACGTTGGCCGTCAGGGTCCCGCCATACGACGCCACGAGCGCCCGGCTCAGGGGCATCATGAGGCCCGTGCCGGCTGACTCGGAGTCGGAGTGGGCGATCGGGTTGAACAGCCGTTCGAGCGCCTCGGGCGACGCCGGGCGGCCATCGTCGCGGACCACAATCGCGACGCACGCGATCGGCTCCGCTCGTCGCTCGAGTCGGACTTCGATGCGTCCAAGGCGGCCATCGAGCCAGCCCGAGATGTTGTCCCGCGCATGGGCGCACAGGTTCAGGAGCACCTGGCGCAGCTGCGCCTCCCCGATTCGGCAGGGCAAGACGCCCGAGCCGTCAGTCGGGGCGTGGAAGTGAAGGTTGACTTGAGGCGGCAACACGCTGCGCAGGAGGTCTTCGCAACCGCTCACGAGCGCCGCGGCGTCGATAGGGGCCTGCTCGGCCGGGTTTCCGCGGTTGGCGAGCGCGAGTAAGCCATCGATGACGACGGCGAGACGATCCGTCGCGTCGACAAGCTGGCGGGCGGTGTGCCGATAGGCCGCGGCGGACTCGGACTCGCCGCCCCCGCGTTGCCCGAGGATGGACGCGTGCCCCTTCACACCAACCAGTGCGTTGTTCAGGTCATGGGCGATGCGTCCCACGAGTGACGCGAAGAGGTCGGCGCGGCCCATGTCGACCACTTGCTGCTCGAGCGCCACCTCACGCGTCGCGTCGACCACCATGATGACCGAGCCGGTCTGCTCGCCGCTCGGACTGCGGATGGGGCGCGCGACGACGTTGACCACCGTCTGACGCCCAAAGATGGAGACGAACTCGACCCGCCGGAGCTCGAAGGGCGTCCCGTCCCGGACCAGTGCGTCCAGGGAGGCAAACGTTTGTCTCACGTTCGGAAGGTCGAGGATCCGCATTCCGATGGCGAGGCTCGGGCGATTGGGCGGGACGCCGAGGAGCTCACGCAGCGCGGAGTTCTCGTGCCGTATCCGACCTCCACGGTCGAGCTGGATGAGCCCGACCGGAAAGTGCTCGATCATGGTCAGAGCCACCTGTTCTGGCTCGTCCGTGCGTTCGACCTCGCCGAGAGGAGACGGGGCCCGACCCGCGGACGGTCGAAGAACACGTGCCCGCGGACGCAGCAGACCTTCCAGACGGGAGAAGTCGGCCGATATGGCGGGCTCCGACGCCACGTCGAAATGTGGCAGCGCTCGATAGCGGAAATGCAGCGACGTCCACAGTTCGAGCAAGCGGAGGAGGGCCGTCGTGATCGACGGTAGGACATGCCGCTTCATGACGCCGAAGACGTCACCGCCGAGGGACGGGGCGAGCGCGAGAAGCGCCACGGTGCGCGCGGTCAGCCGAGTCTCGGGATCGAGCGGATCACCACTGAGGCTCCGAATGGAGAACCCGTCGGGCAGGTCGCGTAGCGACATCCCGCTGCGGCGTTCCCACTCCGTGATGAGGACGCCAGGGTCTTCCCAGCGATCGAGTTCGAGCCACGCGGCCACGTCGTCGTCGGTCGCGCCGTCCGCAAGGAGCTGTGCGCCGTGAAGAAAGAGTGGGTATCGCCGTCGCGTGACCTGGGAGACGAATAGCAGTACGCCGTCAATGAATCGCCGTGGGAGCGGCGATTCGATGTAGCCGCGCACCAGGGCCTGCGCGAGGTCGGCGCCATCGTCCCCATCGAGCAGAATGGGCCCCCCACGAAAGGCTGCCCTGACCCGGGCGTCCACGCCGCCTTACTCGCCGATGGCCGGAAGTGGCGGCGGTGTCGCGGACGGGGGGAGGACCGTGTCGGGTTCGGGGGCTGGTGCCGAGTCGTAATCGAACACGAACGTGCCGTCCTTTGCGCCGATTCGGGCGACGCCACCGTGCTCAAGGGCCCCGAAGAGAAGCTCGCTGGCGAGCGGCTGGCGCAGCTCCGTGCGGATGATTCGGCCGAGAGGACGCGCGCCCATCGTCGGATCGTAGCCTTTTTCGCCGAGCAACCGCCGCGCGTCGTCGTCGAGGACCAGCTCGACCTTCTTCTTGGCGAGCTGCCCCGCCAGCTCGCGGACGAACTTGTCGACGATACGGCCCATCACCTCGCGATCGAGCGGCGCGAAGCCCACTTTGGCGTCGAGGCGGTTTCGGAACTCCGGGCTGAACGCGCGGTTGAATGCTTCGGAGTCGTCCCCCGAGCCGGCCGTGCGACCGAAGCCGATCCCGCCGCGAGCGACGTCACGGGCCCCGACGTTGCTCGTCATGATGAGGATGACGTTCCGGAAGTTGGCCGACTTGCCGTTGTTGTCCGTCAGCGTGCCGTGGTCCATCACCTGGAGCAGGATGTTGAAGATATCCGTGTGGGCCTTCTCGATCTCGTCGAGCAAGAGCACGCAGTGCGGCGTCTTGTTGACCGCGTCGGTGAGGAGGCCGCCCTGGTCGAAGCCGACGTAGCCCGGCGGGGCGCCGATGAGCCGGCTGACGGCGTGGCGCTCCATGTACTCGCTCATGTCGAAGCGGACGAGCTCGATACCGAGGAGCTTCGCGAGCTGGCGTGCGACTTCGGTCTTACCGACGCCGGTCGGGCCGGTGAAGATGAAGCTGCCGATGGGCTTCTCCTCGTTGCCGAGGCCAGCCCGCGCGAGCCTCACCGCCGACGCGAGCTGTTCGATCGCCTGGTCCTGCCCAAAGATCGCGCTACGGAGGCCCGCCTCGAGGGTACGAAGCGACTCGCGGTCGTCCTTCTGCACTTCGGCCGTGGGGATCTGCGCCATCGTCGACAGCACCTTCTCGATGTCGCTGCGGCCGATGCTCTCCTGCCGATCGGCGACTGGCCGAAGCCGGTTCATGGCGCCGGCCTCGTCCATGAGATCGATGGCCTTGTCGGGCAGCTTCAGGTCGCGCAGATGTTTCACCGAGAGCTCTACGGCGGCTTCGAGCGCGATCGGCTGGTACTTGACCTGGTGGAACTCCTCGTACTTCGGTCGCAGGCCCTGGAGGATCGCGACCGCGTCCGACGGCGACGGTTCGCCCACGTCGACCTTCTGGAAACGCCGAGCGAGCGCGCGGTCCTTCTCGAAGTGTTTGCGGTACTCACTGTAGGTCGTCGACCCGATGCAGCGCAGCTTTCCCGAGTTGAGGGCTGGCTTCAGGAGGTTCGACGTGTCCATCGCGCCGCCTTCGGTCGAGCCGGCACCGACGATCATGTGGATCTCGTCGATGAAGAGGATGGCGCCCTTCTTGCCCTCGATCGACTTCAGTACGCCCTTCAGGCGCTCCTCGAAGTCGCCGCGATAGCGCGTGCCGGCGAGGAGCGCACCGAGATCGAGCGACCAGATCGTCGCGTCGAAGAGCGCGTCTGGGACGTCCTTCTCGACGATCTTTCGCGCGAGCCCCTCGATGATCGCGGTCTTGCCGACGCCGGGATCGCCCACCAGCACCGGGTTGTTCTTGCGGCGTCGCGCCAGGATGTGGGCGAGGCGGGTGACCTCCACCGATCGACCCACGAGCGGGTCGACGTCGCCTTTCTCCGCGCGGCGATTGAGGTTCTCGGCGTAGATCTCAAGCGGGTCGTCCTTCTCCGAGCCGGGCTTCTCTTCGCGCTCTGCGTCGCCAGCGGGTTCGAGCTCGCCGTCGGGGCGCTCGAAGGCGCTCTTGGCCTGGGCCGTCCCTTCTTCCCGCTTGTCCCGGCGGGCTTTGGTCGTGCCGTGCGAGAGGTAGTTGACCACGTTCAGGCGCGTGATCTCGTTCGACTCCAGGAAGTACTTCGCGAAGGAGTCGGCCTCCCCGAAGATGGCGACGAGTACGTTCGGCCCGGTGGCTTGGTCCTTCTTCGCCCCGAACACGTGGAGCATTGCGCGACGAACCGCCCGCTGAAAGGCGTCCGACAGCGTGAGCTCGAGGTGTTCGTCTTCCGGGACCGCGTCCATGCCGTCGAGGTGCTCGGACAAGGCCCGCTTCACGCGACTCGGTTCGCCGCCGGCCTTCTTGACCACGTCAAGGGTCTCGGGATCGTGGAGAAGCGCGAAGAGCAGGTGCTCGAGCGTGACGATGGAATGCCTTCGGGCGACGGCCTCGTGTTGGGCCAGCTCAATCGCGACTTGCAGCTCTGGGCTGATCATTCTGGCTCCATGGTGACGAGCAACGGATGTCCATGGGACCGTGCGTACTCGGTGGTTTGCCGGACTTTGGTCTCGGCGACTTCTCGAGAATAGACGCCCGCCACCCCCGAGCCAGTGCGATGGACGAGCAGCATCACCCGCGTCGCCGCCGTACGGTCGAGGTTGAAGAAGCGGGTCAGCGCGTCCACCACGAACTCCTGGGTGGTGTAGTCATCGTTGTGGAAGAGGACCTTGAACAGGCGAGGCTTATCGGTCTTCGCCCGGTCCTTGGTGATGACGTTCTTTTGGGTATCGCGGTCGGTCGACATGCCC
>JADMJS010000756.1:6069-9052 GCA_018780435.1 Myxococcales bacterium
CGACCTGCCCGTACCGTCCCGCCCTCGCATTGGTGGCAACACGCCACCCCCCCGGCTACAGCATCCGGGCCCTGAGGAGACCATAATGGCCATCAAGTTGCGCCTTGCTCGCTACGGCGGAAAAAAGAACGCCTTCTACCGACTCGTTGCCGCCGATGAGCGTGCACGTCGTGACGGCCGCTTCCTCGAGCAGCTCGGCACCTACGATCCGAACCAGAAGCCTGCGGCCGTCCGGCTCAAGGCGGACCGCGTGAAGCACTGGCTCAGCGTCGGTGCCCAGCCGTCCGAGACGGTCGGTAAGCTGCTGAAGGACCACCTCACCGCTCCGGCGGCCTGAGATGTCCGACTCCGCAGCGTCCGGCACGGCGGGCTCCGAGATGGGCATCGCCGACCTCGTCGACTTCATCGCTCGGGCGCTGGTCGACAGCCCCGATCAGGTGTCGGTGCGTGAGGTCAAAGGTGAGCAGACGTCGGTGCTCGAGCTTCAGGTCGCAAAGAACGACGTGGGCAAGATCATCGGCAAGCAGGGCCGTACCGCTCGTGCGTTGCGCACGGTGCTGAAAGCGGCCTCCACCAAGCTGAAGAAGCACGCTCACCTCGAAATCCTGGAGTAACACCGTGGCCTCCGAGCCGGCAGGACCCGCAGCGCCCAAGTCTCATGGTGCGGCTGACCGGGACACCCGAGTCGGCGACGAGCTCATCGAGTTCGGCAAGGTCGGACGCCCCCATGGCGTTCGCGGTGCCGTCCTCGTGTGGCCGCACAACCCGGAGTCGACGCTTCTGTCGGACCTCGCCAGCGTCGAGGTCCGCACCCCCGGCCAGAAGGCTCGTCGTCTCGTCTTCGCCGCCCGGCGCCGTCAGCCCAACGGCAGTTGGATCGTCACCTTCGACGGCCTGACGTCTCGCGACCACGCCGAGGCCCTCAACGGCTCGACCGTGTGGATCCGCGTAGCGGAGCTCCCCCCGCTCGATGAGGGCGAGTACTACCACCACAGCGTTATCGGCGCGTCCGTCCTGACGCCGGCCGGCCGCGAGCTCGGCCGTGTCACCGAGGTGCTCGAGACCAGCACGGACGTGTTCGTCGTGAACCGCCCGGGGCGGTCGGCCCTCTACGTGCCGGTCGTCGGTGACTACGTGTTGTCGATCGACGGCGCCGCGCGCCGGGTGACCGTCGTCGAAGACGCCGAAGCGCTCCTCGACTTCGAAGGTGATGACGATCCGCCCGCGGGCGGCGATGGGGAGGGGCCCGCGTGAAGGCTCACGTCCTCACGCTCTTCCCGGAGCTCGTCAAGCAGCCCATGGAGCACAGCATCGTGGGCCGTGCGCTCTCGCGTGGGCAGCTCACCGTCGATGTGCTCGACATTCGCTCCTTTGCGACCAACAAACACGCCAAGGTCGACGACAGCCCCTACGGCGGCGGTCCCGGGATGGTGATGACCCCCCAGCCGCTCGTCGACGCCATCGAGGCGACCCGCGCCCTCTGTCAGAAGCCGTGGGTCATCGCGTTCTCGCCGGCGGGGCGCCTCCTCGACCAGGCGCGCGTCCGCCAGCTCGTCGCCGAGTCCGTGACGGACGGCCGCGAGTGCATCTTCGTCTGCGGTCGTTACGAAGGGATAGACGAGCGGGTGCTCGACGGCTGGTGCGACGAGATCATGAGCATCGGCGACTACGTCCTGAGCGGCGGCGAGCTGGCAGCGCTCGTCGTGATCGACGCCATGGCACGCCTCGTCCCCGGCGTGCTCGGGAACGCGGCGTCGCCCGACGAGGAATCGCTCGAACAGGGGCTGCTCGAATACCCCCAGTACTCTCGCCCCGAGTCGTTTCGAGGGCACCCAGTCCCGGAGGTTCTGCTGTCCGGTGATCACGCCCGAATCGCCTCCTGGCGCCGCGCACGAGCCCTCGCTCGCACCCGGGAACGTCGACCCGACTTGTTCGCCCGTCTGACTCTGTCGGCGGCGGACAAAAAACTCCTTGAATCGTAGGGAAACGTGGGTATCTTCCTCGCCCTCGTACACCATCCCGTGCTCACGCGCACCGGGACGGTCGGCACGACTGCCGTAACCAACGTCGACCTGCACGACCTCGCGCGTGCCGGCCGCACGTACGGCATCGAGCGGTTCTTTGTCGTAACGCCGATTGCGCTCCAGCTTGAGCTCGTCGAACGCGTCATCCGTCACTGGACGGAGGGGGCGGGCGGAGCTCGGGTCCCCGCGCGGAAAAAGGCGTTCAGCATCGCCGAAGCCTCCCCCTCGCTCGACCACACCGTCGAGCGCATCCGGGAGCGCACCGGCGAGGAGCCCGTCATCGCCGTCACAGGCGCCGGGCTCGCGCAAGACACGGTCCCGTTCAACGAAGCCGGTACTCGTTACCGAAACAGCACGACGCCGCTGCTCGTGCTCTTCGGCACCGGGCACGGCCTCGCTCCCGAGGTGATGCAACGCGCTCACCTCCGTTTACCGGCCATCTTGGGCAGCGCCCCAGATGGCTACAACCACCTGTCCGTTCGAGCAGCGGCGGTGGTCATCATGGATCGCTTGCTCGGTGACACCGGCGCCCGACCTGGGCCCGGTGCCGACTGAGCTGACCTGTTCTCGCAGGCGGAGCCCGAGCCGATCGGACCCGCGCTGCTGGCGCCAAAGAAGGACCTCCCATGAGCTTGATGAACGAGATCGACGCTGCGCACCTCCGGTCCGACCTGCCCGACTTCCGTGCTGGTGACTCCCTCCGCATTCACGTCCGCGTGATCGAAGGCGACAAGGAGCGCGTCCAGGTGTTCGAGGGCGTCTGCATCCGTCGTCACAACGACGGCGTCCGCAGCACCTACACCGTGCGCAAGGTCAGCTACGGCATCGGCGTCGAGCGCATCTTCCCGCTCCACAGCCCACGCGTTCGTGAGATCGAGGTCCGTGGCTTCGGTAAGGTCCGTCGCAGCCGTCTCTTCTACCTCCGTGGTCTGAAGGGCAAGAAGGCCAAGATCGAGACC
>JADMJS010000447.1 GCA_018780435.1 Myxococcales bacterium
TGGTGTTCGACGAAAGCGCCGTCAGATTGTGCAGCGCCGTGCCGCACGCTGCGACACCTTGCTGCTGCACTGCTTGGGCGGCGACGATGATGATGGACAACAATGGAAACATCGTTTTTGGAAGAGGGGATGGGGTTGATTAAAAAAATTATTGGTTTGTGCGAAACTTGTTTGGTCGGTTTGCGGCGAATGGGGGTGGGGAAGTGAGGGAATTGGGTGAAGGTGGTGAGGTGAGGGCGGTGACGGACAAGAGAATCAAGGGAGGTGCATGGCGACCGAGTTGGGGAACGCGGTGTCGACGATTTCGAGGGTGACGAGGGTGGGGAGCGAGAGGCCGAGGGTGGTCGCCTGACTCGGCGCGGGTCATGGCGGGGGCCGTTGTGTGGCGGCAAGCGAGTCGTCGAGGGAGCAAGAGCCAGCGTCAGCAACGCAGCCAAAGGCGCAAGTGCGACTGCAGGTGGTGGCCAAGCTCGGCCGGCACGACGTCAACGCGTTCTCGTCCAACCAAAGCCCATTGATTGGTGTGCAGCTGGAAGCGAGGGAGCGCGACGACACAGCAAACGGCGTCGAGGCCAAACGCGACCGAACCTGCAGCTTGGGCGACGCACATCAGCTGCGCGATGTTGTTGGACACGGCGGCGACTCGTCTCGACAACCGCTGACGATGCGTGAGGCGGCGACGAGCGACGCGAGAAAAAAAACGCACAGGCAGTGGTGTCGCTGATCGAGAACCGCTATTGCTCCACGGCGCCGTCGACTTTGGTCAACTCTACGACGACGTTGCCCGACATCTGCAGCCAAAAGTCAAACGTGTCAACGATGAAAAAACGTGTCGCAAAGAACGAAAGCGAGAGCGACAAGCAGGCGCGAGCAGAGGCGCATTTTCAACGAGGTGTGGTACTGTGGGACGAGAAGCGATACGCGGATGCGCTGGTCGAATATCGGGCTGCGGCGGCGCTCGGGCACGGCGATGCGATGTGCAACATCGGGTGCATTCACGATGGCGGCGAGGGTGTCGCCAAGAACGTCGCCGAGGCGCACCCGTGGTACAAGCGAGCGGCCGCGGCGGGCAGCATTAACGGCATGTTCAACCTGGCGATCAACTTGCGCGACGGCGTGCCCGAGGCTGGCATCGCGCCGAATCGTGCTGAAGCGATGCGGCTCGCGCGCCAGGCTGCCGAGGGCGGTGACGCGGCCGCCATGTTCAACCTGGGCTTTTGGCTGGGCCAGGACAACAAGGACGATCCGGAGCAGCTCGTCTGGCTCAGGCGTGCGGCCGAGAACGGCGTCGCGAAGGCGATGGTCAACTTAGGCGTTTGCTACTTCAGCGGCATGGGTGGTCTCGAGAAGAACGCGGTGACGGCCAACTCGTGGTACCTCAAAGCGGCCGAGCTGGGCAATTCCGGTGCGATGTACAATTTGGGCGTCAACTACGAGATCGGCGCCGGCGTGGAGAAGAACTTGGCGACGGCCGCCGAGTGGTACGAGCGAGCGAGCAAGGCGGGCTTTGCACATGCGCCTGCTCACCTCGAACGCGTCAAGAAGCTCATCGCCGAGGAGCAGGCGGCCAAGGAGCAGACGAGCAGCAGCTCGTCGACGGCGGTCGCGAGGTCGCCGTGTGCCGCGTGCGGCGAGCCGGCCACCGACCGCTGCA
>JADMJS010000422.1 GCA_018780435.1 Myxococcales bacterium
CCTACCTCACCTGCGCCTGGACCGAGTGTCAGGTCTACGGCGGGCTCAGCAAGGAGCAGGCGGCGACCAACGCGGCCGTCCAGCGCACTCGGGGTCAGATGCTCTTCAGCGGCGAAGAGCGTATCGTAGACAGCGTCTATCACGCTTGCAGCGGCGGACACACCGAACACAACGAGAATGTGTGGACGGGCGCACCGAACCCGGTGCTCCGTGGCCACCTCGACGCGCCCGACGACGTGAAGGCGCCATGGCCGGCCGGCACCGCTCCGAACGACGAACAGCTCTTCGCGTTCCTGTCGACGAGCCCGAAGCGCTACTACCCCGGCTCGAGCCCGAAGACGAGCCAGGTCTTCCGCTGGACCGAGTCCATCCCCCGCGCCAAGCTCGATGAGATGGTGAACGCCAAGGCCCGAATCGGCTCGGTCATCGAGCTCAAGGTCCTTACACGCGGCGTGAGCGGACGCGCCAAGTCGTTGTCCATCGTCGGTCAGGGCGGCAAGACCCAAGTCGACGGCGAGCTCACGATCCGCCGCCTCTTCGGCAACCTACGCAGCTCGATGTTCGTCATCGAAGAGACCCCAACCGCGTGGCGCTTCGTGGGCGGCGGCTACGGCCACGGCGTGGGCATGTCGCAGTACGGCGCCATGGGCATGGCCGAGATGGGCAAGAACGCCGTGCAGATCCTCGGGCACTACTACTTGGGTGCACGGGTCGAGAAGCTCTACTAGAGATTGCCGGTGTCGGTAAGCCGCTTCTTCGCGGCCTTTCGGAGCGTCTCCCGGACCTTGGTGGACCTCATGATGCGGTGCAGCTCGGAGATGGGCAGCACTGCGATGAGGCGCAGCGCGATCTCCTGAGGTGTCGAGGGGTTCTGGACCAGGTTCATCTGGAAGTTGAGGCGTGAGATGAGGCGTTTCTGGTTCGCGATCCACCTGAGCGCTTCGGCCGACACCGCAGGCATTGCGGACCACTCCTCGAGCTCGGCGTCGGACGTCTTCGGGTTGGTCATGACGACGAGATGGAGCTGCTTCTCGACGTCTCGGATGAGCACTCTACGGAACCGTTCGGCGACGACTCCGTCCACCAAGAATGCGAGGTCCCCGGTCAGGTGATTTGCTGACCGGGAGGATGGGAGTACCCGTCAGTCAGCGGGCGCCATCTTCCGCGCGGCCCTATGGAGTGCCTTGGTTGCCCAACTCGATCAGAGGGAGGACGAGAGCCCGCACGCCAGACAACTCCGCATGCAACCTGTCCAGCCGCTTCTTGGCGGCCCTGCGTATGACATCGACATCGGGTTCGTCGTCGTCGTTCCATCGCAGAAGGTGTTCGCGGCTCGTGACCCGAGTGAACTTGTCTCGAATGGGCGCGTTGCCCTTTCGCTCGAATCCGAGTGCGGCCCCATTGGTGAGTAGGGCCTCGATGATTCGGCGCCGGAGCTCGAGGTCCTTCATTCGGCCAACCTCGGCATAGAAGTCGAGACTGCCTTCCTCGACCTCGAGCCTCAGACCGATCCAGTAGCGAGGATCGTCAACTGGCTCAGACGCAAGGTGTGGCAGCCATGCCAGCCAGTTTTGAGGGACAAAATCGATGTACCGAGCGGCCCTGTGGAAGACATGCCATCGCCCCTCCTCGTGAAGGAGCGCTTCCACCTCACCGAGAATGCCGGCCGACGGGCTACCAGCTCGTTCGAATATGAGTTGCAGCGCGCGGCGATGGTTCTTGTAGATTCGGCGACAAAGCTCGTCGATTTTAGAGTCGTCCATGAATCGAGCCCCAATTAGGCTGAGGTAGTGGTCGAGGAACACCAGAACATCGTCGCCGATGGAGTTCTCGTACGCTGCCCGGACACGAGTGAGAACTCTATGTATGTCGGCGTATCCATAGTGGACCCAGGCACCGTCGGAGGGCGGTTCAGCACCAGGCGAGAGAAATATGAACATTGTTGGCGCAGAGGGAAACTGCTCCAAAACAATTGAGCGATACCGGGCCAACTGATTGGAGTGCTCGTGCGAGTCGACCTTGTTCTCCACTGCCACCACGAAGGCAGGTTCCCTACAGGTGATCAGTAGGTCTATGTGCTTCCACTCACGCCTGACCTCGACCCCGCGAAGTTCCGTTCCATCGATTTCTATAGGGGAAAGAGGGCGCAAATGCGGCTGCGCCAGTTTCAAGAGGTCCATGAGAATGGCCCGGAGGAACAGTGAGCCCTGACCGTGCGACTCGCCGGGGTCAAGGATAAATGCAAGGAAGTTCGAGTGACGAACCTCAGCTCGCGCTATGTTCAGGGCATCAAAGACGTTGAAGCGTCCCATGCGCGACTCAAGCGCGAGAAGGTCGTCGTTGTCGACCACGAAACGTTCAAGCTCAGCCAGATCCTGCAGGGAACGTGCGATAGGACTCATAACCGTTACGCTACGTGAAAGGAGGCAACCCAGCAAACTCTGAGATGGTGGCTCGCAGCCGGCGCCGAAACGGGTCTGACTATTGGGTGAATCGTGCGGTGCGACGCAGCCGAGTCAACTGCAGATCCTTGAACACCGTTCTAGGTATCTGCGGGATTACTCGCGTGCCAATGCATGCCAATGAAGAGCAAGTCCGCACTAGAGGTCAGGATCGCCTGTTCGATGTCGGCGTCCGTGAGTGGGCCCATATGAGAAGGCAAGACCACACGCCTTGCCAGCAACTCGGCGAGTGAGTGCCGGGTCCTTGCGAGGGGAACCGAACCCGTGGGGTCGACATCGAGGGCAATGAGCTCGATACGTCGGCCAAGGAGCGGCCGTAGGGCCGGAGCGGCATCCGCCAAGGCTTCATCAACGGTGGTGTCGAATCGGACCGCGTTCATGGCTTGCTCCTACGCGCGGGCCGCCCCTCGCTACCCGCTGAGGCCCAGTCTAGCGTTGCCAGCGCCACCACGGCAGACATTTTCACTGGCGCCCTTCGTGCCGCTCCCGGCCGCTCGACGCACCCGTGTCTGAGCACGGCGCATCCGGGCCTTTCAGAGTTCGTAGGGCGCGGAGCGACTCATAGATTGCCGGTGTCGGTAAGCCGCTTCTTCGCGGCCTTTCGGAGCGTCTCCCGGACCTTGGTGGACCTCATGATGCGGTGCAGCTCGGAGATGGGCAGCACTGCGATGAGGCGCAGCGCGATCTCCTGAGGTGTCGAGGGGTTCTGGACCAGGTTCATCTGGAAGATGGGGCGGGAGATGAGGCGCTTCTGGTTCGAGATCCAGCGCAGTGCTTCGGCCGAGACCGCCGGCATGGCCGACCACTCCTCGAGCTCGGCGTCCGACGTCTTCGGGTTGGTCATGACGACGAGGTGGAGCTGCTTCTCGACGTCTCGGATGAGCACTTTACGGACGGGACGGGTCGCCACACGCGCGAGTCGGATGCGCTCGCCGACCGTGAGCGCGCCGATCTGTCGGTGGAGCGGAACCGTGCTGGCCGGGTCGAGGAGGTTGAAGACGGACTTCAGCCGTTCGCGGGCCTCGGTGCCTGGCGCACTCTCAGTGCTCTCGAGGGCGGCGGCGAGGTCGGCCTCGACGAGCGTACTGCCCGCGGCGACTTCGAGCGCGGCGTCGTCAGTGGGGGACTCGGTGACGGGTTCGGCGGCGGGCTCCGTGGCGAGCTCGACGGCGGGTTCCGGCTCGACCGCCGGCGGCGCGGGCGCGGGCGCCGCCACGGTCGCCGCCCGCACCGCGGTGCGCAGCGCGACCTCGGCGGGCCCGGAATCGAAGTGGACGAAGAAGCCGCCCGCGATGACGTTCACGGCCGTGCCCGTCACCTCGCAGCCGTGGCCCGACGGGAGGACGACCCGGACGTTCACGCGCGACAGCGGCCGAGGCGGGGCGTCGGTGGGGATGAAAGCGCCGCCGTGCACGAGCTCACGGTCGAGCACCTGCTGCGCTGCGGCGGGGTCGGAGAGGAGTCGCTGGTAGTCGGCCACGCCCCTGGTAGTCCATGAGGCGCGCGCGTCTGTCAATGGACGGTGTTAAGGGACGGTGTTAAGGGACGGCACACTCTTCGGGCTTGACGCCGGCTGCCTTGCACGCGGCGAGGCAGACGTCCTTGCCGCGCGACTTGTCGGCTTTCTGGCGGTAGAGCTGGCAGAGCGGCTGGAGCAGTTCCTGGGCCTGCGGCGCCTGTTTCCGGACGGCCTCGAACTCGGTGATGGCGTCGTCGAGGCGGCCGGTCTCGGCGAGGACGCTGGCGAGGGCGAGCTTCAGATCCGGCCGCTTCGGCTCGGCCGCGAGCGCCTTTCGGAAGTAGGTCTCGGCGCCTTTCATGTCGCCCTTCGCGCCCGCAATCGCGCCCAGGATCCGGAGCGGTTCCGCCGACTTCGGGGCGAGCGTCTGCGCGGCGGTGGCATGCTTCAGCGCGACGTCGGGCTGGTTTTTGAGGAGGTAGAGCGTCCCGAGCGCGAGCTGGACGACCGGGTTCTTCGGGTCCTTCTCGACGAGCTTCTTGTAGAGCCGAAGCGCGTCGTCACCCGCCCCGAGCGTGGCGTAGGCGGCGGCGACGTTCTCGAGCGTCGCCGCGCTCCCGGACGCGCGCTTCTCGATGTCCGCGAGGGTCTTCTTCGACTTCTTCATGTCGCCCTTCTCCGCGTACAGGGCGGCGATTTGAAGCTCGGTCGCGAGGTCGTTCTTGTTCGACTTGAGGACGGCTTGGGCCTGCGTGATGGCCAGATCGTACTTCTTCTGGAGCCGGTAGATGACCATGAGACCACGCATCGCCTCGACGTTGCCCTTGTCGAGGCCGAGCACAGCTTGTTCGGCGGCGACGGCTTTGTCGTAGGCGCCCGCCGCGAGCTGTACTTCGGCGAGCAGGTGGTGGGACTCCCAGTCCTTCGGGTTGAGCGCTATCGCCTTCTGCGTGTAGTCGAGCGCCTTCGTGGGGTTGCCGCGACGCAGGTAGGTGAGCGCGAGGAAACGATGGCCCGACAAGGACTTGGGCACCTTCGTGAGGAGATCGAGGAAGGTCTTCTCCGCAGCGTCATAGTCTTGCTTCACGCCGTACGCGCGGCCGAGCGCGACGAGCGCGCCTTCGTGCCGCGGGTCGAGGCTCACGGCCGTCTTCAGGGTCGAGATGGCGACATCGATCTTGCCCGCCTTCTTGGCCTCGTTGGCGCTCTCGACGAGCGCGTCGACTTGCGGGTTGGCCGCGTGAGCGACCGGCGCGAGGCTCGCCGTCGCGAGCAGGAGCACCGAGAGCGTGTCACGGATCAGACGAGGCATGCGATGAAATGCATTTGAGGACGGGGACATAGGGCGCTTTGTGCTCACGGGCGTTCCCTTGACGGGTCAGTCGTCTCGGTCGAGTTGATGGGCTCGCCGTTCGATGGCGATTCCGTACATGGATATCTTGTTGTATAGAGTTCGCCGGTCGATGCCGAGCTCTTCGGCGGCGCGTTTCTTGTTGCCGGCGTAGAGCTCGAGGGCGTGCGTGATGGCCTCGCGCTCGAGGTCGGCCAGCGGCCTCACAGGCCCCTCCGTCGCGGGCGCGGCCGCGGGGAGCGGCGCTGCCCCCACGATGCCCGGGAAGTTGGAGAGGTCGGCGGGGATCAGGGTGTCGGTCTCGCAGAAGATAGAGGCGTTCTTGATGACGGTCTCGAGCTCGCGCACGTTACCCGGCCAGCGATAACGGACCAGCAGGCGCATGGCTTCCGGGCTGATGTGGCTCACCTTGCCGAGGCCGTCACGTTTGTTCTTCTCGATGAAGTGCGCGACGAGGATGGGCAGGTCTTCGATGCGCTCCCGGAGGCTCGGGAGCTCGAGCGTCACGACGGCGAGCCGGTAAAAGAGGTCCTCGCGGAAGGTCTTCTGAGCGACCATCTCGCGGAGGCTGCGGTTGGTGGCGGCGACGATACGCACGTCGACTTTGACGGGGCGTGGGCTGCCGACCTTCTGGATCTCTCCCTCCTGCAGTGCCCGCAGCATCTTGGCCTGCATCTCGACGGGCATCTCGCCAATCTCGTCGAGGAAGAGCGTGCCTTTGTCGGCCGCTTCGAAGACGCCCTTCTTGTCCGAGGTGGCGCCGGTGAAGGCGCCCCGCACGTGGCCGAAGAGCTCGGATTCGATGAGGGATTCGGGGATCGAGCTGCAGTTGATCGCGATGAACGCGCGGTCCTTGCGCGGGCTCGTGCCGTGGATGGCGCGGGCGACGAGCTCCTTGCCGGTGCCGGACTCGCCGGTGACGAGGACCGGGATGTCGGATTCACGCACGCGGTCGAGGATGTGGAAGACCGCTCGGATGGCCGTGCTCTCGCCGATGATGGCTTCGTAGCCCTGGCTGCGCACCTGTTGCGCTCGGCGCTGTACGACGAGCAGCTCCTTCTCGGTCTCGGCGAGGACGCGCTCCTTCTCGGCGAGGCGTTCGGTGAGCTTCTGGTTGAGCGCTTGGACCTGCGCCTGACTGCGCGCCAGCTCGTCGAGAGCGCGGCGACGCTCGTCGAGGAGGCGCGCGTTCCCGAGCGCGATGGCGGCCTGGTCGCCGAAGGCCTGCATGAACGAGAGATCCTCGGCCGAGAACGCGTTGGTCTGGAAGCGGTTGTCGACGTAGAGCGCGCCGATGACGTCACGTGCGGGGCGGTCGGCCTCGCCGAAGCCGGTGCGGTGGAGTGGTACGCAGAGCACGCTGCGCAGCTTCAAGTGGTGGATCGACAGATACTGCGAGTAGCGGTCGTCACCCATCGCGTCGGTCGTGAGCACGGGATCGCCGCTCTCGACCACACGCTGAGCGATCGAGTAGCTGACCTTGTACTTCTTGTTCTTGATGTTCTCTTGGTCGATGTTCCGCGCGACCGCGACCTCGAGCCCGTCCGCCGCGCCGCGTCCGTCCTTGAGGAGCAGGAAGCCGCGTTCGGCGCCGGTGAGCAGGATCGCAGAGTCGATGATGTACTCGATGAGCACGTCGGGATCGCGCTCGGCGCTGAGGCGTTGGTTCACGTCGAGCAGGCGCTGGAGCCGGCTCGAGGGGCTCTCCCGGCCAGTCGTGATGCCCCGGAGCCAGGTCAGCTCCGCCAAGGCGCGGCGCCGCGGACGCACCGCGAGGAATTGCGCGCGACGCGAGTCCGGGATGGCTTCGGCGAGGCCTTCGAGCGCTGCGAGGGCACGTAGGCCCGCGTCGAGGGCGGCGCCGGAGTCGCCCCGATCGCGCAAGACGCGATGCAGCTCCGTCAGCGTTCGGGCGCGTGCGTCCGGGCGGCTCGTGAGCCCGTCGGCCAGCGCCTCGGCGGCACGCGCGTGTTCGAGGGCGGCGTCGAGGTCCGGTGGTTCGGCGACGCGGGCGACCTCGGCGAGCTGGAGGCGGGCGGCGAGCTGTACGGGCGGCACGGGCGGCTCGGTGGTCGCCGCGAGCGACGCCTCGGCCAGCGCCTTGGCAGCCGCGAAGTCGCCGCGTTCGAGGAGTGTCGCCGCGAGGTGGACTCGGACGTCGGCGGCCTCCGCCACGCTGCCCACCGACAGGAAACCCGCGAGCGACCGCTCGAGCAGGGCTTGGCCGGAGGCGAGCGCGCCTTGGAGCCCCGCGACTTCGCCGAGCACACCGAGCGTATACGCGCTCATGTAGACGTTCTGGTCGGCGTCCGAGATCGCGAGCGACGCTTCCAGCTCACGCTTCGCAGCGTCGAGATCGCCGAGCGAGCGGTAGAGGTTGCCGAGGTTCTGGAGCACCTTCATCGCGCCGGAGCGGTGGCCCACGCTGCGCGCTTCGGTGAGCGCTTCTTTGTAGCGCGCTTCGGCCCGCGTCGCGTGGCCGCGCGACTGCTCGACCGTCGCGAGGTTCATGAGCGTCAGGACCGAGCGCTCGGTGTCGCCGGAGCGGGTGGCGAGCGCGAGGGCCTCCTCGTAGTGGCGGACGGCGTCGTCGAGCTCGGCGCGGCGATGGTGGACGAGGCCCATCGCGTTTTTCACGTTGGCGCGTTCGACGAGCTCGCCTCGGCGCGCGAGCTCGGTGTCGGCGCGGGAGAAGGCCTCGGCGGCGGCCGCGTGGTTGCCGCGGTAGAAGGCGATGAGCCCGCGCGCGAAGAGCACGCGGGGGTCGCCCAGGTCGCCGAGGCGCTCGGCCTGATCGCACCAGCCGAGGGCCGCGTCGTGTTGGTTCTGGAGGAGCGTGGCACGAACGAGGCCCCGTACAGCGTTGATGTCGTTCGGGTTTCTGGCGAACGCCGCCTCGAGCAGCGGCACGGCCTCGGCGTAACGTCCGCGGCGCACGAGCAGCGAGCCGCGGGCACGCTCCGACGCCGGGAGCCGCTCGTACGCGGAGAGGGCCCCATCGATGTCGCCTGCGCTCGCAAGCGCGTCGCCGAGGAGCTCCGGATCGGCGAGCGGCGAGACCCGCTCGACGTGCCGAAGGATGGCGACGACGGCGGCGCCACGTCCCTGGGCCAGGAGCCCGCGGGCGGCGGCGACGGCGCGTCTCGCCTCGCTGTCGTCGACGTGGAGCGCAGCGTCGGCCAGCGTCGCTCGGGCTAGCGGCGAGCGCGCGCACGGGTGTTCTTCGTCGATGTCGGCGAGACGGTTCCAGAGCGCCGTGGGGGGCGAGAGGTCGCGCGCCACCGAACCGACGAGCGCGTTGGCGACGACGAGGCAGGCGTCGGTCCCATCGAGGACCTGGCGCAAGAGGCCGAACGCGACGGCTCGGCCGGCGTCCGCGAGCGCCGTGTCGGACGTGGCCGCGACAATCGCCTCCGGGACGGGCGCCGGCGCGTTCGCGACGACGGCGACCCAGGCTCGCGACGCGGCCGGCAACGCGGACAGCGCTCGTGAGAGCCCAGCCTCGAAGGTGGCGGGGAGCGGGAGCGGGTTCGGCGCGTGAGGCGCCACGATGAGCGCGTCGTCGTCCGTGGTCACGAGGCCGTCGGCGTGGGCGGCGGCGAGCGCGTCTACGGCGAGCCCCGGGAGGCCGCCCGTGGCGCCCTCGAGTCGCGCGACCAGGACTTGCGACGGCCGGTGGCCGGCCAGCCCGCCGGTAATCAGGGCTTCGAGCTCGCGTGCCGTGAACGGTGTGAGCGAGACCTCGGTGGGCGCAGGTCCATCGGCGACGTCCATGTCGATCGGGCCGGCGGCGGCCAAGATCACGGTGACTGGCAAACGAGACGCGCGTGCCCTCACGAGGACCGCCGAGAGGACACGGCGGTCGAAGTCCCCGAGGCGATCGGCGTCGTCGATGAGGAGAACGCGGGGCCCGAGGCCGTTCGCCGGCTCAAGGAGGCGACGCGCGGCGAGGGTGACGGCCATTCGCAGCGAGCGTTCCGCGTCGTCGAAAGCGGTGCGGCCATCGGCGGCAGGGTCCGATTCCGCGCTGCGGGCGGCGCCGAGGAGATCGGCGAGCCGTGCCGCGACGCCACCGTGTTGGCCATCGCCGGGGAGCGCCGACACGCGCGCGATTCGGGCGTCGGCGCTCGCCGGGTGGCGGCGGAGCCGGAGCTCGAGCTCGAAGAGGAGGCGGGACTTGCCCGCGCCGGCGGGGCCTCGGATGACGGTGAGCGTGGCCCCGTCGGCGGTCGCGTCGAGGCCGGCGACGACGGCGCGGATGGCGGCGGTGACGACCTGTGTCTCGACGAAAGGCGCCGACCGGAGGCCGAGCGCGACGACTTCGGTCGAAAAGGGCCCGAGCGTGGTGCCGCCAGCGAGGCGTGCGAGCGCGGTGAAGACGCGGTCGGCGCGCGTCGGGCGCTGCGACGCGGGGCCGAGCAGCGAGAGCACGAGGTCGTGGAGACCGCCGAGCCGCTCCGGCCGGGCGATGGGGCCGAGCACCGGGTAGTTCGGGAAGGGAAGAACGCCGGTCGCGAGGCGATGGAGGATGACGCCGACCGAGTAGAGGTCGCTGGCGGGCGTCGCCGGTGCCCCTTCGAGGCGCTCGGGAGCGACGAATGGGAGCGCACCGAAGGCGCCCGTGTCCCCCGGCGTGAGGTCGAGCAAACGGACGAGACTCGCGAGCGCGTCGAGGGGCTCCGGGGACCCAAGCGCCCGCCGGGTGGCCGCGACGCCGCCATCGACCAGCAGATTCGAGGGGTGCAGGTCGCCGTGAATGAGGCCGCGGCCGTGGAGCGTCGCGAGGGCGCGGAGGAGGCCGAGCCCGACGCCGACGACGGCGTTCAGGGGCGCGTCGAGCGTGTCGACGACGGTGTCGACCGGATCGCCGAGGACCCGTTCGAGGGTGTACGCGGGGCGCCTCGGACCAGCCGACTCGGCGGAGGTCGACGCGAGAAAGTCGTGAACTTGCGGGAGGTTCGGGTGGCGTAGTCCGGCGAGACAGAGGTACTCGTCGAGGAGCGCGATGCGCCTGGAGTCGGCACCCCGGTCCGCACCAGCGCGAAGACGCTTGAGCGCCACGACCTGCCCACCCCGGGCGCGATCCCGCACGGCGAGCACGTCCGCAGTGCCGCCTGAGCCGAGCGACCCCACCACTTCGTATCGATCGAGAATCGTCTCCAAGCGCCGCCTCGGCCCAAAGGGCGGCGGGCCGCCCTCGGGATTTGCGACCGTCTCCCGGGTCGCGCGGGGGGAGGGTAGCGAAGAACGCCGAAAAGTCACAGAGCATCGTGTGCGGCCAGTCGTGCAGTGGACTCAGCTAGCGCCGCTCTGCTACCGTCTCCCGCTGGGGTAGAGCGACCCGCGAGTGGACCGGCTTCGGCCTGGATGGGCACGTGGCCCGGTTGCGCGTGCGGCGACCGAACGGACGGAAGGTGAGAGCAATGCGACGAACCAATGCGCTGAAGTGGCTGATCTCGATGGGAGTGATGGCCTTTGCCGCGTGCAGCGACCCCGAGCCGACACCTGCACCGACCGACGCCACCGACGGCATCCCAGACACCGACGACAGCAGCGACGCGACCGATGACACGGAGGGCGGTGACGCCACCGATGGGTCGGATGACACCGACGGCACCGACGGCACCGAAGCCGGGACGGACACGACCGATGACACGGGCGGCACGACGGACGACGCGACGTCGGTGGACGACGCGGGCGATGACGTCGGCGATGACGTCGGCGACGACACCGGCGACGACACCGGCGACGACGCCACCGACGGGACCCCCGTCTGCCCCTGCGCCCTCCCCGCTGGCGAGACCGACTGCGACTGGTGTGACCTCGAGGCTACCAATTGTTCGACGAACGCCGACTGCATCGCTGCGGCCACCGGGCTCGCCCAGGCCGGCAAGGTCAATGAGAAGACCGACGACCTCGGCGTCGTCGTCGGCGCCGATTACCCAGACTGCCACCTCCCGGTGTGTGAGGCCGGCCGATGCGTCCCACTCGCGCCGGTAGACGGCTGCTGCACTCAGCCGGCGGACTGCGGCTCGAGCGACTGCCTTCAGCCGAGCTGCGTGCCCGACACCAACGCCGCCCCGGCCGTCTCGGGCGCGGCGCTCGCGTACTGCCTCTTCGACTACTCGCTGGACCAGTGTTGCAATGGCGCCGGCGCGACGGTGCCGTTGAACGAGCAGTTCGAGACCTACACGACCGGCCTCACGGCCAACTGGTCCGCCTTCGACGCCAACACTGCCGACTCGGTCCGCTGGTGGGTGCTGAAGGCCGGTGACCCCCGCTGCCACAACGGCGGCTGCGTCCACCTCGGCTCCGGCAAGAACGAGGGCGGCGCCGTGTCGTGGTGTTACACGACCTACAGCGGTCTGCTCGACGCCGCGTGCCAGCCGCTGGGAGCGGCGACCAACACGATCCGCGGGACGCTCTTCTCGCCCACCATCCAGCTCACCGAAGCGACGGGGCCGGATGGCCAGCCGTGGGCCCTCACCTTCCGACTCCGCATGGAGGGCGACGCCGCGCCGGTGAACGCAGGCGATCTCGATTTCGGCGACGAATTGCAGGTCATCGTCAAGACGACGACGGACGAACACGTGGTGTTCTCCTCGGCCTCTTTCGACAACAACACGGCCGAACAGTACCGACTGGTCACGGTTGACCTGACCAAATGGCGCGGTCAGGCGATCCAGCTCGGCTTCGCGTACGACACGAAGGACGTCTCCGCCAATCAGGGCTACGAAGGCGTCTACATCGACGACGTGCGCATCGGATCGCTGTGCGGCACGACGGCCTGCGCGGACGCGACGTCGAGCTGTGCGGCGAGCGGCAGCAAGTGCGACGACACGCTGTGCGCCGAGCCGGCGCCGACGACCCCGCTCGCCAGCGAGGATCCAGAGGGGTTCTGCCTGGTTACCCCGAAGCCGGGTTGCATCATCTGCATCACGGACGCTGACTGTGTGAGCGCCGACCCGAGCCTCGTCGGCTCCTGCCAAGCCAACGGAACCTGCACGTTCACCGCCTCCGTCTGCCCCCCGGTCGTGCTCGAGCAGCTCTTCGAAGCCGCGGTACGCCCGGCGAGCTTCGAGTACTTCGACGACACCTTCTGCGACCCTGATAACGCGTGGCTCTCCTCGAACAACCGCTCGTCGCAGGGGTCGCGCTCGCTGTACTTCGGCCACGAAGAGACCTGTGTCGGTGGTGACCCTGGCCAGTGCGGCGAAGGCGATTGCGGCAATACCACCTGCAATGACCAGCCCACCCGCGCCTGGTTCACGACACCGAAGGTCACGCTCCCGCCGTCGGAGACGGTGCTGGCCTTCGACCTCTTCTTGTCGTCGGAGTTCGAGTTCTTCCCGCCGCAGCCGAACTGCGGCGGCCCGGGCCAGATCCCGTGTACGGACCGCCTTCGTGTCATCGCGATCACGGGGCCGGCCGGCGCGCCGATCGAGACCGTGATCTGGGACAGCTACACCATCGGCGGCGACACGGGCTGCACCTTCGCCTCCGTGACGGTGAACGTGACCGACTTGCTCGGCTCGACGGACGCTCGCTTCCGCTTCGACTACGACTCGGGTGACAGCTTCTTGAACAACGGCGAAGGCGTCTATGTAGACAACCTCCGCATCTTCCCGACGTGTACGGTCGAGGGCGAGACCTGCCCGAACGGCAGCGCATCCGAGTGTACGGTGACGAGCGCGTGCGAACAGGTCCAGTGCATCGCGGCGCAGTGCGTCCGGTCGGAGCTCCCGGCCAGCCAGTGCTGCGACACGGACAGCGACTGCGACGCCGATGGAAACGCCTGCACGCTTGACGTGTGCGACATCGCGACGAAGAAGTGCAAGCCGACAGAGCTCTCGACGCAAGTCACTTGTTGTCAAGCCGATGCGACCTACGAGTCCGAGAGCTTCGATGGCACCGAACTCCCGGCGGAGTGGACTACCGAGACCCCCGAGGGTTCGCCCGAGGCCGTCGCGTGGTACTTCAACGCGACCGGCGGCAAAGACGGCACGGGCGGGCTCGTCTTCAACAACGCGGCCACGGGTAGCTTCGAGAACGGCGCGGCGGTCATGGGGACCATCACGTCGCCGGCCATCGATGTGCCTTTCGGTCCGAGCCCGACCATTGTGTTCGATCTGAAGCTCGACACGCAGTTCCGCGACTTCGACAAAGTCGACTACGAGGACTACCTCGTCGACTCGGAGCTCATCTGGCTCGACCGGCTCGCGGCGTACGTCGCCATTGATGGCACGGAGAACTGGGTCCTCGTGTGGCGCAGCGACAACGACGACCCGGTCCCGGGTTCGACGTGGGAACGCGAAAAGGACGGCACGCTCGTCTCGCTCGACTGGCGCGAGATGGCCTTCTCGCTCGACGCCTTCAGCGGCAAGACCGTTCGCGTCCGCTTCGAGTTCGACTCCTTCGACACGCCCGTGAACGGCACGCCCAACTACCTCGGCGCGTTCATCGACAACCTGCGCGTTTCGCAAGCGTGCTCGGGACCAGGCTTGCCGAACCCCTGCCTCGCTGACGCCTGGTGCTTCGACAACGAGAAGTGCACCATCGACACCTGCAACATGGGCGAGTGTCTGCTCGCCGAAAAGACGGAAGATCCGACGTGCTGCTTCCCGGTGCCGGTCACCACGCACACCTTCGACAGTGGTCCGAGCGCGCTCAACGGCTGGCAGGTGCTGAACGCGAAGGGCCAGGCAACGCCGACCGACAGCGTGCGCTGGCACTACTCGACCATCCTCGCCAATGACGGCGTCGGTAGCCTCCGCTTCGGCGATGCCGCCGGCGGCGACTACTCGAGCTGCAACTGCACGCCGGGGTTCGGCCAGTCCTGCGACGGCAATTGTCCGATCAGCGACTGCACGCTCCCGAGCGGCGCGACCGAACCCTCGGGCTCCATTCTCTCGCCGGTGATGACCGTCGAAGAAGGCGATGACTACCGTCTTCGCTTCGCGTTGCGCCCCGAGCTCTCGGTCGATGAAGGGAGCGTCGGCTTCGTCGAGGACTTCTCGGTCGAGCTCATGTACCTGTCGGGAACGGGGCTCGTGTCGATGGCGACGCTCGTGTGCCACGGCAGCAAGTGCGACGACCCGGCCTTTGATCCCTGCAAGAGCGGCGTCAACTTCAAGTATCCCGGCTGTCTCGGCGCGGGCGATCCCGGCGACTACGGCGCGTGGCGCGATTACGACTTCAAGCTCTCCGAGATCCTGTGCAGCGCCAACAACCCGTTCGCGGAGACCTTCCTCGGGAGCGTCGCGGCGACGGGGCAAGCGCAGTTCCAGCTCAAGGTCTCCTTCAAGACCGTCAACAACGCGGACAACTGCGGCGCCGGCCTCTTCTTCGATGAGTTCTCCTACGATCGGCTCTGCAACGGCTGGAACGCGACCTGCGAGTAACCGAGGTCTTTACTGAGGAGCGCTTTGCGAATCGCCGCCGTTCAGTTCAAGGCCCGAAAGGGCGACTGGGCGGCCTCGCTCGACGCGGCGCGTCCCCTCGTTCGTGACGCGACCGAAGGCGCCGACCTCGTCGTGCTGCCCGAGATGGCGCTGACCGGATACGTCTTCGACTCACGGGAAGCGGCCGCTGCGGTCGCTGAGAGCGCAGACGGACCGACCTACGCCGCACTGGCGCCGCTTGCGGCTGCGGCCGGCTGCTGGCTCGTCGCTGGCTTCCCGGAGCGCGACGGAGACCGACTCTTCAACAGCGCGCTCGTCATCGCCCCCGACGGCGCCCTCGCCTTCACCTACCGAAAGACCCTCCTCTACGACGCCGACGAGGTCTGGGCGACGCCCGGCGACAGCGGCTACCGAGTCTTCGAGACCGGTGCTGGCACTTTCGCCGTGGGAATCTGCATGGACTTGAACGACGACGCCTTCCTCGACTGGTGCGACGTCGCGGCCCCGCGCGCGATCGCCTTCCCCACCAATTGGATCGACGAAGGCCTCGACATCTGGCGCTATTGGGCCGGCCGCGCTGCCCCCACGGGCGCCGCCATCATCGCCGCCGATACCTGGGGCTCCGAAGGCACGACGCAGTTCTGGGGGCGTTCGGCCATCATCGACAGCCCGTCCGCCAAGGGCGAGCCGTGTATCCTGCACGCGGCCGCGGGCCCGACGGGCGATGCGGTGATTCGGGCGACGTTGCCGTGGCGTGAGCGGGGCTGAGATCCAGGAGGGTGCTGCTTTTCTCCCGTCGCATGCCTTCGCGCTTCCCCACGGGTGCGGCGTCAGATGTCTGCGATACGTCCTCACGTAGCCAGGGCTACCCTCTGGGCGTCACTCGACATCCTCCTTGCTCCGCGGGGAATCGCTTCGGCCTGCTCGGTCCGAAAATCAGCCCCCTCCTAGAGCACGTCGGAGCGCGGTAAACCCCGCCCATGCGCCACCAGCGCGTCCTTGAGTCGTATAGCGGCTCGGGTTCGGTGGAGGTCCGCCCGAAAGCCGAGGCAGATAGTGTCGGGCACGAAGGGGAGTGTGCCGTGGAGGCGACGCAGTCGGCCCGGCTGTCCGTACGCGGCGACGCGTCTCGGCAGGAGGCCGACGCCAAAGCCGCTGCTCACGATGGCTTTGACGAGCTCCAAGTCGCCGCACGCGAGGCGGTGGACCGAGGCGAGGCCGTCGGCGGCGAGGCGGTCGAGGAGCTGGTGGCATTGGTCGACTCGGCCCGCCAGGACCAGCGGACCCGCTCTCAGCCGCTCGCGCGCCGCGTCGAGCGTGAGCGTGGCGAAGGCGGGGCCGTCGTCCGGCGCGGCGCTGCGAGCGGCCTCATCGGGGACCGCGAGCAGGTCGACAGCGTCCTCGAAGAGAGGGATGAGCACCAGGTCGGGATGGGGGAGCGGGTTCACGATGAGCCCGTATTGGATCTCTCGCGCGACGAGGGCACGCGAGACGTCGGCCGAAGGACCGTTCCAAAGCGTCAGCCGGATCTTCGGGAAGGACACCACGAACGAGGAGACGAACGCGGGCAGGAAGTAGGCGCCGAGGGACTCGTGACAGCCGAGGACAAACTTCCCCGAGTCGTCGGCCTCGAGGCCAGTGATGGCGCGTCGGGCGTCGTCGATGAGAGCGAGGATACGACCCGCGTCCTCCCGCAGCGTCTGGCCCGTCTCTGTGAGTCGAACGCCGTTGTGGTCGCGCGCGAGGAGGGTCGTCCCGAACTCCGCTTCGAGTCGAGCCATCGCGGCGCTGAGTGTCGGCTGGGCGACACCGAGCGATCGCGCTGCAGCGCTCAAGGACCCGAGGTCGGCGACGACGCGGAAGTACGTGAGGAGAGTCGTGTCCACAGCGATTGTTTATAGCCACAACGGATGGCCGGCGAAACCGGGGCCGGCGCTCATCCGTACGGCATAGGGCGCAGCTCGCTGAAGGGCCGATGATGACGGCCGCATGAGCGGGCTAGCCAGCGCCCGCACCCTTCTTCTTTCCCTTGCCACCCGCGGGCTTAGCGATGTCCTTCACCATCGTGTCAAGCTCTCCAGCGGCCTTGCCGGCCTTCGCCTCGCACGTCGCGATGTGGACTTTGATCTCCTTGTCGTAGACGCCGTCCGCCACACCGATGCTCAGTCGATACCACGTGACCGCCGCCGCGTGGTTGCCCGTGAAGCGGAAACACTGCGCGATGTTGAACGCCGATCCGGCGCGAGTCCCCGGCGAGATGGCGGGGCTACGGTAGACGGCCAAGTAGGCGTCGAGCGCCTTGGTGTAGTTGCCAGCCGCGTAGTCGGACTGGGCGCCCTCAAAGGTGCTTCGAGCGTCGTCCGTCTTCAGTCCGGCGGCGGCTTGACACTCGGCGAGCTTGGTCTCGATCTCAGCCCCGTACCGGATCTTGGCCTCTCCCGGCTCGGTCATACAGGTCGTATACCAAGCCGCCGCTTTCGCGAAGTCACCCATCTTTCGATAACACTGCGCCATATTGAAGGCCATGGCCGAACGGTCACCCGTCGACTTGGGGTCGAGCCACGCTTGTACGTAGTGTTCGGCTGCGGTCGCCCAATCTCCCTTGGTGTATGCGGCCTGCGCCGTCTGGAAGTTGGAGCGGCTCTTCCCTCGTGGATCGGTGCTTCCGGCGGCGGGCTTCTCGAGCCCCATCGCAGCCAGCTCCGCTTCGGCCGCCTTGGCGCCCGCCGCGCGCCGGCCGGCCGTCACGTGAGCCATGGCCTCGGCCCGGTAGGCTTCGATGTGACCCGTGGCGAGCGCCGTCTCGTACCACGTCCCGGCATCGATGGGGTGGCCGAGCATCCTCAAACACTGCGCGATGTTATACGCGGTGAAGCCGGCCTTGTCGGTCGTTTTCAAGTCCGTCCAAGCCTCACAATAGCTCGCAAGCGCGACCTCGTAGTCGCCGGCTGCGAAGGCGGCGCTCGCCGCGACGAAGGCGGATTTGCCCGGGATCTCGGCGCCCGCCTCTGGTTCCTTGGCCGTGGGCGTGTTCGCACTCGCCTTGGACGCGGCGTTTGGGCTCAGTTGGCTCTTCGAGGCCGCATACGTTGAGCCGCGGTGCGTCGAGCTCTTGCTCGCAGAAGCGACGTCGCTGGCTGTGGCCGTCTCAGCGTGCTTGCGGTCTCGAAACTTGAACATGACACAACCCCCTAGCTCGTTTGGCTGGAGGCTACTGCGTTCAGAGTCGCGCGAATAATAGCGTGTGACTATCGGCCCCATCGACGATCGTGATGGCCGTGACCATGACAGTCGAGGATGGGGCTGGAGGCGGGCGGGGAGGCGGAGCGGAACCCAGAACTACTTGCCGCCCTTCTTGCCGGGGTTGCCGGGCGTGCCCGTGCCCGACGGCGTGGGCTCGTCATTCGAGTTCGCGGGGTTGCCTTGGTTGGAGTTACCCGGGTCGCAGCCCTCGGAGCCGTTGCCGACGCCCTGGTTGCAGCCCGCCGAGCAGCTACAGGTGCAGGCGCCTTGCGCGGTGCAGACGCAGGTGCTCGCCGGCTTCTTGCACGACCACGTGCAAGCGCAGGGACCGTTCGAGGGGCAGGCACACGCGATGTCGCAGCCGCAGGTCGCTTGGGTCGACGTCTCGACGTAGGCCGACGCCTCGTTGCCCGAATCGTCCGTGGCGTCGCACCAGAAGCGAGCGAGCTGGTTCTTGATGCGCAGGTAGTCGATGGCGCCTTCTGTGCGGAACTCGTACTGGTAGACGGGCGCCGAGCCGAGCGAGAGGACCACGAGGGTGCCGTCGCTGAGCTGGAGACCGCCGAGCTCATTGAGCTGCGTCAGGATGTCGGCGGGGGCCGGGGCCTGAATCGTCAGCTTCTTGTTGCGCGAGTTGAACTGCACCGTGACCGCGGAGGCGATCTGCTGGGTCGTCGTGTAGCCCGCCGTGGACGGCGTCACGACGCCGAGCGCGGTCGCGACCGTGTCGTCGCAGATGTCGGTGGCTTCACAGGTCAGCGCCAGGAGCTGCGTGCCGTCGGCGAGCGTGCCGGCCGGCGTGAGCGTGACCGAGACTGCCGGGGGCGTGGTGTCGGCCACGGGCACACAGAGGTCCGCGTCCGCGCCTTCGGCCGTCGCACACGCGTAGTAAGTCGTCTGACCCTCCGAGCCGTCGCCGCACGTATCCACGCCGCTCGACGAGGTGGAGGAGATGATGCCGTCCGCGCACGACCAGTCGGACGCCGCGCAGGTACCGCCACCCGAGGCGTCGCCCGAGTCGTCACAGGAGTCGGCGCGGGCCGTGGCCGACTGGACACAGGCGTCAGCACCCGCGCCGTCGGTCGCCGCACAGGCGTAGACCGTGACCGACGGGGCGTCGCTCGAACCACCGCACACGTCCGTGCCGTTCGACGTCGTCTCGCTGAGCGTGCCGCCCGCGCAGTCCCAATCCGTGGCCGAGCATGCGCCACCACCCATGGCGGTGCCCGTGTCGCTACAACCGTCGGCGCGCTCCGTCACGGCGCTCACACAGGTGTCGGCAGCGGCGCCATCGGCGGCGATGCACGACCAGGTCGTGACCGACGGCGCGTCGTCCGAGCCGCCGCAGAGGTCGGTGCCGGACGAGTCCGTGCGGACCGCGGTGGTGCCGTCGCAGACGACGTTCGACGCCGAACAGGCTCCGCTGCCGAGCGAGTCGCCGGAATCGGTGCACGCGTCGGAGTGCGTGGTCACTTCGGCGGAGCACGAATCGATGTAGCTGTCGCCATCGACGTCGACGCATCCGAAGCCATCCACGCGAACCCCGTCATCGCCACTGCAGACATCCTCGCCGTGGAAGGTATCCACCACGATTCGATTGCCGTCGCAGTAGGGTCGCTCGGAGGCGCACACGCCACCACCGGCCGAGCCGGGGCTCGAGTCGAGGCAGTTCTCAGACTGGACATTCAAGCCTTGCAAACACGCGTTGCCGTGCATCGAGCAGGCCCAATACGTGAGGGACGTGTCCCAGCCGCCATCCGTGCAGACGTCAGTGCCGCTGGTGTCGTTCACGTTCAGGCGCCCACCCGCACACGTCCAGTCGGACGCGGCGCAAGAGCCGCCGCCCGTGTGGTCGCCGGAGTCATTACACGCGTCCGCACGAGCGAGCGTGGTCGCTTCACAGCGGTTGCCCGCCGCGGAGCAGGCCCACGCCGTGACGGTCGGCGCGCTCGCCGTCCCGCCGCACGTGTCGTAGCCCGACGTGGGGGACGAGCCGCACGTGCCCGCCGTGCAGACGTAATCGATCGCCGAGCAGCTTCCGCCGCCGAACGCGTCACCCGTGTCGGCGCAGGAGTCCTGGCCGCAGCTCGTGAGTGTCAGCACGCCGTTCGCGCAGGTCGCGCGGGTCCCGCCGTCGGCGCACGCGGAGGCGCCGTTGGCGAGGAGGCCACCCTGGAACGGGCAGTCGTCGCAAACATCGCCCTTGCCGTCGGCGTCCGCATCGGCTTGGTCCGCGTTGGCCGCGTTCGGGCAGTTGTCGCACGCGTCGCCGACGCCGTCCGCGTCGACGTCATCCTGGCCGTCCGGGCCGCTGATGGCCGCGTCGTACTGCGCGAAGAGCGCGCCGCCGCCGCCGGCCGAGGTCGGGACGATGAGCGCGGTGTCCGGGTTGACCGGCGTACGCTGGAAGACGGTGTTGCCGTTGTCGGCGAAGAGGCTCGAGACGCCCGCGAAGACCGGGTGCGGCGAGCTCGGGATCCACACGCCGCCGACGCCGTTGTAGCTCGAGCGGAACCCGAGGCCGAACTCGGCGAGGAAGGTGTTCCAGGCCGCGGCTTCCGTGGCCGACCCGCCATTGCCCGTCCCAGCGCCGATGTAGACGTTACCGCCCGCCTTCACGTAGTCGATGAGGACCTGCTGATTCGGATAGGGCCCACCCGCGAGGAAGACAGCGTCGTACTGCTGCAGCGTGGCCACCGTGAAGGGCGCCACCATCGAGACCGTGTAGGTGTGGCCGAGGGCCGCCATGGTCTGCTTCAAGCGGGTGCCGTTCAGGCCAAAGTTGTTCGAGTAAGCCAGGAACTTGCCCGGCCCGCCGCCCGTGAACCAGTTAGCGAGGTTCTCGACGTACTTGGGCGTGCCGGCCGCGACGTTGAAGCCGTGGTCGGTCAGGGTCCACTCGTCGTTGTTGACGAAGATCTTGGAGTTACCGGCCGTCGAGCCGTTCGGCACCGTCGGGCAGTTGTCGTCGCTGTCGCAGACGCCGTCGCCGTCCTCGTCCTGCGGCGTGTGGACACATCCCGTGGCGCTGTCGCACGCGTCGGCGCTGCACGCGTCCCCGTCGTCACAATCGGCGGCCGGGCCGGACGAGCACGTACCCGCTTGGCAGGTGTCCGCGTCGGTACAGGCGTCCGCGTCGTCGCAGGCGGTCCCATTGGCTCGCGGCGCCGCGGCGCAGTCGCCCGTCGTGGGCTGGCAGATCGCCGCCTCGAGGCAGTCGGTCTCCGGGGCACAGAGCACGCCGTCGCACTCGCAGGCATCGCCGACGCCGTCCGCGTCGGTGTCGAGCTGGCCCGGGTCGTAGGTGTTCGGGCACACGTCGTCGTCGTCGAGGACACAGTCGGCGTCCGTGTCGGTACCGATGCGGGCCGCGAGCTTGCCGTCGATGGAGTCGAGCGTGATCTGGGCGCTCGAGGAGCTGGGGCCGGTGAGACTGACTTCCGCATTCACATTGACAGGTTGCATCACCGGGCAGGTGTCCTCGTTCACGAGGTCGAGCGGAACGCAATCGCGACGCAGGTAGTCTCGGCTCGTCGGTCCCGGGTAGGTCGCTGCCGTGCCGAGGGGGTCGACGCTGCCCTGGCGGTAGTAGATCGCGGACGACTCGCCAGTCACGCCCGCAGGCAGGCCGGCATATCCGCGGTAGTCGACGATGAGGGTCTGGGCCGTCGATCCGGACGGGACCACGAGGTTCAGGTTCACCTGGCAGTTCTTCCGTGACTCCGTAGCCGGGATGCCCGGGCCGGACGCGGCGACGAAGCTGTCGAAGATCATCGTGAAGCTGCGACGGTCGCTGGCGAAAGATGTCCCGACCGAACCCTGGGGACAGCCGGTACCGCCGTAGGTCAGCGACTGCACGTAGACCGGCAACGCAGTGCACGTGATCCCGTCGCCATTGAAGCCGCAGTCGCACTCGCAACCGTTGGGCGAGCTGCACGTCGCGTTGTCGCCGCACGTGACGGGCGAGGTCGTGCAACCGAGCGAGGGGTTGCAGGTCGCTTCCTGACACGCGTCGCCGGTCGCGCACACGATGGGGGTCTCTACACAGCCGGTCGTGGAGACGCATTCGGCCGTGTGGCAGGCGTCAGACGGCGTGCAGGTCACATTGAGGCACTCGCAGGCGTCGCCGATGCCATCGCCGTCGGTGTCCGTCTGGCTCGGGTTTGAAACCGTCAGGCAATTGTCCCCTTGATTGCAGGCACCATCGCCATCGTTGTCGATGCAGACGTAGCTGTCACAGGCGTCACCAAAGCCATCGACGTCGAGGTCGATCTGATCGGGGTTCGGTACGCCGACGCAGTTGTCAGTGGTGTCGGGGATGCCGTCGTTGTCGCTGTCGGGCGCGGTCGCGTCGCGGCAGCAAAGGACGCCGCCGGTGTTCGGGTTGGTCTGGCGTAGCGTATAGGTCTCGCACAGGCCCGAATCGTCTGCCGTCGTGGGCAGATTGCAGTTGAAGCCGGCGGAGCTGATGCTGCCACACAGGTTGCCGGTCCAGGTCATGCCGAGCCCGCCGCAAGTCCCATTCGCGCCGATGTTGCCGCAGCCGAACACGTCATTGGTGGTGCGCTCGGTGTTGAGGCAGCCGAACGTGCATGCCGACGAGTTGCAGTCGGATCCAACGGAGAGCCCGTCAGCGCAACGACCGCAGCCGTTGGTCGCCTGTCGCGTCGCAAACCAGAGCGGCCCCGAACCCGGCGGCACCGAGCCCGTACAACCCGTCGTCGGGGTCGGCGTTGCTTCCTTGAGATCGTTTACGCCGAGGCAGATGTGCCAGCCTTCGGCGCAGAGGTCTTCGGCGTTGCAGCCGTTACCGTAGGGGTTGGCGCTGTCGTCGCCTGCGGTGCGGCCACAGGCCGGGGTGCGCGTGTCGTTGACGGCGAGTCCTGGACACGCCGGCGCGTAAGCGGGGGCGAAGTTCGCGATGCCGGGGATGCTCCACGCGCCGCCGCACGCCGCGATGTTCGGATACGTCGAGACGCCGAGGTAGCCTTCACGGCTGCCGTCCGCGCAGCCGACCGCCGCGGGCGACACAAGCGATTGAGCCGATGCGGCACCCGCCATACAGGCCAGGGTCAACGCGGCGAGAGTGACTCGGCGACCTGACGGTGCGGCGAACTGGGTGACGTTGTGCTGGAGCATCTATGGGCCTCCGATCGGCATTCCTGGGCTGTGCGGCGCAGGATGGCTGTCCTCGTTTGGAAACGCCTTACCCTAGCTACCCTGTGCGGGTCAACAGGAATTCTGATGGCAGGTCGTCCCAGCGACGCTGCGTTCGAGTGGACGAGCGTTACCGAAGTGAACACGCTATCCACGCCAGGAGTAGCTTGCGGTCGGTCTCCGAGACGCCTCCGGCCGGCGGCATCCCTCCAAGCTCCGAACCGGCACGCGCGACGATGCGGTCCTGCCACGTGAGCACATCATCGAGAGTATCGAAGGCGACTTCGGCTGGCGCGCCGTGGCGGTCCGCTGCGCCGTGGGCGTGACAAGCTTGACAATTGTCGAGCACAAATCCTTCGCCGAAGTTGGCCCACGTGAGGATGGGGACCGCGTCGCAAGGCTCTATGGCGCCCTCGGAGTCGATGTTCGGGGCTGAGTCGAAGATGGTGGCGATGTCGTTAGCGCCGCCTTTTGCGTCTACGGAGTCACTGGCCTCGACGGCGCATCCGAGCAGGACGAATGAGAGAAGCGTCTTCAACCGAGCACACCCAGTAGCGGCTCGACGCCGGGCCCGAACACGCCTGGGTCCATTCCGGCGAGCGCGAGGAGGGTCGCGCCGAGCTGAGCCGGCGTGGGCGCTGGGCGCTGCACGTCGACCTCACCGGACGCCGGATCCACGCCAAGCCCCCGATATCCCTGGTCATAACCGCCGACGGCGCGGCCGCCCGTGACGCCATCACCCGCGATGAGCGCCGAGGTCCACGGCCAATGATCTCGGCCGAGGTCGGCGTTTAGCTGCGGGGTGCGCGCCATCTCGGAGAGCACGACGACCACGGTGTCGTCGAGGACATTCCGGTCCGTTGGAGCGCCGTCCGGACCCCGAACCGGCGTAGCCGCCGCCTTGCTGAAGAAGCCGTTCAGGCCCGCGAAGAGCGACTCCCAGAGCGGTCCTTGCTGATTGTCGCTGTCGGTGTGGGTGTCCCAGAACGCGGGGGGTGAGACGGTGACGCAATGAGCGAGGCCACGCGAGAGAAGCGCAAGCGCGATGTCGAGCTGACTGCCGAGGCTCCCATCTGACGAAAACGAGACGTCGTAACGAAGATCCTGAAGGCGCTCGGAACGTGAGAGCGCGGCGTCGAGAGCGGCACGGCGCGGTCCGGGACGGGCGTCTCGGGCCGCTCTGGTGCGTCGCGCCACGAAGTCGTTGACGATTCGCGTCGCGGGAGCGCTCAGGCCAGGGGTCGGCTGGTCGCTTCGGAGCCGCACGTCGCCGGAGATGAGCTCCTGGAGCTGACCGGAGACCCCGGAGCGCGCCACCAGCGATGAAAGCGGGCCGGGGTAGGACGGGCCGGAGAGCACGAGATGCGGCAGCGCCGCGTTCTCGCCGAGCTGGGCGAGCCGCGTGGCGTGGTCGGTGCCATCGCCGCTGGCTCGTCCGGTCATCATGGTGAACTCACACACCTCGTGGCTCACCGAACGGACCGAGAGGCCGTGGAGCACCAGCGAGCGGGCGCCCCACTGCTCGAAGAAGCGAGTGACGGAGGGGCGGCTCGGGCTGAGGACGAGAGGGATACCCGCGACGGTCGCCGGCTCGGCGAGGACCGGCATCGCGATTTGCGGCTGGCCGAAGAGCGGCGTGAGCACATTCAGCGGGTCCCATCCACCACGGTTGACTACGAATAGAAAACGTCTTGTCGGCTGAAGGGGGACCAGGGCCGAGCTGCGGGCCGCCCAGGCCGACGTGAGAAGACCGGCGAGCCCGGTGAGGCCGAGCTGAAGTGCAGTGCGTCGCTTCATCAGTACACCACCAGCTCGGGGTCGCGGAGGAGCGCGGTGAGGAGGCCCGCCCACGCCGCGGCGGGCCCGTCCATGGCGTCGAGCTGACGCCAGAGCTGGAGCGATGCGTCGACTTCGAGGCTGAGCGGCGCGACGTCAGTCCCGAAGAGGCGCTCGTGCCAACGACCGATCTGGTCGCGCCAGAGGCCGTCCTCGGCGTCCTCAGGGAAAGGCGTCGCCGGGTCGAACTCGAAGAGTGGCGAGCCCTCCCAGTTCTGAACGGCGTAGGCGGCGGCGGCTTCGGCCGAGCGTTGCCATACGATGGCCATGGTGGTCGTCGGCAGGGTCGCCGGCTCCGAGCCCGACCGGCCATCGCCACCACCCGCGAGCGTGCGAAAGCCCGTGCGGTCGGTCGCGAGGAGGTCGGCGCCGCCCGCCGTGAGTCGGAAGCCCGTCCATTCTTGGAGGATATTGGCCCACACCTCCGGTGGGACCAGCTTCTCGCCCTGCCCGGTCGCGGGGTCCGGCGCCTCGCGGTAGCGGGGATCGGTCAGAATGGAGCGCATCAGCCCGCGCATCGTGAGCCCGCCCGCAATGAAGGCTTCGCGGTGGCGCGAGAGGGCGTCGAGCTCGTCACGATCGGTCTCCCGGACGCGACGGCGCAGGAGCAGCTCCCAGGTCCGTTCGACCGCGCACTGAACGAAGCGCGGGTCAGCCGCCAGCTGCCGGCCGAGGTCGGCGAGCGTGAAGCCTGGGGAGCCGTAGAAGCCCGGTGGGAGCTCGGTCGTGGTGCGCCACGCGCCCTCCCGCTCGGGGTGGTACTCCGTGAGCTCAGTAGCGGTCTTGTCCGTGTACTGGAGCCCCGCGAGGTAGCCGGCCAGGGGGTCGAGCGCCGAGTGGCAGCCGATACAGCCCGTGTTCTGGCGGATCGCGTCGCGCACGGCGGCTTCGTCGGTGAGATCGATGTCCCGGGGGAAGTCGACGGGGCGGTCGAGGAAGTCCGAGCACAAGAAGATGCGCGCGATCGCGTTAGCGCGACCGCGACCGTAGCTCACGCCGTCGGAGAGGTAGCGCCACCAGAGGCCGTTGGTGGAGAGCACGCCCGCGGGCGGTCGCGCGTCGGTGTAGCGGGCTGGCCGCCAACCGGGGCCCTGCCCCTCCGGCTCGACGGGCCATACGGACGCCAGCAGGTCGTCCGTCATCGTCCAGCCCGCGGTGACGACGTCGGTCCAGGGCCGGTCCTCCATCGCGATACGCCGGATGATCTGGAGCGGCTCGTCGCCGATGGCGCGGTAGAGCGCTGGCTCCTGTTCGGGCGCAAGGCCGAAGTCGACCGCCTGCACGGGGAAGTCTTCGACGCGTGTCCGCAAGACCTGAGACCAGAGGTCGGCGATGCGGACGCCGAAGCGGGGATCGGCGAGAAACTCCTCAATCAGTACAGCGAGTTCGGTGTTCGAGTCCGCACCCTCGACGCGAGCCCGCTCTTCCGGCGACGGCCGTATGCCTCGGAGGTCGAGGGAGAGCCGCGTGAGCAGGGCCGGGGCGTCCAAGGAGGGGCCCACGGGGACGACGGGGAAGGGCTCGGGCCCTCGGGGCTCGGCGGCGTCCGGCGCGCTCGGGGCCTGGGCGTCGGCGGTGACCGCATCGCTCGTGGGGGCGCTCGCCAAGTTCGGGCGCTCGTCACAGGCCGACAGCGTCGACAGCGCGAGTCCGAAGGCCAACGTGGCGCGGGTCACCATGGCGAGTCTCCCGTCCACACGAGGAAAGGCGCCGTGTCGAGGCAAGTCGGATCGACGGGACTGCCGCGAAACCAGGAGGCGCCGCACGTGTCGCAGGACTCGGCATCGGTCACGGGGGCGGCGTCGGTCGGACCGTCGAACGCGATGTCGAACCAGTTGCCGTCGGGGCCGCGCACCGACGCGTCGCCGCCCGGCTCGGAGAAACACGTCGCGCCTCCGAAGGCGTCGCGGAGCGTCAGCCCATCGAACGAGACCGCCGTGGCGCCTCCTGGGAAGCCGTCGAGGCCGCTGATACCGCCGCTGATGAGCAGGTTGTGCCCGCCCGTGGGGACGTAGACCCAGCCATCGACGCGGAGGGTCGGCCGGCGCTTGCCTGAGAGCCACGCATCGGCGGGAGCACGCGGCCCCCCGGCGCTAAAAGTGCCGTTCATGCTCCGGCCGAAGGCGCGGGCGTCTGCGTTCCTGCCGGCGTAGGCGGCGACCGTGCCGGCGCCTTCGAGGAAGGTCCCGTCCGCCGCCTCGATACGTCCGGCGAGGTTCACCTCGAAGCCGTCCGAGGTCAGGCCATCGGCTTCGAGACCCACGGTCCAGCTCGAGTAACCCTGCCCCGAGAAGCGGGTGCCGTCGGAGGCCGTACACTCGCCCTGCCAGTAGTACGCCTTCGTGGGACCGTAGTCGTAAGTCAGGACGAAGGGGCAGCCGGTCGGGTCGCCCTGACCGGGCGCCGGCCGGGGGTAGAGCAGGTCCTGAAGTCCTTGAACGGCGTCCGGTGACAGCGCGAGCACGGCGTCGAGGGCCGCCGCCAGAGCCGCAGCACGCGTCCCGGCATCGAGCGATGGCTCGATGGGCGTGTCTTCCGGCGGGTAGATCCAGGGGGTGGGCTCGAGGTGCTCGGCGTCTGGGCCGACATCGTCGCCTCTGACGTCGGGTGAGTCCGGTGCGTCCTCGGCGCTGACGACGTCGGACGGCGTCGAGGTCCCGGTCTCGCATCCAAGCGCCAGGGCGCCCACGACGATCAAGACGGGCACCACGCCCAACCTCAGAAGAACCCTGCGCATGTCGTCACCTTCGCGGCCGATGGGCCCAAGGCCGATCGTTCGTTCGCTGAGCAGCGTAGGGTGGATGTTTTCGGGGTTCAAGACCCCGGATGTGACAAGACAACCGGCGACCGTCAGGTGTAGCCGAGTGCTCCCTCTAAGTTATGACTCGCACGCAAGCACTCGCCGGGACACGATGCCCCTATGCATCGAGAGTTCGAGGCTGCTTTGGGTGCAGCGACGGCGGACGGCTGAACCTCGCCCCGTCCTCCCGGCTCGCCGTTGACGTCCCGCCGCCCGAAGTCACACTCAGGTCATGCCGAACCTGCCCATCCTACTACGCGTCCTCGACATCTTCCGGATTGGGCCGGGCCCGTCGTCGTCACACACCGTAGGACCGATGCGCGCGACGCGGCGTTTTCGTGAGCGATGTATTGGACTTGGGCTGGTCCCGTCGCGCGTCGAGGTCGAGCTGCTCGGGTCTCTCGCGGCCACGGGACGCGGCCACGGCACCGATCGCGCCGTGCTGGCGGGCCTGCTCGGCTGGGAGCCCGAGACCGTCGACCCCGACGCGTTCGCCGGGCTCATGGAGCGCCTCGATCGAGTCCCGGCGATCCCGTGGGGCGCGGGCTACGTGGCCATACGAACGACCGATGTCATCTGGCGGCGCGGCGGGAAGCGCGACCTGCCCCACCCGAACACGCTCGTGGTGCGCGCTTACGGCGACCGCGGCGTCTTGCTCGAGGAGACCTGGTGCTCGATCGGGGGCGGGTTCGTGCGGCGCGAAGGCGGTGAGAACGACGCCGCACCGGCGCCGCTCTCGCCGCCGATCGCGCCCTTTCACGATGGCGACTCACTCGTGGAGATAGGCAAGCAGTTCGGGAGCATCGGCGCGGCGATTCTCGCCAACGAAGCCGCGTGGGAGCGCCACCCCGGGGAGGTCGCGGCGGGGCTCGACGCCGTCGTCGCCGCGTTCGAGCGCTGCATTGCGCGAGGCCTGCGGTCGCGGGGCGTGCTCCCGGGAGGCCTCGGGGTCAGGCGGCGAGCGCCGGAGCTCCTCGAGAGCCTCGAGGCCGGGCGCGTCCCCGACTTCTGGCGCCACATCGCTCTCGCCCAGGCCTACGCCTACGCCGTCAACGAAGAGAACGCCGCCGGGGGGCTCGTGGTGACGGCGCCGACGAACGGCGCGTCGGGCATCTTCCCGGCTGTGCTCATCGAAGCCATGCGGCGGCTCGGCGTGGACCGCGCCGCGATGCATCGGGCGCTCGCGACCGGGGCCGGGATCGCGATGGTGGTCAAGACTTACGCGTCGCTGTCGGGCGCCGAGGTCGGCTGCCAGGGCGAAGTCGGGACGGCGACGGCGATGGCGGCGGCGGCGCTGACGGAGCTCCTCGGCGGGTCGCCGGATGCGGTCGAGACGGCGGCCGAGATCGGGCTCGAACACAACCTCGGCCTGACCTGCGACCCGATACGGGGACTCGTCCAAGCGCCCTGCATCGAACGAAACGCGATGGGCGTCGCGAAGGCCTGGAGCGCCGCGATGCTCGCGCTCAACGCGGGCGGCAAGGGGATCGTCAGCCTCGACAAGGTCGTGAGGGTGATGAAGCGCACGGGCGACGACATGATGCGCGAGTACAAAGAGACGTCGGAAGGCGGCCTCGCCGTTGCATTCCCGGAATGTTGACGCCGTTCACAAACAGCAGAGCGGCTTCTGGTTGCTCGTGATCTTCACAGTCAGCGCGTAGGGGCCGTAGTCGTAGTCGTCCGAGAAGGCGTAGACGCCGTCGACGACCAGGGTATGCCAGCCCGTCGTGGAGATGACCTGCGTCAAGGTCTCGTTGGTGCCGTCGCCCTTGTCGTTCATACACTTGAGCGGGTCGCCGCCCGACTCGCAGGCGGTGCCCACGTAGAGCTTCAGCATGATGTCGAAGTCGAAGTCGGCGGGGTCGACGGTCGCGCTGAGGGTCTCTCCGGCGACCAGCCAGAGCCTGTAGAATTGGTCGGACTGCGCGTCCCAACACTCGCTGCTGCCGAAGATGGGTGACGGGAGGTCGTCGCTGTTGTTCGTGCTCGTGGTGTCACCGCTAATCTTGGCGCCGGTGGCCGTCACCGCGTCCTTTCGGCCCAGAGTTCGAGCCTTGGCGCACGTCGACGCGTTCGGGAGCGTGTCGTTCGCGCAGCCTTGGACCCCGGCGCAGGGATCTTGGCAGACGTTTCCGAGACAGGTGTAACCGGCGGGGCACTGGCCGTTGTCGACGCACGCGACGCACCCGAGCGTGGGGCCCGCGCAATAGGGCGTCGCGCCGCCACACGCGACGCAGCCGGGTCCGCAGGCGGCCGCGCTGTTGCAGGACGCGCAGGCGCCGTTCACGCACTGCGCGCCAGCACCGCAGGAGGCGCCGCTGCACTGGCAGCCGCCATCGACACAAGCAGGGGTCGCCCCGGTACATTCAAGGCAGGAGGGGCCGCAATAGGTGGGGTTGTCGGCGGTACACGCGACGCAGACGCCATCCGCGCTGCACACCGATGAGGGGCCACAGTCCGGCGAGACCGCGCACTCCGCGCACTTGCCGTTGAGGCAGGTCGTGTCCTCGGGGCACACGATGCACTTGGAGCCACACGCCGCCGAGCTGTTGCACGGCGTACACGCGCCGTTCTGGCAGAGGGCGCCGGCGCCACAGGACGAGGTGGTGCAGGTGCAGGCGGCCGCCACGCAGCTCGGCGTGACGCCGGTGCAGACCGCGCAGGACGGTCCACAGTGCGCAGCGTCGGAGGCGGTACAGGGCACGCAGACGTTGCTCTCGCAGACCGAGCCCGCCGCGCAATCCGCTGTGAATTCGCACTGTTTACACGCGCCACCGATACACTTCAGGCCCGCAGCGCAGGGCTGACAAGACGCGCCGCACGCCGCGTCGGTCACGCACGTCGAACACTTGCCATTGACGCAGGCCGCACCGGCGCCACAGGACGTGGCGCTGCAGGTGCATTTGCCGCCGACACACTCCGGGATGGCGCCGCCGCACACGAGGCACGCGCTGCCGCAGTGGAGTGGGTCAGTCGCGGTACACGCAACGCAGAGGCTGTCGTCACACGTCTCTCCGGAGGGGCAGTTCGCATTCGACGTACACTCGATACACTTCCCGTTCTGGCACTGGGCGCCCGCAGGACACGGCGTGCAGCTCGCGCCGCAGGCCGCCACCGTGTCACACGGCGAGCAGATGCCGCTCACGCACGCCTCGCCCGGGTTGCAGCCGAGCGTCCCTTCACACGCGACGCAAGCCGTCCCGGTGCCGTTGCAGATGAGCCCCGAGGCCGCGCAGTTCTTGCACGTCGCGCCACACGCCGTCGCCGTGTTGCAGGTCGTACACACGCCGCCGTTGCACTGCGTCCCGACGGCGCAGCTCGTGGCGGTGCACAGGCAGCCACCATTGACGCAGAGCGGCTGGTCGGGCGGGCACAGGCCGCAGGCGCCGGCGTCGATCCAGTCGGTCGTGTCCGGAGCGACGTCTTCGGCGGCCACGATGTCCGAGGCGTCGGCCTCGATGACGTCGGCCTCGATGACGTCGACTGCGCCGACATCGGTGAGCGGGGAGTCCGAGTCCGTGGCGTCACGTGGAGTGATGACGTAGACCACGTCGTCCGCCTCGACGACGTTCTGGGTGTCCGGAAGGTCGAGCTCCCCTTGGGCCACGTCGGACCCGCAGGCCGTGACGAGAGCCGCGATCGCAGCGAGACAAAGGCAGAGCGGGCGAGTGGCGTTCACCCCTCGACTTTGCCCGTGCGAGCGGGCTCCGCGCAAGGGTCAGGGCGCCTTGAAGGTGATGAGATCGCCGTCCTGTGAGACTCGAGTGCCAAATTTCTGGGAGCCCGACGCGAGGACCTTCACGAGCGCGGTCGTCTCCGCAGTCGTCGCCGGCCGCGGCGAGAAGTCGGAGGGGTGAATGAGGGCCGGGATGAGCGCGATGCGGTCGAGCGCCGGCCGTCCGCCCACGTCGGCGATTCGGAGCGAGAGCACGCCGGTTCGGCGCTTCTCGATGGCTCGGTTCACGAAGACGTAGTTGCCGAGGCTGTAGGCGATGACGCCACCTTGGTAGAACTCGACGCCTTGGAGCACGTGGGGGTGGTGGCCCACGACGACGGAGGCGCCGGCGTCGACTAGCGCGTGGCCCGCACGGACCACGTCGCTGGGCGGGAGCGGCACGCCCTCGCGGCCCCAATGGACGCTCACGATGACGAAGCAGCCCTCGCGGACGAGCGCCGAGACCTGAGCGGTGAGGCGCGAGATGCCCTCGCCGCCGGGATAGAAGGCGACGGCGGCGCCCCCTTTGGGTGGCCGGTTCGACTTCAAGGTCGCGGGCACGATCGCGACGTGGCAGGCCTCGCCGTGACGTAGTCGGTAGGGAGCGGTCGCGGCGTCACCCGTTGGGCCCGCGCCATAGACCGCGACGCCCGTCGCGTCGAGGTGGCGGCGGTTCTCGAGGACGCCGCCGGTGCCACTATCCCAACTGTGGTTGTTGGCGAGGCCCACGAGGTCGATACCGGCGTCCTTGTAGGCGTGCGCCCACCGCGGCGAGGCGCCGATGTCGAGGCGCGCTTCGGCGTAGGAGGCGGGTGGCGTCTCCACCAGTAGACCTTCGCCATTGGCGATGGCGAGGTCGGCGGCGGCGAAGCGGGCCGCGAAGTGGCGGAGCGGGTTCTCGGCCGAGGAGGGGTACGCTGCTCTAGGTGGACGACGTCCCGCGAACGAGACATCGCCGACGAAGAGAAGTTCGATTGGCCCGGCCGCGTAGGTGGGGGCGGCGACGACTAGGCAGAGCGGCGTCAGTGCCCGCAATAGTTTCAACACCATAATACCACCCTGTTTCCAACCGCGTCGAATTCGTAGACAGCGTCTTGATCGAATTTGCTGGCGAGCGCCAGTGCGGTCTCGCGGTCGCTGCCGGTAATGGCGAAGGAGGGCTCGGCCCAGTCGCCGGAGGCATCGCGACCGACGGCGTGGCGGAAGACGAGGCCGCGCGAACGCAACACCGCTTCGAGTGCCGCCATCCGCTCGGCGTTCTCCTCGGCGCCGTGAAGCGAGCCGTGAGGGTTGCAGGCGGTGATGACCCACGAAGGCTCCGCGAGCGGTGGCCCCGCGATCTCGACCACGGCGGACTCGAAGAGGGCGGCGAGGCCCGGCGGCGGCGCGACGCGCGTGGGGGCGTCACGTCGTGCGATCTCGGCGACCAGGATGGGCTCCGGCTGCGGGCCGGCGTCGATGGTCAGGCGACCGACGGCGACTGCAGTATCCATCGGGACAAGCGCGTAGCGGCGCTCTTCCTGGCTCACCGCGACGCCGCCGCGCGGGGCGAACGCGACGACGGTGCTCCCGACGAGCTCGACACGTTCGCCAGGAGCGAGGTGGAGCCGCCGGACCCGGGCCTTCGCCTCGCCGCGAGCGGTCATGAGGTTGAAGTCGAGCACCGGGCCACCCAGCAGGCGACCGTGGACCTCGGCTTCACCGCGGAACGAATGGGGTTCGAGGGCGTCATCGAGTCGGTGCGGCGACGCGCCGTCCAAGACCATACCGGCGCCATCGACGAGCGCGATGACGCGGTCGACGCCGGGGAAACGCGAAAAGGGACCATCGGATGCGACCTCCGCGCAGGAGAGCCGCACGACGAAGCCGGGTGGGCCGTCGCCGTCGCGCCAGAGCTCCCACGTAACGCCGCCGCCGTTCCGCCACGGCTGGCGTTGCCATTGGCAGCGGGAGATTCGTCGCATGAGCCGAGCTTCGCGCAGACGGCGGCTCGCGTCGAGGATGACGCGTGGCGCGTTCCTTGCTGAGCCCGAAACCCTTGGTCCCCAGCGAGACCCCGCCCACATGGGCGCTCGTAGCACCAAGTACTTGAAATTGAAGGCCGGAGCGACCCATGAGGCAGCCCAAGAAGTCCAACAACGACAAGCGCCAAAGCCGCTCACGCAATCAATCGGTCCGGGAGGCCCCAGAGAAGGGGGACGACCGACCCCAGCGTGGGAAGTCGCGCGCCGGTTTGGGCACGTCGATCGCCCTGATGGCACGAGGGCTCGCGGCGTCGGATCCGGCAGTCGTGACGACGACGGCCCGCCGAATCCTGGCGCAGTTCGGGCAGGCCGGCCGGCAGCAGGTCTTAGAGTCGCTCTCGGCACCGCGTTCGGAGTCGTTCGAACGGCTCGCGCGTCAGGCCCTCGCGACGCTGCGTCAGGAGTCGGGGACCAAGGCACTTCCGACGGCGGCCTTGGGGGCGCTCCAGCGGCTGTCGACGTACGACCCGTCGCCGGATGGCGCTCGGGCGATGCGCGAGGCGACGGACGCCTTGATCGCTCGTTTGGCACCCGCGCTCGGGCTGCCGGGAGCGGGCGTCCCGGTTCGTTTCGACGACGCGGCCACCGCCCGGGTGCAGTCCCGTGGCGCGCGAGCGGTCTTCGAGTCAGGCGCGATTTACATCGACCAGACGCGGTTTGAGCCGACGACCCGCGACGGCGCGGCGCTCTTGGCCCACGAGCTCACCCACGCCGCCCAGGCGCGTTTTGGCGCCGAGACGGCGGGCGGCGCTCGGGGCGCGGAGCTCGAGGCCGCGACGGCGGCATTCGACGTGACCCAGGGCCACTTACCGAGCCGACCGACTGCCGCCCTGCCCTCCGGCTACGTCGCGAGAGAGGGTGGCGAAGGGATTAACCTTCAAGAGATTCAGCGACTTCGGGAGCAACTCCAAGGGCAACTCGGCCCCGCCAAGGAGCAGATCCAGAGCAAGACGCCACCGACCTCACCGGAAGGTCGAATGGAGAAGCCAATCGAAGACCCGTCCGAGAAGGTCGACCGCTACGAAGGGGGCGTGGACGGAATCGCGGACGAGATCGGCGATCTCGACGCGTTTGACACGCTCATCGACGCCATCGACGAAGAGGAGCCCACCGAGCCGGCCATGGGCCGCATTCGGAAGACGGAGTCCTATCAGCAGCTCTGCGACATGTGGCAGGGCGCGCTCGAAGGCAATGCGCAGAAGAGCCAGATGGTGAGGGCCTTCGAGAGCCAGTTCGAGGGTCGCGGGTTCTGGGGTGAGACGGAGACGGCCTTCGGGATGATCTGCCGTCAGGCCAAACGCGACGCCAAGCTGAACGCCGAAGCCAAGGCGGCCAAAGCCGAGCTCGCCAATGCCCAAGGCAAAGACATGGCCGCCCTCGGGGAGCTCGCGCAGGACCCGAAGACGACGCCGACGCCCGGCGAAGCGCCGAAAGCGGCTGCACCGAAGTCGGCGCGCGACAAAGCCATGGAGAAGGCCATGGCGATGAAGGTGGACTCGGCGGAGCCTGAGAAGCTCACCTCCTTCGTCGAGGCCGAGAAGATGCACGGTGGCCAGCAGGGCTCGACGTCGCTCTTCTCTGAAGTCTCCAAAGAATACGGGCACTACCAGTCGCATGCGGGTGCGGCGAAGAAGGTTGCCGAAGAGGGTCACCTCGGCCGGTCGGGGCAGATCTGGAGCGAGGCGTTCAAAGGCCTCGCGGGCGGTGGGACCAAAGGTTTCGTCGACCAGTTCCTCGACACGATGGTCCTCGACACGCTCGGGTCCCTCGGCGACCTCGCCCTCAAGAGCGCCACGAAGGGTGTGCTGGGTTCGAAGGTCCCCGTCATCGGGCCCGCGATTCAGCTCTTCCAGAGCGGCCTCGTCGGTGATGTGTTCAGTGGCGAGATCTTCAGCGGTCGCGGGAAGTTCCTCGATGGCCTGAACAAGAACGCAGGCAAGATCGGTGAGGAGTTCTCGGCGAGCGGCAAGAACTTCGGCCGCATGTGGGACGCTGGGCTGTCGGTCGACGGCGTCGGGTTCATGTGCGCGGGCATCGCGGACCTCGTCTCCGGGGTCTCGAACGTCCTCGACATGGTCGCGCAGGTGCTCGGCGTCCTCTCGGCGCTGAGCTACATCGTCGGCGCCATCCTCATCTGCGTAGGCCTCGCGCTCATCTGGCTCGGCTTCGGCGCGGGCCTCATCTCGGCCGGTGGATGGCTCGTGAAGGCGGGCACGGTGCTCGGGAAGGTGGTGACCGCGCTCGGGCCCATCGTGATCGCACTGAAGGCGGTCGCCGCGCTGTTCCGTATCGCCGCGGCCTACATGGTCCCCGCGGACGCGTACGCCGAACAGCTCGCGGGCGTCGGCAAGAACGCGGAGAGCTTCGGCGAGAAGGCCGGCGCGCGCGCCGCGGACAAGACCGCGGGCAAGGTGAAGGCCAAGATCGCGGGCGGCAACAAGAAGGAGTCCCCGAAGAAGGATCCCGCCGCCGAGAAGACCGGGCAAGACGGCGTCGTGACCGGTGATGCCGACGGCAAGGCGCGGCAGCAGGACCTCGCGGACGCCGACGCGGCCGCCGTGAAAGTGAAAGAGACGGCCGAGCAGAAGAAGGCCGAACACGACGAGCACAACGCGGCCGACGACAAAGCCAAGAAGACCGAGAAGGACGAAGCGGCTCGTGCCAAGCAGGAGTCGGACGAGAAAGCCGCCAAGGCCAAGGAGGATGAAGCGGCGGCGGCCAAAGCGACGGAGACTCCGAAGTCGGGCGCCACCAAACGGAAGCAGGCGTGGCGAGCGGCCAAAGACCTCTTCATGGGCGACTTCGTCACCTCGGTGAAGGATATTGGGTCGGCGGCCAAGGATCTCGCGGGCATGACTTTCAACGCGCAGAAGCGGCGTGAGGCCGCCGCCGAGATCCTGATCAATGTGGCGCCGGGGAGCCTCCTGAAACACAAAGAGCGGCTCGAGGCGCTCAAGGCGGCCCGCGACGAACTGCAGAGGACCCTCGAGGAAGCCGACAAGAAAGCCACCGACGCGGTCGCGCTCCATGAGAGAGCCGAAGCGGCGCTTCGAGAAGCCGAGAAGGCCGGCCACGACCCGAACGACGCCGCTTCCGTAGCCGATCATCAGACCAAACTACGCGACGCTTCAGCGAACGCGGCGGCGGCGCTTCGAGGCGCTGAAGCCGCGAAGGCGGAGTTCGACGCGACGACCCTTCTCTTCGAGAAGATCGACGCCAAGGTCACGAAACGCGAAGGGAAAGTCGCCGATCTCGACACTCGGATCACGGGCAGGGAAGAGGTCTTCGGACCTGGCCTCGAGAGCAAGAACGATCGGGCCAAGAAGATGGACCCGGTAGAGCGTGAGCAGCTTCAGAAGGCCAAGGCAGATACGGAGGATGCCGCCGTAGAAGCCCGGGCCAAGGCGAAGCAAGCCGGGGATGCGCACGAGAGCGCCGCGAAGGCGAAGGGGGCCGCGGAGACCGAGGCGACGACGGCCAAGACGGCTCACGACGAAGCTGTCGCTCGGAAGGTAGCGGTCGACGCTGAAGCGGCGAAGCTGAAGACGGCCGCTGAGGATGCGGCGACGAAGGCGCGAGAGCTGCGAGATCAGGCTCGAGCGGAGAAGGACGCGGCCCGTGCCCTCGAAGAGGGCGTGAAGAAAGCGCGACGGGACACGGAGGCGCTGACGCGAAAGCAGACGGAGCTGCTTGGGGAAGCGACGACGCTGAGGGACCGTGTCGCGAAGTCGATCGAGTCTGAGGCCGCGCTTCCCGAGGCGCGCGCTCTCGAGACGGCTCATGATTCGAAAGCGAGGGAACACCGAAAGGCCCGGTCAGCAGCGGATTCGGCGAGCTGGGACCAGGCGACCAAGGTTCGCGAGATCGCGCGGAAGACGGACGGCTTGCGGGATCAGCCGATCGAGGTCGGAGTCGGTCCGGATGGTCAGCCGGTCAAGGCCACGTACCTAAGCGCCTCCGAGGATGGCGTACGCGTGCGCGATGGAGGGCCTGGAAGCCCCTCGCGGGTCGTCCCTTGGGATCAGATCACGGGGCCGAGCTCGCTCGTGGACGCCAGCGCGTCGATCAAAGCGGCGTCGACGGAACGCGACCGCCTCAAGGCCGTCGCTGAACAGGCGCAGAAGGACGCCGACGCGGCTCAAGAGGCGGCGAACGCGGCCCGAAACCAAGTCTACGGTCACGAGCACAACATCGGCAGTGCACGTCCGGGCGACCGGGATCGCATTATCACCGAGGCGCAGGCCAAGGAGTCACAGGCGAACGGGGAGGTCGCCGTCCAGCTCGACGCCGCCAAGCAAGTCCTGAACAAGCCCATTGCGGGCGATCTCGCGTCGCATGAGGCGAGAGCCACCGCGCTGCAGGAACAAGCGGCCGCGGTCAAGGCGAGTGAGGCGACACTTCGAGAACAGCTTCGTGCCAAGAAGGGTGATGCGGCGGCGCTCGAGATGGAGATCGAAGCCAAGAAGCGTCAGCACACCGTGCTCGAGTCCAAAGCAAACGAGGCTCGGGGGAAGGCCGCTGAGGCCAAGAAGGCGATGGATGCGGCGACGACCGCTCGAACCGGTGCCGAGGGTCGTGCAAGCGCCGCCAAGGATGCACACGCCAAAGACGAGGACGCGGAAGAGCTTTACGGCACCCACCAGACCCTCGGTAACGCTCGGGAAGAACAGAGCTTCTGGAAGCGGATGTGGTCGAACCCGAGCAGCGGTAACGCGATGGGCGGGGTGGGCTCGGCGTACAAAGACCTGCTCGCCAACTTGGCGTCCGGCCAGCTCTTTCAGGCCTATCTGGGCATCGTGGACCGAGCCGCCCACAACGAGAATGCAGCGGCGGGCGCCGCGGCGGAGAAGGCGGCCGAGAACCCCGCGGTGAAGGCGCAGCGAGAGACGTTGCTGCAGACCGATTCGCAGCGCGAGGCCGAAGAGGAGAAGAAGAAACGCGAACAGTCCTGGGCCGCCCAGGCAGCGGGGATCTGGAGCGAGCTCGGCGCGAACGCGTCCAAGAAGGTCGTGGGCGGTCTCGGTGGGCCGCTCCTCGGGGACCTACTCCTCGAAGCGCCCCCGAAGGATCCCGTGGAGATGGGCGCTACCTTCGCCCGAGCCCAGGCCGCGATGGAAGCCTCGGTCGACAATCACGTGAAGGCCTACGAGGCATTCGTCGCGGAGGAGCACGTCGGAGCGCTCATCGCGGACGAAGAGAAGCTGCAGAAGGAGGTCGGCGACCGGGTGAAGGCCGACACCGACGCCCAGAAGGCGCCGATCGCGGACGGTAAGAAGAAGGAGAAGGAGCGCAAGTCCAAGGTCAAAGAGAAGGAGGCCAAGGACAAGGCGCAGATGGACAACGCGCTCATCGGCGGGCTCGCCGAGAAGGTGATGAAGAACGCCAAGTATTTGTCTACCAGCCCCAATCCGGAGGTGATGCGCACGGCCGGGTCGAAGTCGGGTAACGCCCAGGACGAAGCGAAGGAGACGACGGAGAACGCGACGGCGACGTCGGTGGACTCGTCGGAGAAACAGGCGACCTTCCTCGAAGGGCTGGAGGCGAGCCAGGGCAAGATCGTCGACTACGTGAAGGCGAACCAGGACAAGCTCGCTACCAAGATCGACGAGGACAAGGCGCAGAAGACCGAGATCCAGAAGCACAAGGCCGAGTTCATCATCACCTCGCGCCAGAAGCGGATGGAGGCGGACCAAGAGTCGCTGCGCTTCATGGTCGACATGAACGACGCGGTGGCCTGGGCTGCGAAGTACAAGCAGAAGCGCGTAGCGGCGGGCGGCTGATGGCAGGGCACAACGCGGACACGCGGCTCGCTGAGCTGATCGCAGGGCTGCGAACGGGCGAGGCGCGCGGGATCATCGCCACCTTGCCGGCGCCCGCGCGGGGGTGGCTCGACGCGCTTGCGACGAGCGACAATCCCGAGGCGACGCTCGATGACATCGCGGCGGGTGGTGGGTCCGAGAGCGAGCTCCGGGCGCTCCTCGCGGTGCTCGGGCCCCGGCTCGGGGGCGCACTCCCCACGGCGACCGACGTGACGCCGCGGGCGCCGACTCGCCTCCCGGTGACGCCCAATGAAGACGCGGTTCACACGTTGCTCAGCACCCTCGAGGCAGGCTGTGAAGCGGCAGGCGCGGCGCTCGTCCGCGAGGCGAATCAGGCACGTGACGAGTTCGCCAGGCTAGCGCAGCGGCTCGGCGACGCCGATTCGGCCGCGCTGACGCGCCGGGCGCAAGCGCTGAAGGAGCGGCTGCGGTCGCTCCGCCATCAGCAGCGCGAGACATTGCCGCGGCTCGTGCGGGAGGTGCTCGTCCCTGCGTCGTCGGAGCTGGTCGAGCTCGCGAAGGCGGGGCCGGCGCACGGGAGGCTGGTGGCTGCGCTGGTGCAGGCCGCCGTCGCGGAGAGCGCGTTCTCGATCGGCGCCGCGGGCGACCCGACGCCGCTGTGGCAGGCGCTGTTCCGTGACGCCCTCGCCGCGGGGCCGGACGCGCTGCCGCTCGCCGAACGCGCGGCCGATCGGCTACGCGGCGCGGCGCTCGACGCCGCGAACCCCGATGAGGCCATTACGATGACGCGGGCGCTGCGCGACCGGGCCCACGGACCCGACGGACACGACGGGGTGGCGCTCGGCGCCGAGCTGGACCTCACCATCTTGGGGGCGCAGCCGGCCGAGGCGCTCTCCGTCGACGCGCTCGACGGGGCGACCTACCGGTCTCTGGAGGAACGGGCGACTCGCGGGCTCGTCATCGCGATGGCGCAGCGGGCCGTGGACCGGGCCGACGCCGCGCTCGAGGTGCTCGTGCGGCTACTCTTGGCGCTCGGCGACGGGGCGCGCCCCCGCCTGATCGGGCGGCTCTTCGAGACGCGAACGGCGTTCGAGCGCACCTTCGGCGAGGAGGAGACACGCCGGCTGGACCGCCATCTCGGCCTCGTGCGCGAGGCGTGGGGCGAGACCGGGCTCGTGGCGGCCATCGAGGCGTTTCGAGCGGCGATGAGGGCTCAGGCCGTGGTGCGCTGAGTGCCGTCAGGCTCGGCCGTCTAGGAGTGAAGCGACTGACTCGGGGAGGGAGACGCGGGCGAGGCCGAGTGGGGCCTCGGGCCACGGCGCCTGCACGGTGATGGCGCCGAGGGTGTGGAGCGCACGCGTCGGGGCGAGGCGAGCCAGAGTGGCGCCGACGTCCGATGGGCCACCGGCGAGACAGGTGGCGAGCAGGCCGGCGGTGAGTCTCGGCGGATCTTCGCCGGGGAGGCGCGCGGCGACGCGCCACACGGCGTGGTCGCCGCTGGTGGTGTAGAGCGCGGCGAGCCAGTCGAGATCCCTCGCGTCGAGCCGGGCCTCGGCGCAGAAGCGGTCGAGCGGCGTGACGAGGCCGGCGTTGCGGGCGGCGAGCATGCGACAGAACCAGCGATGGCGGCGTTCTTCGACGTCGAGGCGGGCGTCGAGCGTCGGCCCTGGGCGCAGCTCGGCGCGCGCTTCGATGGTGAGCCGCTCGAGCTCGAGGCGGGCGATGAGCCAGTCGGCGTGGTCGCGCCAGCCGTCATAGTCGTCGCGGTGGGGCGGGAAGGCGGATTGAAACAGCGCGACGGCTGCGGCGTCGCATTCGTCGGCGTCGGCCTCGGCCGCGGCGTCGCGCCACGCGAGGGACGCTTCGCGGAGGGCCAAGAACGCGGCGCCGGGCCGTCCAGCGCCGATGGATTCGTAGGCGTCGGCCTCGATGGCTTCGGCCGGGCTCGCGCCGCTCGGGTTCTCGGGGACGAGCGTGGCGATCGCCGATGGCCCCCCGGATGCCAATCGCTGCCGAATGACGGAGACGGACGCGGTCTGCATCAGGAGCCTCGCGGGTGGCTAGGGAGCGTCGGGGCGTCGGCGCCGGGGCGTAGCGGGACACGCGGGCGGGCGCCCTCTTCGCGAGTGACCTTGCCGGCGGCGCGGCACTCTTCGAGGCTCGACGCGCGCAGGATCGCCATCGTGAGCGGCTGGCCGGCGTCGCACGCGAGGTAAGCGGCACGAAGGAGGACGTTCTTGATCATGCCGCCCGTCAGCTCGAACTCCTGGCCCAAGAGGCGAAAGTCCACATCGTCGGCGAGTGGCGCTTCGGGCGGCGTCAGGGTCTCGAAGATGCGTCGGCGTTGGTCGGCGTCGGGCTCCTCGAAGGTCACGCGGTACTGCAGGCGGCGAACGATGGCTTTGTCGAGACTGCCGAAGAAGTTCGTCGTCAGAATGCAGACCCCTGGAAAACGTTCAATCTCTTGCAGCAGCAAGTTCACTTCGAGGTTTGCGTAGCGATCGGTCGCCGACTTCGTCTCGGCCATACGTGACCCGAAGAGTGAGTCGGCTTCGTCGAAGAGGAGCATCGCGTGGCTGATTCGCGCTTGTTGGAAGATGGCGCGGATGTGCTTCTCGGTCTCGCCGACGTACTTCGAGACCACTTCGGGCAGGTTGACGCGGTAGAGCGGGCGGCCGAACTCGCCGGCGATGATCTCGGCGCACAGGGTCTTGCCAGTGCCGGGCGGGCCGTCGAAGAGGACGGCGATGCCCTTGCCGGTGATGAGCTTCTTGCCAAAGCCCCAGCGGTTCAGCACGACGGACTGATTGCGGATGGCGGCCAGCAGCTCCTTCACCTTCTGCAGCGCGAGCGGTGGGAGCACGATGTCGCCGATGCGGAGGTGCGTGACAGTGCGGATGGTGAGCTCTTCGAGCGCGTAGCGGAGCTGGGAGACGCAGCCGTATTCGAGGTCGGCCATCGAGACCGACGGCGTGGCCGAACGGCGCGCGAGGGCTCGGTTCACGCCCATGAGGATGGCGTTTTTGATGGTGCCGCCGGCGAAGTCGTAGGTGCTGGCGAGGTGGTCGAGATCGATCTCCCCCTGAACCGGCACCTCCGGCGGCAGGTGGACCTCCCAGATCTGCCGGCGCAACGCGGCGTCGGGTACCTCGAAGGCGAGGTGGTAGATGATGCGGCGTTCGAGCGCCTCGTCGAGCCGATCAGGGTGGTTGGTGGTGAGCACGATGAGCCCGTCGAACTGCTCGATGGCACGGAAGGTGGCCGTGCGGCGGGCGTCGTCTTTGC
>JADMJS010000081.1 GCA_018780435.1 Myxococcales bacterium
CTGCTTGCTTTCGCAAGAAAACCTGTATCGTGCGGGCTGGCGTCAAAAGCGCCTACGTGCACTGCCCATCCGAGCCGCCGATCTCTTAGATCCAGGTCCGAGCAGACCACGTGACTACGCCGAGGCCGCCGGGGCCGAAGGTAGCATCCCTGCGACCCGCACCCCGCGGGCCGCCAAGTGTAAGGCTTGCCTCGTCATCGAGGTGAGCGCGCAAGTGAGAGATTTAGAACATGGCAAAGAAGCTCTTCGTCGGTGGTCTCAGCTGGAATACGACGGACGACTCGCTGCGTGAGGCGTTCTCGCGCTTCGGCGAGACGACCGAGTCGCGTGTGGTCACCGATCGTGAGACGGGGCGGTCGCGTGGGTTCGCGTTCGTGACGTTCGCCAATGAGGCGGACGCGAACGAGGCCATCAAGAACATGGACGGTCAGTACCTCGACGGTCGCGCCATCAAGGTCAACGTCGCGGAAGACAAGCCCCGCGGCGGTGGCGGTGGCTTCCGTGGCGGTGGCGGCGGCGGCGGCGGCTTCGGCGGCGGCGGCGGCGGCGGTGGTTACGGCGGCGGTGGCGGTCGCGATGGCGGCGGCTACGGCGGCGGCGGCGGCGGTCGCGGCGGCTTCGGCGGCGGCGGTCGTGGCGGTGGCGGTCGCGATGGCGGCCGTGACGGCGGCGGCGGCGGCGGTCGCTGGTAAGCAGCACGGGGCCCTGCTCACGTACGTGAGAGGCGCCCTTCGCTGACCCAACTCCCACCGGTCGTCCTTTCGAGGCCCGCCGGTGTGGAGCGCAAGAACACCCGATTCACCGGCTCGAACGAGCACGGAGAGTCGGGTGTTTCCATTTAAGGCGCCGCCAGCGCGATTGAAGTTCACGAGGCTCGGACTACACTGCCGCGCCATGGACAGCCCTTTCAAACTCGCCGCCCCCTTCGAGCCCAGCGGCGACCAGCCGGCCGCCATCGAACAGCTCACCGATGGTCTGCTCCGCGGTGACCTGCATCAGGTGCTCCTCGGCGCGACCGGCACCGGCAAGACCTTCACGATGGCCAACGTCATCGCGCGGACGGGGCTGCCGACACTCGTGATGGCGCCCAACAAGACGCTCGCGGCGCAGCTCTTCTCGGAGCTCAAGGAGTTCTTCCCGGAGGCGGCGGTTCAGTATTTCGTGAGTTATTACGACTACTACCAGCCCGAGGCCTTCGTCCCGTCGACCAACACCTACATCGAGAAAGACGCGATCATCAACGACGAGATCGACCGCATGCGCCACGCGGCGACGGCGTCGCTCATGTCGCGTCAGGACGTCATCATCGTCGCGTCCGTGTCGTGCATCTACGGCATCGGCTCGCGCGAGTCGTACTCCGGGATGCTCGTGAACATCGAGGTTGGACAAGAGCTCGACCGGGACACGCTCCTCGAACGGCTCGTCGAGATCCAGTACGAGCGCAACGACTTCGACTTCCACCGCGGGACCTTCCGCGTGCGCGGCGACACGGTCGAGATCTTCCCGGCCGCCGAGCAGGACACGGCCATCCGCGTCAGCTTCTTCGGCGACGAGATCGACGAGATGGCCGAGGTCGATCCCCTCCGCGGGCGCGTCCTGAAGCGCATCGACCACGCCGCCATCTTCCCGGCGAGCCACTACGTCACCTTCGA
>JADMJS010000401.1 GCA_018780435.1 Myxococcales bacterium
TTGCCCTTCGGGTGTAGCCAGGAATGTGCGTCATGTTCAGCAAGATCAAGAAGATGGGGATGGACTTCGCCACCTCGCCCCAGGCGATGTCCATGATGAGCAACCCGAACGTCCAGAAGGCGCTCATGAAGGCCCTCCAGCTTCCGAGTGACGTCCGGAACGCCGTTCAAGCGCGCGCCAAAGCGGTCGCCGAATACACCGACATCGCGACCCGCAACGACGTGCAGACCTTCGCCAAGACGGTGCGCGAGCTCGAGCGCGAGCTGAACCGCGTCAAGCGCGAGCTCGAGGCCGAGAAGGCCAAGGCGGCCCAACGAGCGGCTGCTGCGGCGCCGTCGACTGGCCCCGCCATGCCGGCCGCCGAGGCCGCGCCGGTCGCTGATGCGGCGCCCCCGAGCGACGCGCCAAAGAAGACCAAGATCGTCACGAAGAAGAAGACCGAAGCCTCGTGAGACTCCTGGGCGCGGTGCGATCGTCGCTGGGCGGCCGCTTCCTCGACGCCCTCTGTTTCGCGGCCATCCTCGCGGCCGGCGGCGGTTGTAAGCGCAAGACCGCGGTCGACGCCACGCCGTACGTCGTCACGGGCGCCAAGTCGGATCTCGAAGAGCAGAACCTCCGCGCCATTTGCCGATCGGCCTTGCAGGTGCTCGAAGAGGGCGTGCCCGATCGGCTCACTCGAATGGCGGAGCTTGCGTTGCCGCAGAGCGCGGACAGCACGCTCCTCGATGGCCTGACGGCGACCGACGGCCCGAAGCGCATCGGCGTCATCCGTGAGCTCATGAAGAAGTATGGCATCGCCGCCGAGTGCCAGCCCGGTCTGCCTGCGTTCGACCGCGGGCCCGACCGCGAAGAACCGACGCCCCCGACGCCTCCGCCTGAAGGTGGAGGCGCTCCCCCCGAAGGTGGTCCCGGCCCGGAAAGTGGTCCCGGCCCGGAAGGTGGTCCCGGCCCGGAAGGTGGTCCTGGCCCGGAAGGTGGTCCTGGCCCGGAAGGCGGCGCTGGCCCCGAAGGCACTCCGCCTGGAAGCCCTGGCCCCGCTGGCGGGCCTTCCTCGCCATGACGCCCGGCGAGGAGGCGATCGACCAAGCGACCCATCCGAACGAGCCGGCCCCGGTCGACGCCACCGCCCCGCTCCCCGACTCGGAGAACGGCCGCCTCGGGCTCTTTCGCGCCGTAGGCCTCGCCGCGGCGCCGCTGCTCGTGCTCGTCGCCTTCGTCATCGTGACCGCACGGCGCACATGGTCCGACGCCTCTCAGCTCGGTGAAGCGGACGACGCGGCGCTGGTGACGTCATCGCCAGGGGCCGCCTCTCTCTCGGTCCCGGGTCGCGTCGTCGTGGTGATCCTCGATAGCCTGCGGGAGCAGAATGGCCGCGACGCCACGCTGATGCCGTCGCTCGCGACACTCAACCAGGAAGCCACCTCCGGGCCGCTCCGGTCGTGCGCGGCGAACTTCACGTTGCCATGCCTCCTCACGAGCTTCGAAGGGCGGGCGTCTCCGTTCGTGACCGCGCTGAGCAACTTCTCCGGCTCAGCCACGGGCGCTCCCAATTGGTTCTTGGCGCTTCACGAGGCGGGCCGTGCGGTGGGCATCATCGGCGACCACACGCTCCATGAGCTCTACCCGGGGCTTGCTGGCCTCGCGATCAACTACGAGCAGGTCACCATCCCCGTAGAGCAGCGCGATCGCTTCACCTACGACACGGTGCTGGCGTGGCTCGGCTCAGGCCAGAAGCTCGACGTCGTCGTCGCTCACGTGACGGGAACCGACAGCGTCTCTCACACCCACCGTCCGGGCAGCGAGCCCTACGTCTCGGTCTACCGAGCGGCCGACGCTTTCCTGTCGGACCTTCGCGCTCGGCTCGACTTCGCTCGCGACACGCTCGTCGTGTTTGGTGATCACGGCCACGGCCACGAGGGGCACCACGATCGCCAGGCGTGGTACGTCGCCGCCGGCCCGGGGCTCATGGGCGGCGGTGAGAAGGCGCTCGACCAGACCAGCCTCCTCTACGTCCTCGCGCGCGCCTCCGGCGTCGCTATTCACCCGTCCTACGAAGGCGACTACGTGTGGCCCTTGTTTCCGCCCGGGCCGGGAGAAGACGCGTGGCGTACTGTGCAGGCTGGCCGACTCGGCCTGCAGAGCGCGACGCGTGACGCGCTGGATGCAGAACGCGCGGCCGCGGCGGCCGTACGGGCTTACGGTCCGTGGCGCGACTTCTGGGCTTTTCTCCCGTGGTGGCTGCACCTCGCGGGGCTGCTCGGGACCGCGCTGTCAGCGGTGCGGGGCGCCGCGACGCGTCGCTTCCTTCGACGTTACCAGCTCCTTTGGACGGTCGCTGCGGTCGCGTGGCCCACGCTCCCTGTCGCGTGGCTCGCGTTGCCGGTCCAGGCGCTCCTCGCCCGGCCACGACCGCCTTTTGAGCCCGGGCCGCTCTCGCTGCTCGGCCTCTCGGGGCTCGCCTTCGTCGTCGGCCTTGTCCTGCCCCAGCTCGTGGAGTTCTTCCACACGCGCACGAACGCGGCGTCCGTCGTCATCTTCTGGTTCTCGCTCACCATCGTCGGATTCGGCGCCATCGGCGCGGTCCTGCGGCCGCGAGGCGTCTCCGTCCGTGCCGCCGCCATCACCACGGCGCTCGCGCTCACCGTCTATCTCACCGGCCCCGGCGTCTATTACTACGGCACCGCCCAAGGGGTCAGCCACGTCGCCTTCCCAGCGCTCGCGCTCCTCCTTGCGAGTGTCGCGTCGGTTCGCCGTCAGCCGTGGGCGTGGCTCGCGTTTCTGACCTCCTTCCTCTTCCTCTCGATGAGCGCCGGGGGGTGGGAGTTCACGTACCGGCTGCACGATTGGCTACGGGAGGCTGTCCCGGGACGTTGGGCCTATCTCATCGTCGCGTCGGCGCTCGCCGCCCAGCTCGCGCTCGCGTCGCGAGAACGCCGCCGCGTGACGGCGGTGCTCGTGGCCCTGACGGCCATCGGCTGCGTCGCCCTGCTGGAGTGGCTGGCCCTCGAAGGGGTCCGCGTCGCGGGGATCGCCGTGCTCGGGCTCGCGCTCTCCGGCTTTCTGAGGCTCGAAGCGACCCGCCCCGGGGGCGCCACGTCGGGGCCCTTCCTGCCCGGAGCGGCGCTCGCGGTCACGCTCTACGTGGCGTTCTGGTCCATCACCGACGGCTTCTACCTGAAGAACCTCGACATTGACTTCGGGCTGACCCTCCTCGCCGGCCGCTTCGAACGCGAAGCCGACTTGGCCCTCGCCGTCGCGGGGCTCGTCGTCCTCAAGTACTTCCTCGTGTTCTTGCCCTTCGCGACGGCGCTCGTATCCCGCCACGGGTGGGCGCGCATCGTCCACGTCGCGGGCGCCGCGGCGGTCTTGTTCTTCGTCAAGGTCTTCTGCCAGGCCGCGCAGTTCAGCGCCGTAAAGTTCGTCGAAGAGGAGAAGTCCTCCGAGCTCATCCTCCAAGAGGCCGTCGGCGCGACCTGGATCGTCTTCTGCGTCATCGTGGTCCTCTTCGTCGCCACCGCCTTCCGGGCGGGACACCAGTGGCTCCGGGGCCGTGACCGCGTCCCGGATTGACGGGTTGATCTCGGCGTGGCCCACTCGCATACTCCCGCGCCGTTCCCCGATTTGGAGCTCCCCATGCGCCTTCACGTCACCCACCTCCGTGGCTCCCTCGTCCTGACCTTGGTCATGACCGCGCTCGCCTCCTGCGCGTCCGAGTCCTCGTCCAGCGGCGGCTCCGACACCTCTACCGCCGCTGACGGCACCGACGGCGCCGACGCACAGGACGGGACGGACGGCACCGACGGCGCCGATCCGTGCGGCGTCCCGGCCGGAGCCGCGTGTAGCCCTTTCTGCGCGGAGACCATGGGGTGCGGCGACGGTCAGCTCTGCACCTTGAACGGCGGCGCGTACCAGTGCCTCGATGCCGGCCCCCAAACGGTCGGAAAACCCTGTAACAACGAGGCTCTGTGCGGCGAGGGCGCGTGCATCTCGACCGACAAGGACGGCAACCGGTGTCTCGGCTTTTGCCGGAAGGACGAGGATTGCCCCGAGACCGAGGCGTGCAACGTCACGGTCAAGCTCGAGAGCGGCGACGAGGTCGGGTTCTGTGGCGCACGCCCGAAGGCGTGCAGCATGTTCCTCCAGGACTGCACCGAGGCCGGGCAGGGCTGCTACCTCGGCGACCCGGACCCAGTCTGCATCAAGGCGGGCGACAAAGAGACCGGGGCGGCCTGCACGGCGTCGAACGACTGCAGCCCTGGCCGGCTCTGCATCGACGACAAGTGCCTCGAGGTGTGCAACCCGCGCACGAACGGCGCCGATCCGAAGTGTGACTTCAAGTGCCCGGGACGACAGGCGAACCTGACGGGTTACACGGACATCGCCGTGTGCACCATCAAGGACGAGACGCCGCCCTGCGACCTGCTCGCGCAAGACTGCGACGCCGGCAAGGCCTGCTACCAGACCATCGACGGCCCGCGCTGCCGTGACGCCGGCTCGACCCCGGCGGGCGGCGAGTGTGGGTCAGACGAAGACTGCGAACCGAAGACCGCCTGCGTGGCGACGCGCTGCAAGCCGCTATGCGACCCTCAGGCCGCGATGCACCCCGAGTGCACCGACTCGCTGACCAACTGTCCGGCGCTCGGGAACACGGGAGCGGGCTACTGCGACCAATGAGAGGCAGGTCGAGGTGCCGCACGACACCATAGACCGGGAGCCCGCGAGAGACGTTCTAATGGCGCCTCTGCCACGAGCCTGACCACCCCAGGAGCCTATATGAATCGCTTCGCTACGCTCGTCCTGTCGCTCTGCACCGTCGTGATCCCCGCCGCATCGGCGTCATCCTACTTTGAATGTAAGTTGATTGCGGTCGTCGTGTCGGTCGACGGTGCCGTCCTCGCGCCGGGCTCGCGCCAAGAGTCCCGCCAGGTGACGCTGACCTTCGACGCGCTTCGCGATGGGCCCGACGTCGCGTGTACCGTCTCCGGCCCCATCACGGTGCCCCTCAGCTCAGGTGAACCGGGAAAGCTAGCCGGTCTCACGAAAGACGCCCGGATCGCCGTGAGCCGCGCCATCATCTTTCCATCCCATGAGCCGGGCGAGAAGCCAACCCACGCTGAGGTGTGGACCCTGCGCGGCCCTGCGCCCGCTCCGAAGGCCCCGTGACGTCAAAAAATGATCGGGGCCATCGGGACGACGCGTAGGGCCCTAAGCCTTTGATCTGACGCGGGATCCGTTCAGCGGGGGCGTAGCGTCGCTCCCCGACGTCACCGCGTCTGGTGCCACCTACGTTCGCTCCGTGACGCTGAACTCGTAGACTAGCCGCGCCGCTCGCCCCTGGGCGCGCCGTCGTGTCTCCCGAGGTCCTCGTGCTCCCCGCTACATCGTCCACCCAGGCTACGGCGCCCGCGGGCACCATCGCCGAGGTGCTCTCGCTCTCATGGCCCATCGGGATCTCGATGATTGGCCACACTCTCATGGGCCTCGTCGACACGCTCATGGTGGCGAAGGTATCCGAGGCCGCCGTGGGCGCGGTCGGACTCGCGCACGCGGTGTCGCTGGTGCCCTTCTGTGCAGGATATGGACTGCTGGTTGGTACTACACCGTACACCTCGGCCACGGCGCGGCCGCCGCGTGGGCCGGGCTCCTCATCCACGTCACCGGGACGGCGACCCTTTTGTGGCTTCGGTGGCGGTCGGGGGTCGGGTTGCGACGCGCTATCGCGGCCGCATCACCTGCCGCCGTCCCCGCGTGATGGCGCCCTCGGGGACGCCGGCCGAGTCCTGGATGGGCGTCCACGTCACTCAGGCTGTGGTGGGTCGACGGGCGGTGGGTCGACGGGCGGTGGGTCGTAGCAGCCTTGGGCGTCGGCGCACACCGAGAGGGACTCGAGGACGGGCTCGACGGCGTCGGGCGCGGCGAGCTGACACTTCAGCCGACAGAGCTCGTCCGCGCAGGCGGCGAGGCACTCGAGGTGCGGCTTACACGCGATGTCGCCGATGCAGACCGTGCTGGGGCACTTGGTCTCGAGACACACGAAGGGCGTGAGGGCGCCGCAATCGCCGGGGCAGCTCTTGGGCGTCTCGAGCGTCTCGCAGGCCCCGTCACCGCACGTCGAGGGCGGGACACAGAGCGCCGTGAAGTCGCTACAGCAGTCGCCGTAGCCAAGGCACGAGGCGTCGCACTGGCACGGGGCGCCGTCGGTGAAGGTGTCGCAGTAGCCCGCGCAGGTGTCCTTGGCGCAGTCGAGCTTGCAGACGCCGTCTTCGCCCTCGTCGCAGGTGCCGTCGCCGCACACGGGGGCCGGCGTGCAGTCCTCCGGACAGGTCTCGAGCGACTCGGACTCGGCGCAGGTGCCGTCGCCACACTGGGCCGGCGGTGGGCAGTCGTCTGGGCAGCTCTCGTGCGTCTCGTCGCCGTTACACGTGGCGTCGCCGCAGGCGGGTGGCGACGCCAAGCAGCCCTTGGTCTCGGCACAGGAACCGGCGACGGCGAGCTCGGTCTGCCACTTCCCGGAGGCCGACAAGGCGCACACGAGCCCGCAGGTGAGGTCGGTGCACGCCGCGATGCACTCGAGGCCGGGGATACAAGCCGGATCGCTGGCACACGCGAGCGTCGGGCACTTCGTCTTCAGGCAGTCGATGGGGGCGAGCGTCCCGCAGTCGGCCGGGCAGCCCTTCGGATCTTCCATGGTCGCGCACTCGCCGTCGCCGCACGCCTCTGGAGGGAGGCAGAGGGCGCCGTAGTCGCCGCAACAATCGCCGAAGCCGATGCACTGGTTGTCACATTGGCACGCGGCCCCTTCCACGTAGGTCGCGCAGATGTCCTTGCAGGTGGGCGGGTCGCAGTCGCCCGGGCAGCTCTCGCCATCGGCACACTCGCCGTCCCCGCAGACGACCTCGGGTGGGCAATCCTTCGGACAGCTCACGGTGCTCTCCCCATCGGCACAGACGTCGTCGCCGCACTCCGGGATCGCGCACGCCGTGTCTTTGTCCTCGCAGCAATCGCCGTACATTTCGCATTCGGCGTCGCATTGGCAGGGTGCCTGCTCATCGAAGACGCCACACTTCAAGGCGCACGTCTTGGGCAAGCAGTCGACGGGGCACGAGGCCACGTCTTCGCCCACGCCGCACTCGCCGTCGCCACAACCCGGCTCGCCGCAGTCCTGAGGACAGGTCCGCTCGTCTTCTCGGTCGCTGCAGAGCCCATCACCGCAGCCTTCGGCGCAATCCACGGGGCACGACGCGTTCGTCTCCTCGCCGTTGCACGCGCCGTCGCCACAGGGAGGGCCACAGTCGCTCGGACAGGACTCAGGGGTCTCGTCCCCGCCGCACTCGCCGTCGCCACACGTCTGGGTGTCCAGAAAGCAGTCGGCGTCGAGCCCACACTCGAGCACCACCAGGACGGACTCGACGGCGTCGAAGGGTGCTTCGGCCATACACGAATCAGCGCAGCTGTCGGTGCCACACGCGGTCAAGCACGCGTAGACGGCGGCGCACTCGGGCGCGGCGCCACAGCCGTCGAGCGCTGGGCCACACGCGCTCTCGAGGCACGTCACGGACGGGCTCTTCTGGCAGTCGTCTGGGCACGACGCGTAGCTCTCGCCATCGTCGCAGACGCCATCGCCGCAGAGTGGGCCGACGGGACCGTCGTCGGGCGTGTCGGCCACGTCGAGGTCGGCCGTGTCGCGGTCGTCGACGTCGACGGGCTCGAGGGTGTCGCCGACCTCTTGAACGTCAGTTAGGACGTCGTCGGAGTTGGGGTCGCGAGACAGGCCAGCCGAGCTGCAGGCCGCCATGAGGACCACGGCCACGAGGAGCCGCGGTTCGAAACGCGCCCGACGCGCCGAGGCGCTCCGGAGGGTGAACGAGAGGGGAGGGGGAGGGGAGCGGAGCACGACGGCAGCCTACTGGGAGCGGCTGCCGAAGGCCAGTGATCGGCGCTCAGTCGACCCGAGCGGCTCAGCCCTTCTTGAAGAACTGATCGAGCTCGTCGATCATCGTCTTGGTCGCCTTCATGGAGACATCGAAGGCTTCCTTCTCGGACGGCGTGAGCGGGATCTCGACGGCCTTCGCGCCGGCGCGCGAGATCTCGGTCGGGACGCCTCCGTAGATGCCGTCATAGCCGTACTCGCCGTTCAGGCGGGTGCAGCAGGCCATGACTTCGCGCGTGTCGTTGATGTACGCCTTCACCATGCGGATGGCGGCGATAGCGGTGCTGAAGGTGGCCGAGCGCCCCTGGCGCTGGATGATCGTGCGGCCGCGGTCGCGGACCTCCTTGGTGATCGTGGCCAGCTTGTCGCCCGGGACGATGTCCGTGAGCGGCTTGTACGCGATCTTGGCGGTCGAGTAGATGGGCACCATCTCGGGGCCGTGGCCGCCCATGACGACGCAGTCGACCTGCGACGCCGGCTTGCCCGCGGCGAGCGCGGCCTGAATGTTGAAGCGGCCCGTGTCGAGCACGCCTGCCTGGCCGATGACGTGCGTCTCGGGCAGGTTCAGGTTCCGGAACGCGAGCTCGACCATCGCGTCGAGCGGATTGGTCACCATGACGACGAAGGCGCCGCCGGCGACTTCGCCGATCTGCTTGGCGAGGTCACCCACGATGGGCACGTTCACGCCGATGAGGTCGGCGCGCGTCTGGTCCGCGCGGCGCGGGAGGCCGGCCGTGAAGATGATCGCATCGCAGCCGGCGAGGTCCTTGACCTGGCTCGTGAGCTGGATGGTGTGACCAGACTGCAGGATGCCGATGGTGTCGAGGATCTCTTCGTAGGCGCCGACCTGCGGGCCCGGGACCTGACTGAGCGCGTCGGGGCGATCGAACGCCACGATGTCGCAGGTGAACGTGGAGTCGAGGACGAGCGCCTTCGCCGCCTCGATGCCGATGCCGCCGAAACCAACCAGACCGATCTTCGCCATGGGGTCCTGCCTTTTGCCTGCAATGAGGTGCCCGAATGCCGCGGGGTCGCCCGGGCGCCAAACGGCCAGGGCCGGGTCGCC
>JADMJS010000191.1 GCA_018780435.1 Myxococcales bacterium
ATCTTCTTCTTCATCTCGACCGGGATGGGCTGCTCCGTGCGACAGACGATCATGTCCGGCGTGATGCCGATGTTCTGGAGCTCGCGCACCGAGTGCTGCGTCGGCTTCGTCTTCAGCTCGCCGGCCGCCCGGATGTAGGGGACCAGCGTGACGTGCAGGTTGAGCGCGTTCTGGTGCCCGAGCTCGAGGCGAAGCTGGCGGATGGCCTCGAGGAAGGGGAGCGACTCGATGTCGCCGACCGTGCCACCGACCTCGACGATCGCGATGTCGACATGGGGTCCGACCCCGCGAAGGATGTGGTCTTTGATCTCGTCCGTGACGTGCGGGATGACCTGAATGGTGGCCCCGAGATACTCGCCACGGCGCTCCTTCTGGATGACCGCGTTGTAGATGCGTCCGGTCGTGAAGTTGTTGTGGCGGTTCATCTGGATGGACGTGAACCGCTCGTAGTGCCCGAGGTCGAGGTCGGTCTCCGTGCCGTCGTCGGTCACGAACACCTCGCCGTGTTGGGTCGGGTTCATCGTGCCGGGGTCGACGTTCAGGTAGGGGTCGAGCTTCAGCATGGTGACCCGGAGGCCGCGCGCTTCGAGCAGGGCCGCGAGCGACGCCGCGGTGAGCCCCTTGCCGATGGAGCTGACGACGCCGCCGGTCACGAAGATGAACTTGGTCTGCTTGTCCCGACGAGCCATGGTGTTCGGTGCTCCCAGGCGGCTTTCGGCCACCGGTCTTGCTTGGGCGCCAGTGTTCGGGCGAAGCCGTCGCTGGGCTGGCTACGTGCTAGAGGGGTTCCGGCCTCGTGCCGGGAGCGGACGCTAATCATGGGCCACGAGTCGAGTCAACGGATATCGCCGGCTCACTGCGGCCAGTCCGGTCACACGTAGACCGCGAGCGGGACCACGAAGAGGGCGGGCCCCTCGACCGCGAGAGTCAGCGGAAAGTCGCTCTCGGGGTTCACCGCGCGGAGGCCGAGGACAGCGTCGCGGAAAGCCCCGGAGACCATGTGGCCGACCAGCGAGCTTGAGAGCGCCTGCCAGCTCTGACCGGCTGGGATGGTGCCGACAGCTTTGCCGAGCACGCGGACGCGGCCGAAGCGGAGGTCGTCGAGCGAGAGGTCGCGGAGGAACCCGCGTTGGAGATTGACGACGGCCGTGACGGAGTCGCCTCGGAGCGTGGCGGCGGTCGTGGGGCTGCCGTCGAGCTCGGATCGCAAGGCGCTGAACATCTGGCGGGTCTCGGTGGGGACCGGGGCGCCGAGGGCCGTGGTGGCGGCTTCTCCGCCTTCGGCGCTGAGCGCGAAGAGGCGCTCCATGACGGTGATGAACTCGTAGACCGGATTGCGAACGAGGCTCCCGGAGAGCGCGACGAAGTCGCCGTCTTCGATGCCGGCGAGATCGCCGGGGACGTGAATCGGCTTCACAAGGTCGGCGAGGCGCACGCGGGCGGCGTTGAAGAGAGAGGCGACCGTGTGGCGCTGTGCGATCGCGTTCTCGGCGGTGGCGGCGAGGCCCGCGCCCACGCGCCCTTCGAGATCGATGCCGAGGGCCCGGAGCGGCCCGCCTTCGGGGAGACCGTCATCGAGCGCGGCGAGGACGCTCGTGAGCATGGGCACATCGAGATAGAGCGGATATGCGATTCTCACGGGCGACTCCT
>JADMJS010000433.1 GCA_018780435.1 Myxococcales bacterium
TGTCAGCGGTCATGCAATACTCCCCAGCTGTGGTCAGTGAATTCTCCCCACCCTCTGATGGAAGGAGGGAGACGATGGCGCTTGACGAGACGAAGGAGACGACCATCATGCCACCCCAGGGCAAACACACGGGGGAGGTCTGCATGGTGGATCAGGAGCGGTGGACGGAGATTCGACGGTTGCGACAGGACGAGCGGGTCTCCATTTCGGAGATCGGGCGGCGATTAGATGTGGATCGCAAGACGGTCCGGCGGCATCTGCGGCGGACGACGTGGCAGCCCTATCGCCGGGCGGTGGAGGCCGAGACCCTGCTGACAGCCCATGCCGACGTGGTGCGGGCCCGGGCGCCACAGGTGAATTACTCGGCGCGGATTCTGTATCAGGAACTGCGGGCGAGTCGCGGGTACACCGGCAGTTACGAGACGGTGAAGCGGTTCGTCGCGCCACTCCGCGAAGTCCAACTCCAAGCGGACCGGGCGCTCCTGCGGTTTGAAACCCCGCCGGGCCAGCAGAGTCAGATTGATTGGGGCCAAGCCACCGTGCCCTTCCGCGCTGGTCCGACGATCGTGCACGTCTTCGTCCTCACGTTGGGCTTCAGCCGCCGCGGGTTCTATCACGCCTGTGCCGACGAGCGGCTCGCACAATTTCTCGAAGCGCACGAGCGAGCCTTTGCCCATTTTGGCGGCCATACGCGCGAGCATTTGTATGACCGACCGCGGACGGTCTGTTATGTGGATGAGACGGGGCGACGGATCTGGAATCCCACCTTCAAAGCCTTCGCGGACTATTGGGGCTTCGAGCCTCGGGTGTGTCGGCCGTATCGAGCCCAGACGAAGGGCAAGGTCGAATCGGGCGTCAAATATGTGAAGCGGAACTTTCTCCCCGGACGGACGTTCATCGATGTGGTGGACTTCCAGGCACAGCTCGACGAATGGACCGCGACCATCGCCGACCGGCGGGTGCATGGCACGACCCATGAGCCACCGATCACACGGTTCGAGCGGGAACGCGGGAAACTGGTGCCCCTCGTTGGCCAGCGCAGCTTCCAGCAGGAGGCCCGGGTCTCGCGCCTCGTGGCGGAGGACTACTTGGTGAGTCTGGCGACGAACCGGTACTCCGTGCCCTATCGCTTCATCGGACAGCGCGTCGAGGTGCAACGGCAGGGGGACACGGTCCACATCTTTCACCGGGACCACGAGATCGCGACGCACGCGGTGCTCCCCGGCCAGCACCAATTCCAGATCCTGCCCGAGCACGGCCCTGGAGCCATTGCGCGTATCACCCGCCAACGTCGGTCCACCGTGAGCGACTCGCCCATGCGCCCCGATGCCTTGCCGGAGGTCGAAGTGCGGGATCTGGCCTGCTACGAGGCACTCTGCGGGCGGACGACGGCGCAAGAGGTGCGGTCATGAACGCTGCCCAACTGGAACGGCTTCGTGACCAACTCACGCGGCTGCGGCTCGTGAAGAGCCGGGAGCGGCTGGAGGCCCTCTTACAGGAGGCGGCCGCCAAGGAGCTGTCGTATGCGGACTTCCTCGATCACGTGCTCAGCGAAGAAGTCGCCTCCAAAGCTGCCCAGAACATCACGATGCGTACGAGTCTCGCCCGGTTTCCGTTTGTGAAGAGTCTGGAGGTCTTCGACTTCA
>JADMJS010000069.1 GCA_018780435.1 Myxococcales bacterium
CTCGCTGCTTATCCCCCGATCGAGCTCCAGTTCAACGGCGTCACGCTCTCAATGCCCGCCGACACCTACTTGGTCCAGCATCCCTCGCACTACAACGCGCGCTGTCTCGGGATCCTGTCGACGGGCTACGGTGGCATGCTGATCATCGGCGACACCACCTTGTTTTCGTACACCATGATCGTGGACGTGGCTGCGGGCATGGTCGGTTTTTCGCCGGTCAACGCCAAGGGCTGCGGCGCGCCGATCTGAGCCACTCGCGCCACCCACGCACCCCCGCGATTGAAATCCAGTCGCAATTTTTCGCAACACCCCCGCCACCAGCGACCACGGGCTTCCAAAAGCCTTTTTTTTTTTTCGTTTCACCTTCTGCAACGCGATGACTTGTCTTTCGCCCGCCTTTTATCTCCTTGTGTTCCTGCCCGTGCTGCTAGAGCTCGCCGACGCACAAGCGCGCCCGCCAGCGACAGTGACGCCGCAACAATGGTTCGTCTTCCCTCCCCTCTCTCTCCCCCCTCCCCTCCCCTCTCCTCCCTCCTAACCTCCCTTCAGTGCTGGGCTGAACAACTGCAACCAAGTGGGCGAGTGCATCCCCGACGAGCAGTTCTCGGGAGCGAAATGTAAATGCAACTACGGCTTCAGCGGCACGCGCTGCGAGAACGGGCCGAGAAATCTGCCGCCCAACGAGCCGCAAAACGCCGTGGTGGCCGGCGGCAAAGTCGAACAGTGCGTGGCCGCGCACCACTTCTTTTCTTTTTCTTTTTTTCTTTTGACAAGGACGCGACAGCTTTCAAATCGTCTCGTTTCTCGACGGCGACGTCATTGAAGTCAAGCTCGGCCAAACGTGCGTGCGCCGCGCGCGCTCGCCGCGTCGCACTGACCGCCTCGCAGGAAAAACGTGATGCTGCAGATGTACTTGACGGTGGGCCGCGTCAGCCAAGTCGAAAAGTCGATCGAGGACATGGTTTTTCAGCGCATTGTGACCAACATGCCCGCCGACAAAGAGGTCGAGGTTTGTCCCCTCCTCGCGCTCGCTCACTCTCGCTCTCGCTCGCGTCTGACCGCGGCGCGCACAGCTGGGCGCCGAGGACCGGTCGCCGCTCGACCCGGCGCTGCCGACCAGCCCGCTGTACGTGACGCTGCTCAACGACTCGCCGGGCGTCAACGCCGACGTGACGATCACGCTGAAATCAGACCCGGGCCCGTTTGGCTTGGGCGGCGGCGGCTACGCCATGTGAGCGAGCCGCGCTCACTTGTTGCCGCGATCGCTCTGACACAAACCTCTCGCACAGTGTCGTCATCATTGCAGTCGTGGGCCTGGCCGGCATTGGGGCGGCCGGCTACTTTGGCATGCGCAAGTACCGCGCCAACAAGGAGTTCCGCGAGTACCAGCGGGCGCAGGCGAAAACGGCGCAGGCGCTGAACCCGCAGCAGGGCGCCATGATGAACATGGGGGCATTTGCGGCCGAGCCGGCGATGCCCATGAGCCCCGGCTTTGAGGGCATCGACCGCGCCAGCTGGATGGACGCGACGACGGCGATGCCGGTGCACGGCTACGCGACCGGCGGCGACGTGATGATGCCGCGCACCTCAATGATCGCCGCCAACACCAACGAGCAGTCGTACGACGCCGTGTGGTGAAACCCGA
>JADMJS010000139.1 GCA_018780435.1 Myxococcales bacterium
AGCGCGAGCGCGGAGAAGGCTGCAAGCGAGAAGGGTCTCATGGTCGGGTCTCCCAAGGGTTCCAGTTCCGCGCAGTCTGAGTCGACTCGCGCCCGGCGACAAGTTTCGTGCCGCAACCCCGCGAAAGGGTTCTTCAATACTCAGGGGTAACGGAGCTTGCCGGATGATACGAGACCCAGGAGACGGCTGTCGTCGAGCCAGACGGCCGCCGCCCGGTAGAGCGGCTCGCGGACGAGGTCGATGGCCCCGTCGAGCGCCACTTCGAGGGCGCTGTCGAGGACGTCGTCGAAGTTCACGAGCGAGCTCAGGAGACCGCGCTCCGGCGGGGCCGGGTAGGTGAGGGGGTAGAGCGTATCCGAGCTCACGAGTAAGGCGACGGCGACGAAGCGAGGGTTGGCCGCGAATTCGAGGGCCGTGCCTTGGCTGTTTTCGTTCAGGGCCTCGGCGAAAAGGACCCGGTCGAGCACCTGGCGGAGGAAGGCCTGCTCCGTCGGTGCCTCGTCGCGTGCGCTGGCCAGCGCGCCAAAGTAGCCGTCCACGATGCTTCGGTTGTGGGCGCGGTACCACGTGGTCGCGCTAGGAGCCCGCAGAAAGTGGATCCAGAATCGGACGGCCGGCGTCAGCGACGCCAGCACCGCCTCCGACGGCGCGTGAGTCGCCCACTCCCACACCGCGGCGGCGGCCTCCGCGTCCTGGCACAAGCCGAGGTTGACCGACCGCCACCATTGGCTGCCGCCCGGCTTGAGCACGCCGCGCCGAACTTCCCACTCGAGGAAGTCGAGCTCGGCCGTTCCTAGCCCTTCACCCGCGATCAGGGGATCGCCGTAACGGGCATAGAACGCCCTTCGTAGCGCAAGCCGGGAAGCCCCATCGGTCGCGTGGGCCTCGACGCGCCGTCGCGCTTCGGCCAGGGCAGATTTGAGAGTGTTTCGATGCACCGTCACTCCTGTTGCAAACAGTCCCACGGGCCGCGTTCGAGCCCGAGGGCAGTCGTCATCGCGTTCAGGTCCGCGGCGGCCGGATCACTTCCGCCAAGCGCCCGAAGCGCGAGCAAACACCGAAGTTCGAGGAGCCGCATGTGGCGCGCGCGCGCCAGGCTCAAGGCCGCCGTCAGGTGGACGCGGCCACTCGGCCCGGCCAGTCGCCCCGCCAAATACGCGTGTTCGGGCGCGAGGAAGGGCTGCGCGCGGGACATCGCCCTCAGCAGCCCGAGCGACTTTTCGGCTTGAACCGCTGGGTCCGGCGTCGTCCGCTTTCGCTGGAAGAGGCGCTTTAGCGAGCTCGGGCGGTGTTTGGCCCGGAGCGCCAGCCCCACGAGCACTTCACCGAGCTGCAGCGCGGAGAAGGTGGTCTCCAGCATGACCGGCGGCAAGGTCGCGAGGAGCGCGATCCCGTCGGTCGCTGCGGTCAAGGCGCGCTCGAAGTCCCCCTCTGCGTGAGCCACGATCGCCTCGAGCCCCACCACCGAGATTCGGTCGACGGGCTCGCACAAGGACGTCGCTAGCGCCCTCGACCGGTCCCGGTACGCCGCCGCGTCGGCCACTGCGCCACGACGCAACGCCAGCGTCACGAGGCCGCCCAGCGCCCAGTTCTCGTACCGGGCGCTGTGACCGCAGGCGTCGTCCATCAGCGCGGTGTAGCTCTGCGTCGAATCGGCGAGCTCGCCGAGGCAGGCCTGGCCGAACGAGACCAGGGTGTTCGACTCGTGGGCGCGCTGAAGGACCCCGTGCTCGCGCGCGATGCCGAGCACCGTCTTCGCGGTCGCGACGGCCTCTCGAAAGCGGCCTACGGTGAAGTCGAACACCGAGTCCATGTGAAGTACCCACGAACGCCCAATCGGGTCCTCGGGGGCCCGCTCCATCGCTTCGTGCGCGAGAGTTCGGTATCGCAATGCCGCGGAATGCCACGGGATTGTGCCCGTGATGACCTGCGCGAGCGCGAAGCCGTGCGCCATAGCGCCGGGCGCATTCGAGTCCTCCGCGAGGTTCAACGCCCGCACCGTGGTGTAGAGGATTCGGAGCGCGTCGCCGGTCGGGCGCACCGCGACTTGTAACATCCCGAGCGCCCTCACGAACTCAGTCTCTCGGGGCGTGCCGGTCCGCGCCAGGCGCGGCCAGAGGCGTCGTCCGGCTTGGACGGTGACTTCGCGTAGGAGCCGTAAGGCGAGCGCGCGATTCTCGTCCGGTATCGGCTCGCCGTACAAGGACACGCACTGCATGAGGTGCCGCCGCGCGCCCTCGTGGTCGGAGACGCCGAGCATCGCTTCGCCGATCAGCCGCTCGATGGTGGCGCGTTCCTTGAGGCTCGTGGTCGGATCGCTCTCGATGAGGCGGCTCGCTTCTTCGAGCAGCTCGATGGCGCTTCGGTAGGCCGAGGAGCGGAACGCGAAGCGGCCAGCACGGGTGAGGGCGTCGATGAAGCGTCTGCCCGTCTCGCCGGCCTCGCGATAGTGTTGAACGACCCGCAGGCTCAAGGCCACGTCGCGACGTTCCGCTGATGCGGCGGCGGCGAGCGTATCACCAGCCCGTCGATGTAAGATCCGCCGGCGGTCGTCCGAGAGGGTCCTCACGGCGGCGTCGCGCAGGATGTCGTGCGCGAAGTGAAGACCGCCGCTGGGCGACGGCTCGAGGATGAGCCGCGAGACCGCGTCACTCACGCCAGCGAACGCCTCCACCTCGGAGATGTCGGCGATGTCTCGCAGCCACGTTTCGTCGAAGGCGCGGCCCAAGATGGCGGCGGCGTCGACGATGGCTCGCGTGGGTCCGGAGAGCGCGCCGATGCGACCGTCGAGGAGGGCCCGGAGACGGCTCGGGAGGTCGAGTCGGTCCCAGCCGTCTGGCGCGCGGAGCTCGAGCCCCTCCGTCCGCGAGACCCGCCAGGCGCCGTGGTCACGCACGATGAGGCGCGACGCCACAGCCTCCTGCAGGTACGCGGCGACATAGAAGGGGTTTCCGGCCGAGTGCCGAAAGAGCGAGGTGACGATGGTGGGGGGCGCAGAGTCCATCGCCAACATGTCGGCGACCATCTTGCCGACGCTGGCTTCGCAGAGCCGGCCGAGTTCGATTCGTTGAACACCCGCGTCCTTCAGCATCTCAGCCGTCGAGTCCGGGACCTGGTCCGCGCGAAGGGTGCTGAGGATGAGCAACTGATGGCCCGCGAGGCGTTGCTTCGTGAGGAGGGCGAGGACGGCCGTCGTCAGCTCGTCTGCCCACTGTAAGTCGTCGAGGACCAGCAGGAGCGGGGCGCTGCGGGTGAGTGCGAGTACGGTCGCCGCCACCGCCTCCACGAGCCGGTCTCGGGCACTCTCGGGTGGAAGCTCGGGGAGTGCGGGCAGCGATGCGAAGCCGGGTACGTCGCGGAACGCGGGTTCGTGGGCCGCGAGGACGGTTGCACGCGCGCCGAGGAGCTCGCGGGTGATCGAGAGTCCCCCCGCAAGCGCTCGCCCCAGGATCAGCTGCAACACAGGCTGGAACGCGAAGAGGGGGCTGGTCAGCTCTCGGTCACCCGAGACGGCGCAGTCGGCCGTGACGACCGTCATCCCATTCACGAGGCCGAGCCCGGTCGCGAAGGACGCGAGGAAGGTCTTTCCGACGCCACTCTCGCCCGTGAGGGTCACGTGGTTCCCGCGAGCGGCCCGTGCGTCCGCAATAGCCGACCGCAAGGTCGTTTCGGCCGACTCGCGGCCGACCGGCGACGGCCGGAAGAGGTGTGGCGGCAGCGTGTTCGGCGCCACCGGCCCCACCGTCAGGGGGCCAGCCTCATCGCTCCGATCCGTCGGCCGCGTGGCGCTCGAATCGGGCGACGTGACCCCAAGCGCTTCGAGCGCCGCGTCGAGATCCTCCGCGTGGCCGATGCGATGGCGACGCTCCTTTCGGAGCAGCCGCATGATGAGGTCTTCGAGTCCAGTCGAGATGACCCAGCCACCGTCGATGAGGGGAGCGGGCGCCTCATCGAGCTGTTTGCGCACGACCTCGCGCGCGTCTTTGCCGCGGAACGGCGGCGCCCCCGTGACGAGCTGATAGAGAATGCATCCGAGCGAGTAGAAGTCGGCACGAGCGTCGACGAGCTCGCCGCGGAGCTGCTCCGGGGCAATATAGGCGGGGGTTCCGCGCACGTCGCCGGTGATGTCCAGCGTCTCGCGGCCTTGGCTGCCGAAGCGCGACGCGAGGCCGAAGTCGACCAGCATCGCGTGGTGGCTCGGCTTCACGAAGATGTTGGCCGGCTTCAGGTCGCGGTGCACGACTCCGAAGCGATGAGCGTAGCCGAGGGGCTGACAGAGGGACCGTACCACGCGGAGCAGCTCGTGGAGCCCGGGCGCGACGTAGCCTCGAGCGACGTCGTCACGAGACGGCCGAAGGGGGCGGTGTCCCACGGCGTAAGGGCCGAGGTCGAGCTCCGTCTCCCCGCCGAAGAAGGAGCCTGAGTCCGACTCCGTGAACGCGGGTGGGTGCCCTCCAGACGTGTGCTCCGAGCTGCCGAGGTGTTCGTCGCGGCGTAGCTCCGCCAGCGTCGGCACTCGGAGCAGCTCCATCGCGTACCACGGGCGCCCACTCTCCACGCCGTCCCCGACGATGCGAACGATGCCAGGGTGCTGCAACTGCCTTAAGGCGTGGACCTCACGCCGGATTCCGACGACGTGCCGCTCGTGTACCGCCGAGACGGTCTTGATGGCCACGGCGTCGCCGGACTCGAGGTGGCGCCCCTCGAAGACGACGCCCATCGCGCCTTGTCCGAGGGTGCCGACGACGGCGTAGGGTCCGATTCGGCGCGACGCGGCACCGGCGGGGGGCGGCGAGGAGCGCTTCAAGGCTCCGTCGTCCTAGTCGGCGCCGACGGGCCAGAGGACGGATTCCATCTCGTCGGCGAAGAGGATTGAGTCGGGGTGGGCCCGTCGAAGGGTGAGACCGGCATCGTCGAGTAGGTCATTGCGCCGTATCGTCGCCGCAGCGGGCCGCAAGCGCCAGGGGTCATGTGTCACATGCGCGAACTCGACACGCAGCCCGAACCAGGTCGGGATGAGCGCCGCGTCGCGAGCCGTCAGGAACTCCTCGAGGGAGCCCGGCTCCGCCACGAACTCCGTGGCTTCCGGGTGTACTTCGAGGTCGAGCTCGACGCCACCACCCCGGTCGACGGAGAAGGCGAGGTGGTCTCCGCGCCAATCGTGCACCACGGACTCGACGTCTCGGTAAGGCACGTCGGTCGCGACTCTGGCGCCGATGATCGCCATGAGGTCGTCACAGTCGATCCGAAGGAAGTAGACGGCGCGGCGCCCCCGGTGGGTGACGTAGGTTCGGACGTTCAGCTCGGGGAAATTGTCGGCGCCGGGGGGATCGATGGCGCGGAGGACGAGCTCGCTCATGCGCATCGGGACGAGCGTGATCCAGGCCGAACCGTCGTGGAGATCGAGGCCGAGCGCGCTGGGCACGAGGGAACGCATCGCCTCCGGCGCGACCCGCCAGGACAAGAACGTGAGCTGGGTCCAACGCTGAAAGCAGAGCCACTCCCCGTCGGGAATGGACTCCGATCGGGTCGCTGCTCGAGCGATGATCGCTTGGGCGCGCGATTGCGCCGAAGCGACCGAATCCGAGAGCGCCGCGCCAATCGCCTCGGTCAGATCGGCGGCGACCTCCGCCGGCGCCGCAGTCACGGCAGTTAGACCTCGCGTGGCAGCCCCGATGAGCCCTTCGACCTCCGAGCGTACCGTCAGCGGCATACGCTCGGGTCCGGCCCATGGGAGCCCTTGCTCGTGGCGAGACCGGTCCCAGGCCTTGAAGGGATCGAGGAGGCCGGGCTCCTTCAGGGGGAAGATGTCAATAGCCGCAGGGACTTGGAAGCGCTCGCAGATCGCCAGCGCCGCGCGCCGCCCCGCCTCGCAGGCGCCTTCCATCGACGCGAAGTCCGTGTGCGTGCGCACGTAGTCGCCTGCGAGGAAGAGGTTCGAGACGGAGGTCCACGCCTCGGGGCGGAGCGCCCAACCACCCACCAGGTTCACGAGCAGAGGTTCGGCGTTGACCCACTTTCCCGGGCCCCGGACCCCGAGATCGGGCGCTCTGCCTCGGCGTGCGCCTTGGCCAACCCGCTGCAGGTCGTCATCGAGCCAGTACCGGGAGTAGGCGGCCGGGAGTCGCTCTTCACCGTGGTTCAGCGACCGCCGGAGCTGGAACCACGTCTCGGCGGCCACTTCGTCCGCGGTACAGTCGTGGGCACACTTACCGCCGGAGGGGCCGTCCGGGAGGCCAGGCACTTCCCAGGCCGAAATGTCCACGGACAAGATGGACCGCGTCGTCCCGTCGCCGACGTCGTCGAGCTTCATGAAGTCCCAGAACTGTTGCTGGAAGAGGGCCGTGAGCGCCCACGGGGTATCGAGCGCGTTGATGTGGCCGCGGGTGAGGGTCAGCTCCTCGTTCAGGAAGAACTGAATACCGTTCATCCACTCCACCTGCTTGGACAGCAGGGTCAGGTTTCCGAGCAACGGATCCTGCTCCCGGAGGCGACGGGGGAGAAGGTTGCAGGTGACCTCGACCGGCAGCGCGATCACGTAGGCGTCGGCGGTGACGGCCTCCTTGCCGTTCACGCGGATGCCGACGATGGAGCGGCGAGACTCGTCGTAGACGATCTCGGTGACGGTTCGCCCTTGGAGGTACTTGACCCCACGGCGCCGTAGCTCCGTGAGCCACGGATCGAGCCAGGCCTCGTTCGTGGGGCCGTTCAAGACCCGGTCGGCGCTGCTCCCGGGGGTCATCATGTCGAGCGCGAGCTGCAGGCCGATCACGCCGATGGTGCGCGTGTTCGCGCGCTCTGCCTTGGTGGCCACGGCGCTGCGAGTGATGCCGGTGGCGAGGTAGGTCTGGTACTCCTTCGAGCGAGAGTCGGCCTCGACGTAGTCCCACCACCCGGTCCGCTCGTATTCGCCGAAGCGGCGCTCGGTGCAGCTCGTCGCGATCTGAAACATCTTGCGCATGTACAGAGCGAAGTCGTCATTCGTGAGCCCGAGTCGTCTCAGGGCCTCGGGGGCCTCGCGCGCAAACGAGAGTGAGTACAGCCAATCGTCGAGGTCTCTCGGGAAGTGCACCACCATGGGGAACGGATCCTGACTCGCCGTGGCGAATAGACCCCGCTCACAGGTGACCAGGTTGTCGAGGACCCCTCGTGTGTTGTTTCCGAACGGGATCTTCGCGAGGGTCTCGTCGATATGGCGATAGAAGCCCGGAAAGAAGCGAAAGCCGTGTTCCCCCGGGAGGGGACTTCGGCCTTGAGTCCCCGAGCCGAGCACGGGCTGCGTACGGGCTTTGCCTCCGCAGCGATCGACCCGGCGTTCGAGCACCGTGACGTCGAAGCCTTTTAGCGCCAGCTCGTGCGCCGCTGTCATGCCTGCGACGCCGCCCCCGAGGACCAGGACTGTCTTGCCTGTCGGCTTTCCCATGATGAAGTCACTCCTGTAGATAGCCCGCTCTGCGGCCTGCGGCACGCCGAGGCAACGGACCCAGTCTCATGTCATGAGTACGTTCCGAAGCTACTCGCCTGTGCGCGAGATGTCACTCGCATGAGACCCAATGTCGATGCGACATAGGGCTTTCCCGTAGTTACGCCTAGTTTGTCCGAATATCGACTGGATCTAGAAGTATCGGGCTCCGGCGGGTCCTGCATCGGCCCCGAACGTCGCCTCATCTCCCCCCGGAGGGCAACTCCAGAAATCCGCTCTACCCTAGGCACCGGAAACCGGGTAGAAAGCGCGCGATGGAAGACCTCGCTATCGAAGAGATCGTCAAGAACCTCAACCTCGCTGACACGCCGCGGGCTGTGAAGGCGGTGGAACGCCTGCACGAGATCAAAGGCAAGGCGGCCACTATCGCCATCGCCGAGATCCTCGCCGCGGCACCCGCCGGGCCGGTCGCTGCCTGTGCCGCGGCGGCGCTCGAGCGCCGTCGGCACAAGAGCTGTCAGGACATCGTGCTCAAGGTCTACGAGAAGCGCCCCGAGCTCTGGGAAGACGTACTGCCGATCCTGGCTGCCGTCGGGGACGAGGTCGCGGTGAACCGCGTCATCAAGGACTCCATCCAGCTCATGGGCAGCTCCGCGCGGCTCACGGCGCTTGAGCTCTTTCAGGACCGCCTCGACAAGTCGGGGCTCTGTCGGCTCCTCATCGAGCTCCGCTTCGGCAAGAAGACCGTCCCGCCCGCGGCGTACGAGGACCTCTCCTGGGCGCTCGAGTCCGCCCTGAAGGCGGCTGACGACCCGGCGCTCGCGGCCGCCGGCGCGCATGCACGGCAGACCTCGGCCGCCGCGATTGAGTTCGTCCAGCCTTATCTCCCGCCGCAGAGTGAGCTTGAGCGCGAAGCGCCGCGAGTCGCGCGTGAGCTGATCGCCGAGCTCGAGGCCCGCGAGCTCATCGAGCTCGTCCCCGACTCCGCCGACGCCCTCGTCGAACAGCTCGCGCGCACCATGATCGAAGCGAGCTCGCCCAAGGCGCTCCTCCGGGACGTCGAACGTATCCTCATCAACTCGCCGTCGACGGAAGAGTTCTATGCCGACAGCGGCGACCTGCGCACGATCCTCACGAAGGTGTCGCAGAAGCGGTGATGTGACGCGTGGGCTCCCGGAGGCAGAGACCTTCCGGGGGCCGGGCGATGTCTGCGGCAGACCCGAGAGCTTAAAACACGAAAGCCCGGAAGGCGGACCTTCCGGGCTTTCGATTTTGGCGGGGTGGACGGGACTCGAACCCGCGGCCTCCGGCGTGACAGGCCGGCGTTATAACCGACTTAACTACCACCCCAAATTTTCGGCTCCCTGTCGTGAGCCACTTCGGAACTTCGACTCCATGATGCGAGCCGAATCTGAAACCTTGCTGGTGGGCGAAACAGGTTTCGAACCTGTGACCCTCGCCGTGTAAAGGCGACGCTCTCCCACTGAGCTATTCGCCCGAAGGTGGAGCGTCTTATAGACCCCAC
>JADMJS010000461.1 GCA_018780435.1 Myxococcales bacterium
TCGAGAGCGCGCCGCCTTCTACGATCGGCGAGTCGCCCGGGCCGCTCTCGCGACCACGTCCGCCCCGGGCCTTCGCCTCCATCGACCCGCCGAGCAAGTCGTGGAATTCGCGGATGATCGTGTCGATCTTAGCGCCGTGGAAGAGGTCGAGGTGGGGCCCCTTGCCGTACTTCTCGGGGTTCTCGAGCAGCGCGACGAAGATGGATCCACTTCGAACTTCTTTGAGATCGAGATGGAGGCCCCCAATGAGGTAGGCGCGCTCGAAGAGGCGGCAGAGCTTCGGGTCGAAGACGGGGGGCTCATCGTCCGCACCGCCGGCGCCGAAGGTCTCGAGCACGCGCTGGGCGCCCTTCTTCATGCGGGCCGCGTCCACGTCGAGCCGCCGGAGTAGGATGCAGAAGTCGCTCATGGGCTCGTCGAGGACGCCGAGGAGGAGATGCTCCATCCGGATCTCGATTTGTTTCCGCTGCTTGCAGTGGCTGGCCGCGACCTCGAGCCAGCGTTGGCAAGGCCCGTTCAGGAGGCCGATGAGGCCTTGAAGGTACTCCGTGGACATCGTCTCTCCTTCTTGCACCCGCGTTGCTCACGCACGAACAGCCGGGGCTGGTCTCGACCGCGGGGAAGCTACACCGAACTGCGAGTGCGGTCACGATCACGGCTGGCGCGACCGAGCGTCGGCCACGATCCCTGTGGCGACGGCATCAAGCTTCAACGAGGCGCGTGCCGATTGGGAAAAGGGGAAGCAGTTGTGTAAGCTCCCGCGCTGGCACTCGACCCTCGACCCTTTAGCTTCGAGCACGGACGTCACCGATGCGAACTACCCGACCGATCAACCCGCCGAGCACTCGCATCCGAGTCGTCACCCCGGCGTGGTTCCCTGTCTGGCTGCTCTGCGCCGTCGCGTGGGCGGGATCGGCTTCGGCCGTGACCATCAACGTCGAGACGACGACGGACGAGCTCGTCGCGAACTCGGTTTGTTCGCTGCGAGAGGCCATCTTCTCGGGTGTCGGCGCGACGGACTACCCCGAGTGTGAGCTCGGGAGCGGCGCCGGCGCCGACGTCATCCAGCTCGCGGCCTCGACGTACACCATCACGATCACCGGGACTGACGACACCGCCGTCGCCGGCGACCTCGACGTCGATGGCACCCTCACGATTCAAGGTCCGACGGGTCAAGTCGCGACGATCGTCGCCGCCACGGGTGACCGTGCCATCCACGTGATCAGCGGCACCATCACGCTTGAGAGATTGGTGATCGATGGCGGGTCCGGAGTGGATGGCGCTGGGGTGCAGGTCAACAGTGGCGCGTCATTCAGCGCCGTCGACACGCGTTTCCAAGGGGGAGATGGCCGCGCGGCGGCGAACTGTCCGGCGTCGAGTCCACCCGGCCTCGGTGGTGCCATCTTGACGGCGGGGACGGTGACGCTCACCCGTTGCCTGATCGATTCCAACACCGCCGGTGCGGGTGGCGCCATTGCCGCGACCGCCGGCACGGTCACCATCGCCAACAGCACGATCACGGCCAATACCGGCGACACGGGTGGGGGTTGCCCTCCACCGGTCGCGGGCATCCTCGCTCAGGGCGGGGCCGACATCGTCCTGAACAACGTCACCTTGGCGGGCAACTCGAACGACACCGCCGATCCCGATGGGCTGGTCGCCTCGGGGGCCGGTTCGACCATCATCTACCGCAACTCCGTCATCAGCGACGCCTGCGCCGCTCCGTCCTCCGGCTCGATCACGTCGAACAACTTCAACGCCGCGTCGGGGACCGGTTGTCCCGTCGGCGGCGCCAACGACACCACCACCGCAGCGACCCTAGGAGCCCTCGGGAACAACGGCGGGCTCACCTCCACGATGCTGCCGGCGCTCGGATCGAACGTCATCGGTACGGGCAACTGTACGGACTCGGCCTCGAATCCCGTTACGGAAGACCAGACTGCGCTCTTCACCCGAACGAGCCCCTGCGACATCGGCGCCTTCGAGACCCGCTGTCCGAACGATGCGGGCTGCAACGACTCGGACTCCTGCACGACGGACACCTGCAACCGGGCTACCGGCTGCACCAACTCCACCGCGGCGAGCCGTTGCACCTCCAACGGTACGTGCGCCGCGAGCGTCTGCACCTGTAACGCCGGCCGCTTTGGCTCCCGATGTGAACACACGGTCCTCGTGAGCGCCGCGGCGACGGCTACCGCCGGTGCGAACTGGGTCGTCAGCCCCGCCGTCACCAACGCGGGATCCGTGGCGAGTACGACCTCGACCGTGAAGCTCACCGTCCCGTCGGGGACCACCTTCGCCTCCGGCACCGGGTGCTCCGAGAGCGCCAACATCGTGACGTGTACGCTCGGGAGCATCGCCGCCGGGGCGACCACGTCCGTTGGCGTCTCCTTCCTCGTCGACCCGTCCGCGGTCATCGGCGCTGGGCTCACGACGACCATCTCCACGACGTCGTTCGGTGAAGCGACCGGCGGCATCACGACCACCGCCAGCACGACTGTGGTGCGATCGTCGGACCTCGATCTGACCGTCACCGCTCCGGCGAACGTCAACGCCGGCGCGACGCTCATCTACACGGTCGCGGTCAATAACAATGGGCCGTCGACCTCGGCTGGCACCGAAGTCTCGATCCCGGTCCCCGCCGGGACCACGTACTCCACGTCGTCTGTGACGTGCTCGGGTGGCAGCACACGCACCTGCGCCCTGGGCACCATCGCGCTCGGTGGCACCTCCACCTTCACCATCGAGTTCCTCGTCCCGGCGACGGTCGGAACCGGCACGGTGCTCGCGTCGACTTTGAGCGTGTCGTCGACCTCGGACGAGTCGATTCCCAGCAACAATACGAAGAGTGCGTCGACGTCGGTCACACGCGCGAGCAACCTCGCCATCAGCGCCTCCGCGCCGGCGAACGTCACCGCGGGTGGTAGCCTCAGCTACACGGTGTCGGTATCCAACGCCGGGCCGTCGAGCGCGTCCACGACGGTGGTCTCCGTCCCCATCCCGTCCGGCACGACCTACGCGAGCTCGACCGTGGCGTGTACGGGCAGCGGACCGCTCTCGTGTGCACTCGGGAGCCTCGACGTGAGCGGCAGCGCCGGCTTCACCATCACCTTCAACGTCGGTGCGTCGGCGGCCGCGGGCGCCAATCTCACGTCCACCCTCACGGCCAGCAGCGCGTCGACCGACGGAACGCCCGGGAACAACACGGCGGCGCTCTCGAGCAGCGTCGTTCGCAGCAGCGACCTCTCGTCTTTGACGTCGAGCGCGCCCACGAGCGCCACCGCGGGCGCGAATTGGCTGGTGACCCTCCAAGTCCAGAACCTCGGTCCGTCCGACGCGGCCTCCGCGTTCGTGGAGACGACCATTCCGTCCGGGCTCACCTACGTCGACGCGTCGTCGACGGCCATCTGCGCCGACACGGGCGGCGGTAAGGTGAAGTGCGACGTCACCGGCGCGTTCACGCCGGGCTCCACGAGCAACTTCACGGTGGCTTTCGCCGTCCCGGCGTCGGCAAGCTCGGGGACGGCCTTCGCTACGACCACCGGCGTTGGCAGCGCGTCGTCCGACGGGACCGCGAGCAACAACGCCACGACCCTGAACGGCACCTCCGCTCGGGCGAGCGACCTGTCCGTGTCCGCCTCGACCGGGCCGGCGAGCGTCACGGCGGGCAATACACTCACCTACGGCATCGTGGCCGCCAATGCGGGTCCGTCGAACGCGTCGAACGTCGTGGTCGAAGTGACCTATCCCGCCAATGCGACCTTCGTCCCCGGATCCTCCGACGCCGCTTGCGGTGACCTCCTCACCAAGGTCCAGTGCTCTTTCTCGTCGATCAATGCGGGCGCCAATCGTTCGTTCAACGTGGTCTTCACGAGCAACCCGTCGTCGACGGCCGGGACGCCACTCGGCAGCACGGTCACCGTGTCGTCGGCGTCGCCCGATCCGACGCCCGGCAACGACACCAAAGTCTTCTCCACCGACGTCACCCGGTCGAGCGATCTCGCCGGCAACACCGCATCGGCGCCGGCCACGGTCCCGGCAGGCTCGAACTGGATGGTGACGTTACCGCTGTCGAACGTGGGTCCGTCCGACGCCGCCAGCGCGTTCATCGAGACGACGATCCCGTCCGGGACCACGTTCGTGCCGGCCTCGTCGTCCGGTGCCTGCACCCCCGTGTCCTCCAAGATCCGCTGTGCCGCCGGTACGCTGACGGCGGGCTCGTCCACGTCGATGGCTGTCGCGTTCGCGGTGGCCAACACGGCGCTCTCGGGTGCCGTGCTCGCGGCGGTCGTGACGACGGGGTCCGACTCGCCCGACGCCGTCGCCACGAACAACGGCATCACGGTGAACGGCACGGTCACTCGCTTCGACTTGAACCTCACGGCGATGACGGCGAATCCGACCTCGGCGACCCCAGGCGCGACGGTCGCGTACACCATCAACTACACCAACGAGGGCTCCGCCGGCGCCACGGGCGTCACCATCAGTGAGACTGTGCCGCCGAACACGCGCTTCGATGTGGCGACGAGCTCGCCGACGGTCTGGAGCTGCGCGGATCAGAGTACCGCCGGAACGAGCTGCACGACCACGGTCGGCACCGTCAATGCCGGCGGCTTCGGTAACGTGCGCTTCGGCGTTCGGGTCGTGAACCCGGTCCCGGCCGGCACCACGAGCATCGCGAACACCGCCACCATCGCTAGCGTCGGCGGCGTCGGCATCGACGCCGACCCCGTGGACGACACGCGTTCGCTCTCCATCAACGTCACCGCCGCCCCGATCGTGACGGCGTCCTTCGTCGACACCCACCACGTGGACGTCGACTCCGACGGGCTCGTCGAGCCCGGGGACACCCTCCGCTACACCCTCACCGTCGCCAACACGGGTAACACCGACGCGTCAGCCGTGGTGTTCGCTGGCTCGATCCCGGCCAACACGAGCTACGTCGCGAGCTCCCTCAAGGTGAATGGCAGCGCGGCCCCCGGCACGGTCTCCTCCGTGACCATCGGGACGGTCGCCGGTTCGGCGTCGGCGACGGTGACCTTCGACGTGACCGTCAACTCGCCACTCGCGGCGGGCGTCGCCGCCGTCACCGCGACGGGGGTCGTTCAAGGCTCGAACTTCACTCAGCTTTCGACGGACGACCCCTCCACCGTCGCCGCGGCGGACGCGACCGTCACCCCCGTCGACGCCGCCCCGAATCTGGCCGTGACCAAGACGACGTCGTCGACCAACCTCAGCCCGGGTGGGACAGCGACCTTCAACCTCGGCACCTCCAACGCGGGCAATCAGGCGGCGACCGGGGTGATTCTCACCGAGACGGTCCCGCCCGGCGCCACCTACGACAGCGCCGCGAGCGCCCCGTCGGTCTGGTCCTGCGCGAACGGCAGCGTCGCCGGTACGTCCTGTACGCTGTCTATCGGTGCGATGGCCGTCGGCGCCGGGCCGAGCCACAAGTTCGTCGTCAAGGTCGTGAACCCACTCACGTCTGCGCTCACGGCGGTCGCCAACACGGTCGCGATCTCGGACGACCTCGCCAATGGCGCGGACCCCGTCACCTCCAACAACACGGCGTCGGCAAGCGCGTCGATCGCGTCTCTGCCCGACGCCTTTGTCTCCGTTACGAGCACCACCACCGAAGCGGCGACGGGCGCCACGATCAGCTACGCCGTCTCCTACGGGAACAAGGGGACCGCCAACATCACGAGCCAGACCGTCACCCTGACGGTGCCCCCGAAGACCACCTTCCTCCCGGACCAGAGCTCGACGCTTTGGAGCTGCCCCGGCGCTGGGCTCGGCGGAACTACCTGCAGCTTCTCGGGCGCTCAGACCGCCGGCACCAATGCGTCGGCGCCCTTCGTCGTCAAGGTCGACGACATCCTGACGGCGACGGACACGGCCATCTCGTTGGTGCTCTCGACCACGATCGCCGGTTCGCCCGCCCAGCTCGACGCCACCAACGACGCGACCACCCTCGTCATCCCCGTCCGTCAGGCGCCGGATCTGCAAGTGACCGCTACCGCGGGGTCGCCCACGGTCGTGGCGGGGCAGACGCTCGTCTATACCGCGTCCTGGAAGAACATCGGGACGCGCACCTCGACCGGGGTCGTCCTGTCGGCCACCGTCCCGGCGAGCGCGACGTATGTCGTCGGCGGCGATACGCCGGCGTGGACGTGCCCGAACGGCGGCGTTGCTGGCTCCGTCTGCACCCTGTCACTCGGGGACATTCCGACGGTGACCGCCAACGCGTCGGCCGGGCAGGGGACTCGCACGTTCACCGTCGTCGTCGCCGCGTCGGTCCCCGAAAGCTTCAGCGGAGTGACCTCGACGCTCTCCATTACAGACGCCGGCGTGAACCCGTCCGAGCTCAACACGACCAACAACCAGGCCGAGGTGACCACGCCGGTCAAGGCGGCGCCGGATCTGGCGCTCACGGCGGTCGCCAGCGGTGGTTCGGTCACGGTCGGGACACTCCAGGTCTACACCTTCACGTACCGGAACCTCGGCAACGCACTCTCGAAGGGAGTCGAGGTCACCGTGAATGTGCCGAACAACGCCACCTCCAACGCCGCCGCGGTGTCGCCGACGACGTGGAGCTGCCCGGACGGCAGCGCCGCGGGCACGCCGTGTGTCTTCGACGTGGGCGACCTCGCCGCGGGCGCGACCGGCACGGTCGACTTCGCCGTGACCGTTGATTCGACCCTCCCCCGTACGGTGTCCAATGTCGTGATGACGGCTGACCTCCAGGACGACCCGGGCGATCCGGCCAACGTCCCCGAGATTGTGACCTCCAACAACGGAGCTTCGATCACGACTCCCGTGGACAAGCTCCCGGATCTCAAGGTGACCATGTCGGCCACCGTACAGGGCGGCGGGGCCGTGCAGCCCGGCAGCATCATCACGTACACGCTCAACTACTCGAACGTCGGAAATCAGACCGCGTTCGTGCCCGTGCTGACGCAGACGATTCCCGTCTACACGACCTTCACGCCCGACGGGCCGACCTCCTTCGTCTGCTCACAAGGCACGGGCGGCGGTAAGTCGTGCACCTTGTCGTTGCCGAACCTCGCGCCCTTCGCCTCGGGTTCGGCCACGTTCCGAGTGACCGTGGACGCCGCGTTGCCGGCCCAGGCCACGGAGATCGTGAGCACCGCGTCGATCGCCGGGAGTGGCAACGACCTGAACTTCACCGACAACACCGCGTCGGTGACCTCCTCCATCGGCACGGCCCCCGATCCCGCGCTCATCTCGCTCTCGCACAACGCACCGGGCGCGGGCGTAAAGCCCAACGATCCCATTATCTACACCATCACTTACAACAACCTCGGTAGCGCGACCGCCACGACGGTGCACCTCGCCGTGACGGTGCCTGCGGAGACGTCCTTCCGCTCCACGGGGTCGACGGCCGGCTGGAGCTGCAACCCGGCCGCCGGGCAGGCGGGCTCGGTCTGCCGACTCAGCGTCGGGCCGATCACGTCGAACAAGGCACCGACCCCGACCGCCACGTTCGCGCTGCTCGTCGACCCCGAAGTCGCGGCCGACGTGACCCAGATCCCGCTCACGGCCGCCATCGAGATCACCGGCACTGGTGAGCTCTCCACCGCCAACAACAGTCAGTCGGCGACCGTCAACGTCGCGGCCCTCCCGGACCTCATCATCTCGGACATCGACGATGGCGACGTCACGGTCGGCCTCGGAGACACGCTGACCTACGCGATCACCTACGAGAATGTCGGTCGCCTCAACGCGAGCGGTGTATCGCTTCGCGAGACCGTCCCGGTTGGGACGAGCTTCCTCGCCGCGTCGAGCACGCAGGGCTGGAACTGTACTCCCGCCGCCGGCCTCGCGGGCGCGGTCTGCACCTTTACGGTGGGCGCGCTAGCCATCAACACGCCGTCGTCCGTGCTCTTCGCGGTCAAGGTCAATAGCACCCTGACCAAGAACGAAGCGAACCTGACCAATACGGCGCAAGTCCTGGCCGGCGGCAGCCAAGCCGAGCTCTCGACGGCCAACAACACGCTCACGGAGCTCACCCCGGTGGAGCCGGGGCCGGAGATCGTGGTCACCAAGATCGCGGACTCCACCGTGGTCACCACGAATCAGACGGTCAAGTACACGCTGACCATCGAGAACCGCGGGACTGCGGACGCCACTGGCGTCGTCGTCACCGAGCGCGTCCCTGCCAATACGACGTTCGTCGAAGGCGTCGATGTCAATCAGGACTCGTCGGCGCCGATCGTCTGGGGCTGTGCGACCGTCGCGGGCGGGACCCCGTGCCCACTGACCATCGGCTCGCTCCCGAAGAATGGCGCGCCGCTGAAGCTGACGTTCACCGTGAAGGTAAACGCGAGCCTCAATCAGGTGGCCAAGATCACGAACCAAGTCAGCATCGCTGACGACAACGCCCATGGCGACGAACTCGACGCCAGCAATGACTCCTTTACCCACGAAGTGCAGGTGGGCGGCGCGCCCGACCTCTCCGTATCGGCGGTAGCGACCCCCGCGAACGTCGTGGCTGGCTCTCTCGTGAACCTCGACTTCAGCTATCGGAACGCCGGCTCCGAGCCCGCGAACTCCGTGACGCTCGCCGTCACGCTCCCGCCCAAGGTCGCGCGAAACCCACTCGTGGGCGACACCAATTGGATCTGTGTCGTGCAAACGGGCGGGGGCTTCAATTGTACTCTGGCCCTCGGTTCGGTGGGTGCGGGCGTCGGCCCCATCACCAAACGTCTCGGGCTGAAGCTGGCCTCCGCCTTCACCGCGACCGATCTGGAGCTCGTGATGCCGTCGAGCATCACCATCAACGATCCGGGCATCATCGACCTGAATCCGCCGGACAACGCCGCGTCGACCACCCTGTCGGTCCTCGCGGGACCCCTGATGACGCTCCAGAAGACCACGACCACCGTGCAGGCGAAGGTCAACGAGCCCATCATCTACACGCT
>JADMJS010000497.1 GCA_018780435.1 Myxococcales bacterium
CCAGACCTTGCAGAAGCTCCCGTCGTCACAGAAGGCGGCGTTCGGGCAGCAGGTCGGGTTGCTTCCGGTGTTGGTGCAGCAGTAGCCGCTGTTGCAGTAGCCGGACGCGCACTGAGTGCCCGCGAGGCACACCCCGCCATCGTCGACCTTCACCGCACACTTCGAGGTGCCGGTGTCGCAGAAGTAGCCTGCCCGACAGTGGGTGTCTTGAGTGCAGAGCGACCGACAGGCGGTCGCATCGGCGCACGTGAGGCCATTCGGGCAGTCGATGACATTGCCCACTAGGCAGCTCCCGGAGCCGTTGCACGTGGACTGGGTCGTGAGCTTGTTCGCGGAGCACGACTGTCCGGCACCACACGGGGCGCCCGTTCGAGGGGACGCCACGCAGGGGTTGCCGATGATGGCGGGGTCACAGGCGTAGCTGTAGCAAGGATTTCCGCCGTCGCAGTTCGTCAGCGCCCCGCCGCCCGTACACTTTCCGGTGCCGAGCTCACAGAACTTGGTGTTGCTGAAGACGAGCCCGTTACACACTGGCGTCGCGCACTGCGACGTCAGCTTCGTCGTGGCGCACTTGTAGGTCGGGTCGCAATAGTCGAGCGTGCAGCCCTCGCCGTCATTGCAGTTCAGGTCGCTGCCGCAGCACGACCCGGACGTGCAGCAGAACCCGCTGTTGCAGTAGCCGGTCGAGCACTCCGCGTTCGTCGTGCAGGGACCGCCCGGGATCTTCTTCGGGACGCAGTTCGGGGAGGCACAGAAGAAGCCGGAGGAACACTCGGAGTCGGTGGTGCAGCCCGTGCGGCAGGCCGTCCCGGCGCTGTTGCAGGAGAATCCGCCCGCGCAGGTGATGGCCGTCGGCGAGGTGCAGGTACCGGCGCCATTGCAGGTCGACGACGAGGTCAGCTTGTTGCCGATGCAGCTCGGAGCGCCGCACACGACGCCCGACGCGGCTGGGGATTCGGTGCAGCCGAGATCGGGATCGCACCCGTAGACGAAGCAGGAGTTCGGCGTCTGCGGTGCGCAGTTTGTATAGGCGCCGCCAACGGCACACGCGCCCGCGCTGCAGGTGCGGCCGGCATAGTGCTCGAGTCCAAAGCAGAAGCCCTGAAGGCATTCGTTCGTATTGTTCGGGTTTCCACATGTGAACGTCGTCGTATTGCAGGCGTCGTCCGTGCAGGTGTTCCCGTCACCACAATCGGAGTTCTTGAGGCAGCATCGTCCGGTGGAGCAGCAGATCCCGCCGTCGCAGTGCGCCGAGGAGCACTGGCTGTCTTTGGAGCACGCCTCGCCGTCGTCGCGCTTCGGCTGGCAGGCGCCGGTCGCCGCACAGAAGTACCCGGGTTGACAGCCAGCGTCGGTGACGCAACCGGCGGAGCAGGAACCGGTGCCGGACGCGCAGGCATAGCCGCCTACGCACACCGTCGCCGTCTCCGACTTGCACAGGCCGGCTTGGCAGGTCCGAGTCGGGGTGAAGGTGTAGTTCGAGCACGTCGAGGCACCGCAGACGGTGCCGTTTTGGGAGAGCGTGGTGGTGCACGCCGAGGGGGTGCAGCCATAAGACCGGCATGCGCCGCCGAGATCGCAGTTCTCGGTGGTGCCACCACCCGTGCAGCTCCCCGAGCCGTTGCAGTTCTTCGGGAGCGTACGCGTGAGCCCGTTGCAGGAACCGGCTTCGCACTGCGTCGATACCGGCGCGAAGCTGACCGTACACCACGACTCTCCGTTGCAGGTGTTCAGCGTGCACGCGTTGCCGTCGTCACAATCGCCGTCGTCCTGGCAGCAGGTCTTGCCGGAGGAGCAGCAGGTGCCGTTCACGCAGTTGCCTGAAACGCAGTCGGCCGCGGTCGTACAGGTGCCGCCGTCGACCTTCTTCGGTAGGCAGATGCCGCCGGAGCAGAAGTAGGCCGCTTGGCACTCGGTGCTGCTGGTGCAGCCGGTTCGGCAGGACTCGCCATCCGGCCCGCACGTGTAGCCGCCGGGGCAGGGCTGGATGGAGCCACCGAGGGCGCAGCTCCCGAGGCCATCGCAGACCTTCGCGGTCGTTTTGGAGGCGCCGGTACATGACGCGGGTGCGCACGTCGTCCCGATCGGTGTGGCTTTCTGCCCGCAACCGCCCGTCGCGGCGTTGCACGTGTCGATCTTGCACGGGTCGTTCGATTCGCAGCTCACGGTGCCACCGCCCGTCGTGCAAGCCCCATCCTGACAGAACTTGGCCTCCTGGTAGTTCCCATCGGCGAGGCAGCTTCCGATAGCGCACTGCAGGTTGTTGGCGGTGTTCTGGCACTGGTAGCTGCCGGTGCAGGCGTCGGTCGTGCACAGGTTCTCGTCGTTGCAGTCGCCCGCGTTTCGGCAGCATTGCCCGCTCGCGCAACAGACGTTGCTCTCGCAATACCCGGAGATGCACTCGGCGGCTTCACCACAGGTCGAGCCGTCGCCCTTCAGGGGCAAGCAGAGGCCGCCGTCGCAGTAGAAACCACCGCGACAGTCGCTGCCGACGGTGCAGCTCGTCTTGCAAGCGCCGGCGGCGGCGTTGCACATGAAGCCGCCTGGGCACGTCGAGGTCGTCCCAGCGAGCGAGCAGCCGCCGCTGCCGTCGCAGAGCTTGGCGTTGGTCGCCGTCGAGCCGCTGCAGGTCGCGGCGGCGCAGGTCGTGCCCGGCGCCGCGGGTTTGGTGCGGCAACCGGTCCCTGACGTGAGCGAACACTCGGCGACGAGGCACGGATCGCTCGTTGTACACGCCGTGATGACGCCCCCCGCCTTACAGAGCCCACCGTCGCACGTGCGGGGTGCGGTGTAGCTGCTGCCGTCGCAGAACGCGGCGCCGCACTCCGCGGTGTTGTTCGAGGCGGCACACTGGAAGTTCGTACAGGCATTGTCCGTGCACGGGTTCCCGTCGTCGCATTGCGACGCCACGCCGCCGCAGCACTTGCCTCCCGCGCAACAGAAGCCGCTGTCGCAGTAGCCCGACTGACATTGCGATCCGTCGACGCAGCCCGTGCCGTCCGGCTTCTTGCCGGTGCAGGTCCCGCCGATGCAGGTGTTCCCGGCGATGCAGTCCGCGTTCGAGACACAGCCGGTCTTGCACGCGGTCGTGTTCTCGCAGACGGTGCCGCCCGGGCAGGGGGCGGCGCCCCCCGGCGTGCAGGTCCCGGAGCCTTCGCACATCGGGGGCGACGTCAACGTGGCGCCACTGCAGGAGGGCGCGCCACACGGCGTGCCTGGGTACACGAGCAGGTCGTTGTCGTTGCAGTCGCCGCCCTTGGTGGCGGTGAGGGTCGGGTGCCCCGGGCACACGCACTTCTGGCTGCCCGGCACGCCGAAGCCATCTTTGTCCACATCGAGGTAACGAACTTCGCAGCCTACGGCGTTCTCGTCGTCGATGACGTCGTTGCAGTCGTCGTCGATGCCGTTGCACAGCTCTTGGCGGTTCGGGCGGATCTCGTCGCTCGAGTCCTTGCAGTCCCCGCCGATGAGGGCCGTATAAGGCGCCGTGGCGGCGCATAGGCACTTCGTGCTGCCCGTAACGCCGTACAGATCCTTGTCATCGTCGAGGAAGTACGTGACGCACGATGAGGCTCCCTCCTCGTCGGTCTGGCCGTCGCAATCGTCGTCGGCCGTGTTGCACAGCTCGGCGGCGCCCGGGTAGACCGGCTTTTCGTTGTCATTGCAGTCGCCCGCGACCTTGGTGGTGAAGGCACCGCCGGGGCCGCAGAGGCAGCGGCTGTCGAGCTCCGTGCCGTAGAGGTCGCCGTCGCTGTCGCGGTAGTAGGTCACGCACGCCGCGCCGCCTTCTTCGTCGGTCTGGCCATCGCAGTCGTCATCTTTGCCGTTGCCGCATTGTTCGCTGGCGGCCGGCGAGCGGGCCTCGTCCTCGTCGTCACAGTCGCCACCGACGAGCGTGGAGTAGACGTCATCGGCGTCACAGAGGCATCGCGCATCGGCGCTGAGGCCGTAGTCGTCCCCGTCCTCGTCCTTGTAGTGGTCCTTGCAGCCCGCGGCGCCGAACTCGTCCGTGGAGCCGTCGCAGTCGTCGTCTTTGTCGTTGCAGGCTTCGTTCGCGATGGGGCTCGTGAACGGATCGGCGTCGTTGCAGTCGCCCTTGGCTAGTGCCGAGTACGGCGCCGATGGCGCGCACAGGCACTGACTGTCGTCCGCGAGCCCGACCTTGTCCTCGTCGATGTCGCGGTAATAGGGCTGACAACCGACGGCGTTCGGTGGATCGGTGATGCCATCGCAGTTGTCGTCGATACCGCCGCAGGTCTCCGCCGCGTCTGGATTCACCGTGCCGTTCTTGTCGTCGCAATCCCCGCTCAGCGTGGCGGAGTAGGGGGCTGTCGGCGTGCAGAGGCACTTCGAATCCGTAATGATCCCGAAGGTGTCGGTGTCAGCGTCGAGGAAGGACAGGGTACAGCCGGTGGCACCGACCGGGTCCTTGAAGCCGTCGCAGTCGTTGTCGAGGCCGTCGCAGACCTCGGCGGCGACGGGGCTGACGGTGTCCGTGGTGTCATCGCAGTCGCCCGACTTCAGCGCCGGGTGCGCGCCGTCGTCGGCGCAGAGGCAGACCTCGGTCTCGAGGTCGCCCCAGGTGTCCTGGTCCACGTCCGCATAACGTTTGGTGCAGCCGAGGGCGCCTGCTTCGTCGGTTTCACCGTCGCAGTCGTTGTCGACGCCATCACACTGCTCGGTCGAGCTCGGGTTGACGAGCGCGACCGAGTCGTTGCAGTCGCCGCTCTCCACGGCGGTGAAGGTGCCATTCGGTCCACAGAGGCACCGTTCGGACGCCGTGCTGCCGTAGTCGTCTTCGTCGAGGTCCTTGAAGTACGGGACGCAACCCGTGGCGCCGTCCTCGTCCGTCTCCCCGTCGCAGTCGTCGTCGCCGGCGTCGCAGGTCTCTTCGGCCGGGACGTCCGCCGAGCAGGGCGACAGGCCCACGGGTTCGCAGGTCCGTTCACCGAGGCAGGTGCCGTACTCGTTCGTGCTCGAACACGGCGTCGCGAGCTCGAGGGCAATCGCCCGTGCGGAGCAGCCGCACGCGCCGGCAGTGGGCTGGCACTGCTTGCGGACGCCGACGCCGCTGACTTGGATGTCCTCGCAGGCGTAGCCGTCGGGGCAAGCGATACCGGTCGAACAGTCGGCGCCGCAGAAGGAGCCGAGGCCGTCTTCCCGAGGGAGACAGAAGCTGGACGAGTCGCCGGGGTTCAGGTTGCAATCGGCGTGTGATGCACACGGGTCGCACAGGTTCGGGTACAGGGGGAGGCAGATCTGCGCTTGGTCGCCGCCGAGGGTCTCGACCGGCTTGCAGCCCCACCCCTCGAGCAAACACGAGTCGATGCACTTCTCCGAGCATTGTTTGCCCTGCGACGTGATGACGCACCACTCGCTGTCGCAATCGTCGTTGTTGAGGCACTCCCAACCTGGGCCGCCTGGGACGATCTCGACGTCGCTCTGGGCGCTCGTGTCCGGGATGTCGGGGAAGGTCACGAGGCCGTCGTTCGTGAAGGCTCCCGTGTCTTTGTCGTCCGCGACGTCCTTCTGGCCGGTGTCTTGCCCGCCGATGATCTGCGGCGGCTCGGCATCGCTACAGCCAAACGAGCTGACTAGGACGGCGGTCCACGCCGCGACGGCCGTCGCCGTGAGGCGCCAAAGCCCTTGTTGCCCTCCGCGAAAGTCCCAACGCCCCCGCGCTGGCGCCCAAGCCCGGGAGCGTCGTCGGCCCTCCTCGACGTGGGTCAGGGCGACGCCTTCGTCGGCCCTCCTCGCTCCCGAACCCGGGCGCTGGCACGCGTGGGTGTCGGTACTTCCGCCGAGGACATCTGGGCGTCCGGAGGTGCGGACGGAAGGACCGTCGTGCGGGGCTGGGGACGGAGAGGCCGACGGGCCCGCACCGGAACGGTTCACGGCTTCGCTCAAACAAGTACCTCGGCGACGGGTGAGGGCACGGGGCGCCGCGTGGGAGTATACGGATTCGAAGAGGCCGTGGCGAATGATGTCGCCGGACCAAGCTTGCGTAGACCGCCGGTCGCGGTTAGACCAGACGCATCATGTGGTTCTTCCGCTTTCGTAAAATCACCCCGATTTCCGCCATCCTTGGTCCCGCTGCGACCGCGCCGGTCAAGCCAGGCGCGGCGCCGACCTTCGCAGGCGCCCTGGTCGGCTCGTCCGTCATCGTCTCGGGCACCGTGTCGGCGCGCACCGAAGTGACCTTTGGGCCCAGCGGCGACAAGGCGATCTGGTATTCGGCCACCTACGAGTCGCAGGGGCGCGGGGACCGGGGCAGCCGAAACCTGTGGATGTTCGATCACCTCGATCGGCAGCAAGGTGGTTTCTTCATCGACGATGGGACCGGGCGCATCTACGTGCCGGTGCAGCCGACGCAGATGGACATTCGCGGCGGCCATCACGTCTACGGCGAGATCGGCCGCACGGGGAAGGAACGCTACTCCACGTATCTACTACGGGACGGCGACTCGCTGCGTCTGCATGGCGTCGTCGATAAGCCGAGCGGTAAAGAGCCACGAGACACCCTCGTGCTTCGCGCCGCCGAAGGTGGGGTCCTGTTCGGGCTGGCAACCCCGCGCCGGAGTTAAGGCCGCGCCGGATGGGGGCCGAGGGGAGCCCCCCCGCGCCTCACCGCTCGTGAAGTCGTGCCTTGAGCTCGTCGATCCGAATCTCGACGTCTTCGAGTGGCATCGCGCGGTATCGGGGCGGGAGGAAGCGCGAGTCGGTGCACTCCTTGACCGCGACGAGATCCATCAGCTCGAGCTTCTCTTTGTGAGCCATGGGGCGGAAGTCGACGAGCGCGGCTTCGATGACCTGCCGTAGTGGGTCGGTCTTCTTGGCACGGCCGCCCTTCTTTTTGGGCGCTCCGGTCGACGTCTCCGGCGCACTGACGTCAGCCCCCTTCTCGAGTGATGTCGCCGCGGCGAGATCCGCCGTTCGGCGCGCTCTGACGAGGAGCGCTTCGAGCTCATTGCCCGAGAGCGGGCTCGCGGGCGGCAGCTCGGGCACGCTCTCGACGGCGACACCGACCTTCTTCGCGAGGGAGCGGAAGAGCTCATTGCGCTCGTCGTCGGTCTCCGGCGGGAAGAGCGGGATGTGGACGTCGAGACGCCCCGGCCGTTTCAGGTCGACTTCGACCAGGTCGGGGCGTGAGGTCGCGAACACCCAGACGATCTTGCCGCGGTTGCGGGTGTCCGACATCTCCTTGGCGAGCATCGCGTAGATGCGCCCGGACACGCCCCCGTCGTCGGCGCCGCTGTCGCGTTTTCCCGTCGCCTGGTCGGCTTCGTCGACGAACACGAGCACCTGGCCTAACGCCTTCAAGATCGAGAAGATCCGCTCGAGGTTGCCTTCCGTCGAGCCCTGCCAGCGGTCTCGGAAGTTCTTGAAGACCACGCACGGGATCCCGATCTCACCCGCCCAGCACGTCGTGAGGAAGGTCTTCCCCGTGCCGATGCGGCCGCAGAGCAAGTAGCCCATGGGGACCGACCGGGTCTGGCCGAGCCTCAAGAGCTTGGCGTCGTCGCGGAGCCACGCCCGCGCTTCGGTGTGGCCGGCGACGTGGTCGAGGTGCATGTCCGATTCGATGAAGTCGAGGAGGCCGCGGCACTCCTTCTCGATGAGCTCCCGCCGCTTGGCGACGACGTAGGCCGAGTCGACCTTGAGCCCGTTTCGGGCCGCGTGCTGGAGCGCGTGCTTGAGGTTCACGCGAGAGAGGCCCACGACCCGCTGCGAGAGCACCTCCGAATCGATGTCGAGCGCCTGCGCGAGGGTGGCGTCGGATTTCAGGAGCTGCGAAATGAAGCTGTGCAGCTCCGGCTGGGTCGGGAGCCGGATCTCGATCTTGGCGACGTAGGGGTTACCCGAGAGCGACGCGTGTAGATCCGCCAGGTTCTCGCTGAGCAAGATGGTGACTGCCTGGGCCTCGACCAGCGTGGGATCGTTGGCCCAATCGAGCAGACGAATGAGCGCGTCGCCATGGCGACCGGACACCTGAAGCGTGTCACCGCTCGGCGCGAGGAAGTGCGCGTAGTCCACCAGGACCGCAATTCGGATGGGCCGTCGGACGAGCGCGTTCCCCTCGATGACCTGATGTTGCGCGCAATGTTCCAGGAAGCGGTCGAGGACCGCGAGGGCCACTGCGGGATCGCGGGGCACCGACGCAGGGCTCTTGGCGTAGTTCGTGCCGTTCCAGTCGTCGAAGCCGCGGAGGAAGCGCAAGAACTCGTCGGCGCCGCGCGGGACTTGAATCCCCGTGCCCCGGTCGTAACGGACGATGACGTCGAAGCGCCCGAAGAGCACCTCCTCGAGGAACGCCTTGAGGGACAGGAAGCGTGGTGTCCCGTCGACGGCGTTCACCGGCACGAGGTCATGAATGGCCCCATGAAGGATGAACTGCGACGCCGTGGCGCCGCGAAACACGGCCCGCATCTCCTCGGCCCAGGCCGGGAGCGTGAGGGCCGTCGCGTTCGGCGGTAATGGTGAGTTCGGGATCGACGCCGAGGGCGCCACGCTCGGAGGCGACGCCACGGTTAGGCAGAGACCTTGTTCGACGTGACGTCGTCGGCGGGGCCGAGGTCACGCGGCACGGCCATCGGCGCGACCGGAGCGGGAGTCGGCGCGAAGCCCATCTCTCGAGCGAACTCGGCGAGCGCCGCGCCTTCGAGCGCTTTCTGCTCGCCTTCGGTCGCTGTCCACTCTTGCGAGGCGACCTGGTCCGAGGCCACGCGGACCTTGCCCTGCGCGTTCGCGATGCGCTCGTCGAGCTTCTCTTCGAGGGCGTTGATGCCGGTGCCGTCCGGCGAGAAGTTCACGTTGCTCGCCATCTCGCCCAGCTTGGCCTGCGCTTCGGCCATCTCGGCCTTGCTGATCTTGCTCTTCACGGCGTCGATGCGCTC
>JADMJS010000376.1 GCA_018780435.1 Myxococcales bacterium
AGATAACCCGGGACCTCCTTGGGCTTCAGCACATACCGCGAGCTCTCGGCCTGCCCCCCGGCGACATGGCAAGCGACGCACTTGGAGATGACGACAGGCCAGGAATAGTGTTCGAAGTAGTCGGCTGTCCCGACGCAGTCGTCACCGTCTGGGATCGCCTGCGCCTGACAGACCTCGTCGCATTCGGGCGCTTCCACATCGTCCATGACTTCGCCGACGCTGTCCTCGGCAGACTCGGACGCGTCCGGCTCCGGCAGGGGCGCGGTCGAATCGAGCGGCGTCGTGTCCTGCTCGGAGGGCGAGGTCGACTCTCCGCAGCCGACCACGGCCACCGCGACCAATAGCCATCGTGTGGCCGCCGAGAGCCGGCGCTTACGGACGTAGTAGTCCGGTCCGAGGGCCCCGAGCGGCGATGAAGAAGCGGCAGATTGCACTTCAGCATCGTGCGGGTTCAACCCCCCGCCGGCAAGCGGCGCACGCGTGATGCCCGGCTGCGACGCTCAGGGCGCGGGAATGTCGGGCACCTCGCCCGCCGCCCACCGCTGCAGGAAGCGACGGTACTGCGCTTTCGGCGCATCGAGCTGGAAGAAGACCTCGTGGCCGTCTTCGATGCCGTCTTCGACGTGGTGAACGACCGCGCGCGTCGGACCCTCGGCGGGCGCGTAGGGGAGGGCGACCGGCGTGAGGCCGAGGAGCGCGTTCAGGGACGCGTAGGTGTCGAAGGCTGCCAGCTCGGGGTGGTCCTTGCCGAGATCCGGGCCCGCGAGCGGGAGCCGCATCGAGAGCTGCGTCGCGGCGGCGATGGGTGGCAGGATGTAGGTGTCGACGATGCCCTGCACGACCAGGACGTGCCCGTCTCGCGTCGCGCCGCCGTAGATGGGCGGGTCCGACGGCTCGCCGGCCCACTGGAGGAGCGACATCACCGGGTCGCCGTGGACGAGGCGGCCGCCGTCGCCGGTGATGCCAAGCAAGGCTTCGAGCGCCGGCCGAACCGGGGTCGGGCTCAACTTCCACATCACGTTCTCGAGGTAGCTCGACCCGGCGCCGCTGAAGACGCCGGCGCCGTATCGCTCCGAGATCGCGAGGGTTATCGGCCCGATCGACGCCCCCATCGAGTGACCCATGAGCGCGAGGCGGTCCGTGTCGAGCGCCACCGGCTGCCCGTCGCAGCCGTTGACCGCGAGCGTATCGAGGAGCGCTGGGAGCAGCGCGAGCTCGAGCGCCGATTGGCGGACGTTGTCGCGCAGCGCCCATGGGTTCAGCGCGTTGAACATCAGGAACTGCTCGTCGCCGCCCGTGACGTTTCGAAGGCCGCCGTGGGGGCCGTCGACCATCACGCCCACGAAGCCGACCGCGGCGAGCTCGCGCGCCGGCCCCGTGCCCGGGACCGAGTCGCCGTGCGCCTTCGCGCGGACGCCGCGGTCGATGAGCGGCCGATCGCCGCCGCCACCTGTGCGCGAGAAGACGGCGACCGGGAAGCCCTCTGGGCCGGGAGCGGCGATTGGGACGGTCACGAAGAGGCGCGCGGTCTCGGTGCCGTTCTGGAGGGCCGCGCCGCCGTCACTGAGCTCGAACTGACCTCCCGATTCGGCGTACGGCGCGTCGCCGTGTTGGAAGTTCGGGAAGGACACGCGCCCTTCGAGCACGCAGAAGCCGTCGTAGACCTCCCCGGTGGGTTCGGGCGCTTCCACGAGCGTCGCGGCCGGTGCGGCGTTCACGAGCCCGCGCAACACGGCCCCGGAGTCGCCCGTCGTGAACACGGTCATCGCCGCGACCTCGGTCGGCGCGATGCCGAGGCCGTCGAGCACAGTCAGGTCGAGCACAGTGAGGTCGAGCGAGTCGGCGGGCGCGCGCCGCAGCGGCAGGCCGTCGGCGTCCTTGAGAGAGGTTCGCACGATGGCCGCGTGCCGCGTCTTCGGCGCGAGCGGGCGGCCTTGCAACGGCACGAGCGCGAGCTGGTTCTTGGCGCCGAAGCGGCTCGACGCCGTCGCATAGAAGCTCGCCCGAAGCGGGATCCGGGCGCCATCGTCGAGCGCGACCAGGAGGATCGGTGAGTCCGCGAGCACCGAGTCGAAGAGCGTCGGCAGCGGTCCGACGGGGCCGTCGAAGCGGAAGAAGATCCCGCCGGTCTCCGAGAAGCCGCCGGATCCGAGGACCATGTCGACCAGCGTCTGCACGTACGGCGCGGCGTCGGGGTTCGGGAAGCGAGCGACGTCCGCGAGCCCGCGCGCGTCGCTGGGCCAGGGCGCGTCCCAGAAGCCGGGGCCGCTCAAGATGGCGGCCGTCACGCCGGGGTCGGGGGAGTCGCCGGGGAGGTCCGCCTCGTCGACGTCGAACACGTCCAAAGGCGCGGCGTCGCTCTCGACGTCGCCGGCCGAAACGTCACCGACAGCCTCGGCCCCACCGCCGCACGCCACCCAGAAGGTCAATAGCCACGAGCGCTTCCACATGATGGCTCTATACCACGGTGCTCGGATCCCACGCGCACCGAGTGCCATCTTCGAGCGCGGTGAGGCGCCCCATGACGTCGTCGCTGAGCGCGATGTCGAGCGCGCCGAAATTCTCGGCGATGCGCTCGGGCGTGACGGACTTCGGCATCGTCGGCCATCCGCGCTGGAGGCACCACCGGATGAGCACCTGAGCCGGCGTGTGGCCGATCTCGCGGGCGATCGCACCGAGCGCGGGATCGGCAAGGCGCTTGCCCTTGGTAAGCGGGCTGTACGCAGAGACCGCGATCCCGAGCGCTTCGCAATGGGCGACGACGTCCCGCTGCTGAAGGAACGGGTGCAGCTCGAAGAGCTTCGTGGTGACGAAGAGCTCGCCCCGCGGCACCCCGCTGCGCCGTATCGCCTCGCCGACGTCCGCCTCGTTCTTGTAGACGCGCGCCGTATCGATGTGGCGGTAGCCGACCTGGAGCGCCGTCAGGACCGCGCTGCGGGTCGCCGCGCCGGCCCGAAACACGCCGAAGCCGAGGCGCGGTATCGAGACGTCGCCGGAGAGGGGGATGGGCGGGAGGACGGTCGACACGGGCTGGCTCCGAGCGCTGCATCATGAGTGCGCTGCGGCCTCGCGGCAGATCGCGTCGAGGCTGATGACCTCGACGCCGTTCGCCCCTGGCCACCGATCCACCCCTGGATACACGAGGAGACGTCGGGATGGCGACAGATCCTCGCACGCTGCGGCAGTCGAGGTTGGACGCGCACCCGGCGTCACTGGCGATGCATTGGTCATCGTCGAAGTCGCATAGTCCATGGTCTCGGCACGCGTCGGAAGCCGCGCAGTCCGCGTCCAACGTTGTCGCGCACGCGCCTCCTCGGGCGGTGCAGAGGCCGTCTTGACACGGGTGGCGTCCGAGGGTGCCACGCGGGCTCGGGCACTCCGCGCCGCCGGCACCGGGGCGGTTCGTGCACGAAGACCACGAGGAGCGGGAGGAAGTGGTCCTGGACTGCCTCCCGGACGCATGGACGAGGCGGGGCGTATTCGCCGGTGACGGCCGGATTGCGATCCCAGGTCTGCCCCAGGAGCTGTGGGTCACGGACGACATGCCCATCGCGAAGAGGATCCGAGGTCACCTGCGGATCCGGAAGTGGGTGCTGGACACAGTTCCGGTTCCCGTGGGGACGGCTGATTCCTTGGATCCCCCAGGAGCCTCTCGGCCCCGCAGTCACTTCCAACAGACCTTCCCGATCGTAATGTTGTCTGAGTCAACCTCAACCGGCCCGACGGCGCAGTCACCGTCGGTCGCCCATGCAAAGTCACCGCCTGGCGCTGGCGTGTGATAGTGCCAATCGTTACCGGACTTCCATACGAACCCGACGCGTCCCGCCCACAACATCCAGGCGTCGCCGACGGCTCCGAAGTGCACTCCATCGCGCGTTTGCCCCAACGCAGTCGACCCAAAGCCCCACGGGACCCGAATGCGTCGGGATGTTTCCGGGCCCAGTGAATATAGAGAGAACGTGCCGTGAGCCGGTTCGCTGCCACAGCTAATTAGCGGCATGAGCGCTTCGTTGCTCTGGGAGATCGGTTTGCAATCCGCTTCGGCCGGACAGGGCGCCGGCGTTCCCAGCTCCTCCCGGAGAGAAGCACAGTGGATGGCGCCCTCGCCTTCGGCGCATGCATACGGCCATGAGGATGCTTGGTGCACGCTCTCCGCTGCCCCAGCAATACGCTGAGGAGTTGGATCCTGGTATGAGAACCGGTAGATTCCACCGATGTCGTAGGCGTAGAACCAGTCGCTACTTGGGGGGCTCGACACGACTCCGCCTCCTTGTAGAACGACCACCCGCGATGTTCCGTCCCTGCGGGCCAGCACAGCAGCTTGGGTGCTAGTTTGATCCAAAATAATACCAACTGACACCAAGTAAACGTCAGATTTCGGGTTGTAGCCCACAATGTGGGCACCACGCGCAACCCGTTGGGAAGCGCTCTCCAAGACCAGATCGTGAGCCGACTGAGTGGTGGGATCGATCACCATGAGCTGCGAGTTCGCCGAGTAACCTACTGTCCAACTCACACCATCAGGATCAGCCGCCAACATCTGATACGTGCGCGGGACAGGCTCAATGCCAAGCAACGTCCAACTCTCCATAGTCGGATGGGATGGGTCCCTACAAGTAAGCCAGAGAGGTGGCGAGCCATCGAGGGGCGCATACGCTGCGGCACAAACATGAGTCCCAACCTGGACGGGATAGACACGAGCCCCGGTCGTGTCCGGGAGTGCAAGGAAGTCTGGAATTACTCCTTCGGTCGTGAAGAAGTTGAGCGCGCGACTCTTACCACATGCGGGAAAGAGTCTTCCCGCAGGGCCAAGCAACCCGGTGCCTGGAAAGAACCACTGGAACCACTGCTTGGAATCTGGGAAAGTGCATGAGGAGTTAAGCTCTTGCCAACTGTCGCCGGTCAGACCCCACACGCGATCTCCCGCGAATGCAACGAAATCACCATTACCGGCTGATGAAACAGCTATGAACGCAGGACCGGGCCCCCGCGGCAGTATCGTCGTCTGCGAACTACCGGGCCATGGTCGTGGAGACGCGAATATCTCCTCGCACTCTTTTTCAGACGGCAACCCGGGGGCGACATCCGCATCTGCACCAAGGATGCCATCTGACACGACGTCTGGAACTAACGGCTCTTGGGCCGGCGCCGTGTCGCCAGCGAGGTCACCGGAGGACGTGTCGACGGCGGTCTCGGCCCCACCGCCGCACGCCACCCAGAAGGTCAATAGCCACGAGATCTTGCGCATGGTCTCCTTATACCACCGTACTCGGATCCCAAGCGCACCGAGTGCCATCTTCGAGCGCGGTGAGGCGCCTCATGACGTCGTCGCTGAGCGCGAAGTCGAGCGCGCCGAAGTTCTCCGCGATGCGTTCGGGCGTCACGGACTTCGGCATCGTCGGCCATCCGCGCTGTAGGCACCACCGGATGAGGACCTGCGCGGGTGTGCGCCCGACGTCGCGTGCGATGGCACCGAGCGCGGGATCGGCAAGGCGCTTGCCCTTGGTAAGCGGGCTATACGCGGAGACCGCGATCCCGAGCGCTCCGCAACGCGCGACGACGTCCCGCTGCTGAAGGAACGGGTGCAGCTCGATCTGGTTGATGGCCGGTAGCACCCGCGCCGTGCCCTCGAGCTCTCGGAGGTGGTGGACCATGTAGTTGCTGACGCCGATGGCGCGCGCCTTGCCGTCGGCCAGGATGGCCTCCATCGCCCGCCACGTCTCCGCGCGTTTGCCGACGGCGGGCCAGTGGATGAGGAAGAGGTCGAGCCGGTCGAGCCCGAGCAGGCGCAGGCTCTCGTCGCAGGCGCGCCGGGCCTCGTCGTAGCCATGGTGTTCGTTCCAGAGCTTCGTCGTCACGAACAGCTCGTCGCGCCGGACACCGCTGAGCCTTATCGCCTCGCCGACGTCCGCTTCGTTCTTGTAGACGCGCGCCGTATCGATGTGGCGGTAACCGACCTGAAGCGCCGTCAGGACCGCGCTGCGGGTCGCCGCGCCGGCCCGAAACACGCCGAAGCCGAGGCGCGGCATCAGGGCGTCGCCGGAGAGGGTGATGGGCGGGAGGACGGTCGACATCATGGGGCTCCACGGGGCACCGCCCCTCATCGCGCCTTCGCGGCGGCCTCGCGGCACATCGCGGCGAGGCTCAGGACCTCGACGCCGTTCGCACTAGGCCACCGATCGTCGCCCGGGTACACGAGGAAACGCCGCGCTGGGGCGAGGTCGTCGCAGGCGACGTGGAAGCCGCGATCGACTTTCGGCGCGAGACTGCGCTTCACCTCGATGGCCCAGAGCGCACCATCGGGCCACGTGAGCAGAAGGTCCACCTCAGCGCCACTGGCCGTTCGGAAGAAGTGGCACGTGGCCGCCGGCGCGGCTGCCGCGACGTTCTCGATGACGAAACCCTCGAAGCTCGTGCCGACCACGGGGTGTCCGAGGAGCGCGTCGCGCGTGTCGATGCCGAGCAGCGCGTGGACGAGGCCCGAGTCTCGAACATAGACCTTGGGCGACTTCACGAGTCGTTTCCCGAGGTTGGCGCGCCAGGGCGGGAGGCGGCGCACCAGCAACAAGTCGACGAGCAAGTCGACATAACGACCGGCCGTGCGTACATCGATCCCGAGGCCACGGGCGAGGTCCGCGATGTTCAAGAGGCCACCCTGCAGGTGCGCGAGCATCGTCCAAAGCCGTCGTAGCGTCTCCGATGGCAGTCGTGGACCAAAAGTTGGGATGTCCCGCTCCAGATACGTGCGGATGAAGTTCTGTCGCCACTTCAGGCTCGCGGCATCGCTTCGGGCCGAGAAGCTGTCCGGAAAACCTCCCCGTAGCCAGAGAGTATCGAGGGTGCCCGGGCCGGTCTCACGGAGCTGCAGCGGGCCGAGCTCGAGGTAGGCAATGCGCCCTGCCAGCGTCTCTCCAGATTGTGCGAGTAGGTCGAGTCCGGCCGAGCCGAGCAGCAAGTAAAGTCCACTCCTACGTCCAGCGCGACGCGCTCGGTCGATGAGACCCCGCAACACCGGGAAGAGCCCAGGGGCTCGGTGGACTTCGTCTAGGATGACGAGCTCGTCCAGGTGTGCTGACAGAAATGCCTCCGGATCCTCGAGGCGCGCTAGGTCGGACGGAGACTCGAGATCGAGGTACACGCTCGGCCGGCGCCGTCCGACTTCCAGGGCCAGCGTCGTCTTCCCCGCTTGACGCGGCCCGAGCAGCGCTACCGCAGGCACGCTATCCAGCTCGTCAATGAGGTGTTGCTCGATCTCGCGGCTAAACATCCCTGCAAATGAAGCATCACGATGCATGTTTTGCAAGGATGAGTTCTCCGTCGGCCCCACTCCCCTACCGCCGCACCCACGCTCGCCTCGAATCACCCGACATCGACCCTGCAATCGCGTACCCTGCAGGACGCATGCGAGTCATTCACCTTGCCCATCTCTTCGTCATGGTCTTGCCCCTTGCCTGCGCCGAGTCCGAGCTCGAGTCCCCTGGGCCGTTGAGCCTCGTGAAGTCGGCGGCCCTCGCCGGCGGCGCGGCGGGTCTCATCACCCACGCTGGCGTAGATGTCACGATGACATACGCCGGGGCGTCCCAGGTCTATCTCACGAACGCGTCCTCCTCTTGGCCGTCGCAGCCCGACCTCGAGAGCCCGGCCGTGGTTGCGGTGGTCGACACCGACGACGGCCTCGTCACGGTCGACGCCGCCGGGACCTGGCGCTGGCGCGATTCCCAGGGCGTCGCGCAGTCGCTGGCCGGCCCGACCCCGCTCCAGCTGATTCGATCGGGAGACGTGCTCTATGCACCGCTCGGCCCCGGAGGCGTCGCCACGGCCCCGACGGACCTCGCGGCCCCGCCGACGCTTCTGCCCGGACTCGAAGGCACCCTCGACCTCGCCGTCATGCCCCAGGGCCGCTGGCTACTCGCGCGCGCCGATGCCGGCGTCTCGGTGACCGAGAACCGAAAGGTGGTGACCACGATGGGGCTCGGCGGTCCCGTCCTGAGGGTGCGTTACCCCTACGGGCTCCCGCCCCTCGCGCTCACGACGTCGTCGCTCGTGGTGCTCGACGTCGACGGCCGGAACGTGGAGGCCAGCGTGACGATCCCGCTCAGCGGCTCGTGCCGTTCGCTCGAGACCGAGCCGAACATCCACTGGGTCTACGTCGCGTGCACCGACCGACTCCACGTCCTCGACCTCGCGAACCCGACCCGCCCGGTACGCATCGGGACCCTCGTCCTGGGCGGCGAACGCGTCCTCGGCGTGGTCGAGTACACCGACGAAGAGCTCCTCGTCCGCGGACGTGATGACGTCAGCTGGGTCGAGCTGGTGCCGTAGCCGCGGCGCACGCGACGGAGAATCTGCAAGTCGGGGGCTTCCCTTTTCGAAGCGACGCTCTATGCTTCGCTTCCCTTTCGGAAGTAACCCCAACGCGTGCAGGTCATCATGTCCCTCTTCGAACCCTTCCAGCTCGGCGATCTCACCCTCCGTAACCGCGTCGCCATGGCGCCGATGACCCGCGCGCGAGCCAACGCGGCAGGGGTCGTTCAGCCGATGACCGCCACCTACTACCGCCAGCGCGCGTCGGCGGGCCTGCTCATCACCGAAGGCACCAACATCTCGGCTGATGCCATCGGCAGCCCGCTTACCCCCGGGATCTTCACCGCGGAGCAGACTGCCGCGTGGCGCACTGTGACGGACGCAGTACACGAAGCCGGCGGCGCCATCGTCATGCAGCTCTGGCACACGGGCCGCGTGGGCCATTCGCTCGTTCGGAACGGCGTCCTGCCGGTGGCGCCGTCCGCGGTCGCCATCGCCGGTCAGAAGCACTTCACGCCAGAAGGGCCCAAGGATTACGAGGTGCCGCGCGCCCTCGAGACGGCCGAAGTCTGGGCCACCATCGACGACTACGAGCGCGCCGCGGAGAACGCGAAGTCCGCCGGCTTCGACGGGGTCGAGCTACACGCCGCCTTCGGCTACTTGCCGAACCAGTTCCTCGTCGACGGCGCCAATCAGCGCACGGACGAGTTCGGTGGCTCGGTCGAAAATCGTGCCCGCTTCGTCATCGAGGTCATGCGCCGCCTCGTGCGCGTGTGGGGTCCGAGCCGCGTCGGGATCAAGCTCTCACCGACCATCCCCTACAACGGCATCACGGACTCGAATCCCCTCGCGACCTTCGGCTATCTGCTCGGTCAGTTGAATGAGCTGCCCCTCTCCTACGTGCAGCTCATGCAGCCGCTCTTCCCAATCGACGCGTTCCCCGCCGAGTCGTGGCCGCGGGACACGATCGAGGCCTTCGGCCCGCTCACGCGCGCGACCGTCATGGCGAACGGCGGCTATGACCAGGCCAAGGCCGAAGCGGTCCTCGCGAGCGGCAAGGCCCAGCTCGTGTCCTTCGGTGCGCCTTACGTCGCCAATCCGGACCTCGTCGAGCGCTTCCGCGCCGGCGCAGCGCTCGCTATCCCCGATCGCGCCACCATGTTCGGCGGTGGGGAGCACGGGTACATCGACTATCCGACAGGAACCTCCGTCAGCCATCAGGATTAGCCACCGCTCTGAAATCCGGGACTTTTCAAGCCGCCTCTTCTGGGTTAATCCTCCCGCCCCATGAGCAACCCTCGCGTATTTTTCGATATCTCCCTCGACGGCCAGCCAGCCGGTCGAATCGTCTTCGAACTCTTCGCCGACGTGGTGCCGCGCACCGCCGAGAACTTCCGGGCCCTGTGCACCGGGGAGAAGGGCGTCGGCCCTTCCGGCAAGCCGTTGCACTACAAGGGGACGGGCTTTCACCGCATCATCAAGCAGTTCATGTGTCAGGGCGGCGACTTCACGCGCGGCAACGGCACCGGCGGCGAGTCGATCTACGGCTCGAAGTTCGCGGACGAGAACTTCAACCTGAAGCACACCGAGCCCGGCCTCCTCTCGATGGCGAACGCCGGCCCGAACACCAACGGCTCGCAGTTCTTCATCACGACCGTGGTGACCTCGTGGCTCGACGGCAAACACGTCGTCTTCGGTAAGGTCGTCGAAGGCCTCGACGTCGTGAAGAAGATGGAGGCCGTCGGCTCGCAAAGCGGCGCCACGCGCTTCCCCGTCACAATCGCGGACTGCGGCCAGCTCTGAGCCGTCAGCTTGGGGGGAGGCGACAAGCTGCCGCGTCCCCCCGGTTCGCTGTGATCCACTCGAGTGCGAGTGGCCGGTCACGTCATGCTCGCATTCGAGGACTCGTCCCACGGCGGGCACGGGGTCGCGCTCGTCAATCCCATGAACCACTGTGGGATCACCATCGGCCTCGAAGGAAGTCTTGAGCTTCACCCCTACGCCTGGCTGACCGCCAGCGCGAACGTCGACGTTCCAACTGACGGCGACCGACTCTACGCCGCCGTGTCGGCGGGAGTCCGAGTCCCGAACGACCTCATCGCGCTCGGAGCCGATGTGGTCATCCCTTTCGCTGAAGACCCGCGCTTCGTTAGTGGTCGTGTGAGCGTCGCGTCGCGCTCCTGAGCCAGCTCGTTCGACTGTCCTGCGTACTTGTCACCTGCCGCGTCTCGCTGTGGGGCGGATTCGACCCAGGCCGTGCGCTCCTTTCGGCCACGACGACGTCCGCGGCGCAGGCCATCCCTGGCATGGCGGCTGCTCCTGTCGAGGGAGCTGGCTCCAGGAGCCGGTATGAACCACTTCAATGCGATCAGTAGGGAGAATCCACAATGAAGTCAGATATGTACCGTCTTCTCTCGTCGTCGGCGACGGGACTCCTTCTCAGCACCACCGCGGTCGCCGCGCCGACGATGAGTGGATCGTCCATGACCTTTGGAACGATGGGCACCCTCTCTGGTGCCGTGTCGCCAACCTTGGGCGCTTGCACAGTCACCTACCTGAACGGGAGTCGACAGTCCGTGCTGTCGTGCTCTACGAACACGGGCGATCTCTGCTGCGACTACGACGAGTGGGAGTCGGGCGCGAACTGCAAGACCTCGTGTAGCTGCGAGCGCACCGGCGAACGCGACGTCACCGTCGTCGACGCGTCCTACCCGACGTTGCTACGCGGCGTGCCGGTCCTCTTTCAGTTCGACACGAAGCCGACTCGGGACGCCTATGCGCCGGTCGGATGTGGGCCGGTCGCCGTCGCCCAGCTCATGCTCTGGTACCACGGGCTCGGCTGGACCGGCCTCGCCGCCAACTACGAGGCGTCGGGCCTCATCGACTGGGAGGCCCTGACGGGCGACCTCGCGAGCAGCGCCTACCTCGATACCTGGGTTCGAAACAACGCGTCCCCGACCTTCATGAGCCAGGTCCAGCGTGGGATCGAGGACTTCGTGAACGACCAGGGTTATGACGTCGAGGTGGCCCACTACGAAGTCAAAGACGAGGCCTCCGGTGACGCGATTGGCGCGGACACGGCGATGGGGCACATCACGAACGCCGTCTCGAACGGGCGACCCGTCGTCATCGGTTACGACGTCGACTACGACGCGGGTGGCGGCATCGGCGGTGGCGGCGACGACCTCGGCTACATCGACCACTATGGCCTCGTGGTCGGCTTCGACGAGTCGACGGATCCGCCGCAGATCATCGTCAACGTCGGCTGGGGCGCGTGGGACTCGTCGGGCGATGGCTACACCGAGACCTATGACTTCGTGGTTGGGTCCGGCAAGCTCCACCTCTGGACCGTCAAGCTCGACGCCGCCGACAAGGACCTCGGCTCTGGGATCTGCCCCGCCGATAGCTGGGACGTCCTCTATGACCCGCTCGTCGCCGTCATCGAGAAGTCGAGCGGCACCTCCACGGAGTACGTGGGCGTCACCTTCGCGTCGGCTGGCTATGACGGCTACCCGGTGGCGCAGCGCTTCATGTCTGGTGAGCGGTGCGACGCCATCGGCGGCGAGGTGAGCCACGTCGAGACCGAGTCCTACACCTACACCGAGTCGGCCTCGTGCAGCGTCCTCTACGCCGCCTATCAATCGATGCAAGATGGCACTTTCGGCGACGATCTCGACGCTGGGCTCGACGATGACGGGATCCTCGACCCCATCTACCCCTAAACACGGTTGACTGAAGTCAACGATCGACTCCAATACCGCCATGCGTCGTCAGCCAGAACTTCCCTCACCGGAGCGGAATCGCTACGACGCTGGAGGTCCCTTGCCGACTCGCCGCTACCGGCTCCACTCACGCTTCCTCTTGCCCTGTGTGTTGTCGCTGAGCGCCGCCTGCACCGCGGACACGACGGCCCGAGGCGTCAGCGATGTCGACCGCTCAAGTGACGAGATCAGCGTCCCGGACGGCCTCGATGACCCGTCGGACTCGACACCACTCGATCTCAAGTCAGAGGCAGGCGGTTTCGGCGCTGTACCGGTCGGTGACGAGAAGACGCTGCGATTTCAAGTTGTTAACGCTCGCACGGGCGCCGTCGTCCTCCTGGCTCCGGTCATCGAAGCCATCCCCGGCGTCCCCTCGGACCACGTCACGGCCTTCTCCATCACCGGCGCGTGGGAGGGGGTACGGTCACTCGAGCCCGGCGGCTCGCTGGAGTTCGACGTGACCTTCGCGCCAACAGCCCTCGTCGCGGTGGAGGGTCCCCTGGCGGCGCTCCGCATCGACGTCGGTGGCGAGGCTCCACTTCGCCTCGATCTCGACGCCAAGGCGACCTTCGCGTTGGCGGAGGTGAGCACGCCCTCGCTCGTCCTCACGCAGGCGCCGCTTACCACGACGGCGACACCGTTCACCGTGACGAACCGAGGGAACATCCCCCTCGAGCTGACGAGCGTCACTTTGGCGGAGTTCAGCGCGCCGGTTTTCTCGGTCGCGTTCGTTGGACCGCTCTCGATCCCACCTGGAGAGGCGATCTCGGTCGACCTCGTCGTTACCATGACGGAGGGACCGCCGGGTGAAGCGCTCACGGGCGAGATCGTGGTGACCTCGTCATCCGTCGATGGCGTCCTTCGCGTCCCCGTGCAAACTTGGAGATCGTTTATAGGCCATTGTAATCCTATTGTCGAGACGCCAGTCATCGACTTCGGGCTACGACCCGTGGGCAGCGTATCGGTGAAATCCGTCGTCGTGCGGAACGTTGGCGGATGGCCGTGTTCGTTCGCCGACGTTCGAATCAGCGACCAATCGACCACGACCGAGCCGCCGAGCGAATGCAAGATCGCATTCGTGAGTGAGTCCTTTGGGTCGCCCTTTGAGATCGTGTCGTTGCCACCCGCGATAGCAGACGGGGTCCTGCCGGGAGACGCCGTGGAGATCGGGATCGCCTACAGCCCCGTCGAATCCATCTTCATATCGACGCAGGGTTCACCTTCGACGAACTTGGCGGCGCTGCAGGTCCTCTTCTTCGACAGCAGCCTCCCGACGGTGAACGGACCCGAGCTCGTCGCGGCTCCACCCGGCGATTCCGGGACGACGATGGGGTGCAACCTCCTCGCGTCGAGTATGGCTCCCTGGACCGTTACCGGCGCGCTGGTTCCCACGCCCCTGGGCTGCGAGACGTCCGCCACCATCACGATCGAACCGAACGCCGCCTTCGCGGACGAACTCCTGCCCGTCTGCGACATCGTGCTCGATGGCGAGTGCGGTGGTGGTGTGGAGATCGTGTCGACGGCCGGGGTCGGCGGCTGCGCCCCCGGTGCGCCCGTCGCGACAGGGCCGATCTCCGTCCTTCTGCGCTTCGCTCCCAAGGAGGACGCTCTCGCGTACCAGAAGTGCCACCTCGCGATCTCGACCAGCTCTACGTCGCTTCCCGTGTCCACTGCGACACTTCCTGTACCTGCCACGGTACGCAGCGAATGGATCACCGACGTGACGCCGGGCACGATCTGGATCGCCGCGGACGAGCTGCCGACCGACGCCGAACGCCAGGCCCTCGCCGCCGAGTTGGACGTGCTGACCGCCCACGTCCTCGCCGCGACGCCGCTCCCACTCGTGGTCGTCCTGGGACCCAATGGCGACGAAGCGCTCGACGCGAAGAACGAGCTCTTGGCGATCGCGAGCACCGTCGTCGAGAGCGCCTTCTCGAAGGACCAGAACCCAACGCACGAGTTCCTCACGAACCTCGCGGCCACTCCGTTCGCCCCCACCGACGCAGGGCTGCTCATTCTCCGCCATGGAGACGACGTGTTCGGTGAGACCGTCGAGAGCTTCCTTCAAGAGGAGTCCATCGTCGTCGTCTCCGGGGGAGCTACGGGGTGCAGTCACCTCGGGGTTTCGATCCCCGCAGCCCCGCTCACGGCGGCGGCCGTTTCGCCCGACCGCCAGCTCAGCTTGTGCGAACCGGGCTGGGGTGGGACCGCCGGTAGCGCGCTGGTGGAAGCCGTCTTAAAGCGGCGCACGACCTACGAGATCCCGGTCGCCGTGCTCGACGGACCTCAGGAGGCCTCGGTCGAGTTCGAGGGGGGCCCGTGCGAAGGCGGCTGGACCCTCGACCTGTCCGCGGACACGTTGACCTACACCTTGACCTTCGATCCGAGCGGCCCCTGCATGCCCGAGCCGGGCGAATCCTTCGAGCTCGTGCTCACCCCGGTCTGTCAGCCCTGATCACATCCAGCTTTATCGAATGAACGTTCGGTCGATTTTGTCTTGACCCCGGCTCACGCGGGCGACATGGTGGATTCGACCGAATGAACGTTCGGTCGAATAACTCCACGACCCGAGAGCGACATCCATGAAGCCAGCCCGACTCCTCCCGGCCCTCGCCCTATCCTGCTTGTCCCTGACCGCGGTCGGTTGCTGGGATCTGCCTCCCGGCGACAAGACCTCGCCGTACTTCTGGAGCGATCTCTTCCTTGAGAAGTACGCGGACGAGCTGGTCCTGACCGAGCTCGAGGCCGGACCAACACCGCTCGCGACGCCGCGTACCGTGCTCTTGATCACGGGCGTGACCATCAAGGCGCAGTGGTTTGACCCGATCATCGCCAGGCTCATGCGCGACGGGTTCCAACCGGTGGTGTGGGAGCCGCCGGCACTCCTCAGCGGCTCGCTCTTCGAGGCGTCCGAGCAGCTCGGCGACGTCGTTGCGGGGCTGCTCGCGGAGACCGGTGAGTCGAAGATCGACATCCTCGCCGAGTGCACCGGCGGCGTCATCGCACGCCACTACATCCAGTCGCTCGGCGGCGCGGACAAGGTCTCGCGCCTCGTCACCTTCGTATCGCCCCAGAACGGCATCGCGAAGGCGTCGTTCGCCGCGGCCATCGCCGGCTGGCCCGCGCTCGACGACCTCACGCCGGGCAGCGACTTCCTGACCGCCGTGAACTCGGTGCCCCTCCCGACGGGCGTGCCCGTCACGTCCATCTACACCTGCACCGACGAGTACATTCAGCCCTTCGAGACCTCAATCATCCCGGGCGCGACCAACATCGGGCTCTGCGACGGCTTCGTGGGCCACTTCCAGACCTTCTACGACCCCAGCATCTACCTCGTCATGCACGCTGCGCTCACGGAGCCCCTGCCGGTCGAATCGGAGCCGCTAGTCGAAGCGGACCCGCTGGTGCAGGAAGTGCCCGAAGTTGAGCCCGAGCTAGAAAACGCCCCCGACGTCAATGAACCCGAGGACTTGAACCGCGCCCCCGCCGCACGCGACACCACGGCCGAAGCGGGCGCCGAGGCGACAATCGACGACGAAAAGGACGACGATCGCGGTGGCCGACGCCGTGGCGTGAACGCCTTCGGCTGCACGACAGCAGCCGGGTCCGCGCGCGGCCCGGACAGCACGGCGCTTCTCTTTGGCGTCGGGCTCCTCGTGCTTGGTCTTCGTCGCCGGAACCTGCGCGTTTGACACCCACCGCCCCGCTTTCGCACCATCGCCGTCGATGAACGCTCCTAAGCCACCGCGCGGCCGTCCAGCGCTCCCCGAAGAACGGCGCGACGCCATCCTCGACGCCGCGCTTCAGTGTTTCGTCACGCAAGGCTTCCACGGCACGGCGGTCCCCGAGATCTCGCGTCGTGCCGGCATCGCGACGGGCACGCTCTATCACTACTTTCCGAGCAAGGAGGCCATCGTCAACGCGCTCTTCCGGAAGTGGAAGGAGGCCATCGGCGCGCGCGTCCTGACGGCGTTCCCGCCGGGTGTCACGGTCCGCGAGCAGTTCAGCGCGGTGTGGCGCACGATGGCGGACTTCGCGCTCAACCACCCGGAAGCGTTCGCGTTCCTCGAACTCCATCACCACCGGCCCTACCTCGATGCTGAGAGCCTCGCCATGGAGAACCGGCTCAAGGACTTCGGCGCCACGATGGTCAGCGCGGCCCAGTCGCAAGGTGTCATCAAGCCGGGCCCCCCGGCGCTTTTGATGGAGCTCGTCTTCGGCGCCTTCAACGGCATGATGCGGGCGCACTACGAAGGCCGACTGACGCTGACGACCGAACTTCGCACCCTCGCCGAAGGGGCGTGCTGGGACATCGTCGCCGCGCGGTGAGCTCGCAACGAGTGACCGACTTGCGGTCGCCCGCCGCGACTGGAACCTTGTGACGATGCTGATCTCTCTCGCCGCCCTCATCGCGCTGGGTTCGCCCTCGTCCGACTTCCCGAACCCAAAACGCGCCGAAGCCGACCTCGTTGCGGGCACGCCCGTCTACGTAAGGTCGTCCGGCGTCGTGGGTCCGGGGCCGCTCAGTCCCCGCTATGATCCCGAGTTCGGGCTCCCCATCGAAGATACGGGCTGCATCGCTGTCGGCGACGATGAGTACAATGGCATCGTCCGAAAGTGGATCGGCGCCCACGGTCTGCCCAAGAACTCGATGAAGCCGCGCTTCGTCACCCTCGAGGTCGCCCAGGAGGCCATGAAGCACGGCAAGAAGGTGAAGGTCGGCAAATCGGTCACACTCGAGGGTGGGTGGACCGTCGCGATGGACGCCCAGACGCTCTCGATTACCGCCAAAGGTGCCGAGAAGCCGGCCATTCAGCTCTGGGCCGCGCTCCCTTCCGCGCTTGTGTCGATACGGGGAACGCGCGCTTTCGTGCAGGTGGACGAGAGGTCCGAGACGCCGATCCTGCACCTCGATCTCGAGGAGTCGGCCTTCCTGCAGAGGCTACTTCCGAAACGGAAGTGAAGCTCACCTTTCTTAACCCTTCGTAAGCGTCTGAAATCAAAGGGCTCACCGGGCCGGACCTCCAAGCATTCCGCTCGTAAGTCTCGACGCCCGGCGATACCGGGGGTACGACCGGGCCGTGGTGTCGTACTTGCCATACCTGCTCGCCCTGTCCCTCGCGTCCGCGGCCCCGCCCGAGCCTCGCGCTACCTTCACGCTCGAACAGTCACTTGAGGTCGCAAGGTCGCGGCACCCTCGCCTCCGTAGCGCTGCCAGCGTCGTCGAGGCGAGCGCGGCGCAACAGGACGTCACCTTCTCGCCTTTTCTCCCACAGCTCGGCTTCACGCTCGGCTACCAGCGCACCACCGGCAACGTTGCGCCGCGCCCCGGCCAGACCTTCGGCGCCGTGCCTGAGCCGACCTTCGACGGGTTCAACTACTACTCCGCGTCTCTCACGATGAATCAGCTCATCTGGGACTTCGGCCAGACCCTTCACCGCTGGGAGGCCGCCCAGTCGACGCTCGGCGCCGCACGGGCGTCGCTGCGCGCCGTCAGGCTCGAGGTGGAGCTCGGTGTGCGAGTGGCCTACGTGAACGCTCTGGCGGCAAAGGCGCTCGTCGTCGTGGCCGAGGAGAACCTCGCGTCGGAGCAGCGTCACCTGAAGCAGGTCCAGGCCTTCGTCGCGGCCGAAGCGCGACCCGCCGTGGAGCTCGCCAAGAGCCGAGCGCTGGTGGCGGCGGCCGAAGCGCAGCTCATCGCCGCCCGGGGCGGTTACGACGGCGCTCTCTCGCAGCTGCGCCTCGCGATGGGCGTCTCTGCCCTTCCCGGCGGTGACCCCGCCGACCTGCCGGAGAAGCCCGCGGGTGACGACGGCGACCTCGACGCGTTGCTCGCGAAGGCGGTGAAGGCGCGCCCGGAGCTCCAGGCGCTCGCGCTTCAGGAGGAGGCGCAGCGCCTCATCACCGACGCGGCTCGCGGCGCCTACTGGCCCACCTTCGGCCTGACGCTCGCCGTCACGGACGCCGGCACCGAGCTCACGAAGCTCGGTTGGAACATGAGCGCAGGGATCGGCCTCACCTGGAACTTCTACCAGGGTGGGCTCACCGCGGCTCAAGTGCGCCAAGCCGAAGCGGTACTCGAAGGGCTTGCGGCCAACGTGGAGGCCGCCGTCCACGGCATCCGTGCCGAGATCGCGCAGATCCTCATCGACCTCCGAACCGCTCGGGGGCAGCTCGCTGCGTCCGAGGAGGCGCTCGCCCAAGCGCGCGAGCAGGTCAGGCTCGCCGAAGGGCGGTACGCCGCCCGCGTCGGGAGCGTCATCGAGCTCGCCGATGCCGAGACGGCCCGCGCCAATGCTGCGACCAACGTCGTCGTGGTCCGATTCCGAATGGCGTTGGCGCGCGTACGGCTCATCCGAGCCCTGGGAGAAGGCGTACCTTGAAAGTTTCGTGGAAACGGCGCGTTACGTATCTGGCCCTGGTCGCCATCGTCGCCGGCTGCAAAGACAAACCCGCCGCGCCCGCCGGAGGCGGCCCGCCCCCCGCCCCGGTCACGCTGACGCCCGCAGTCTCGAAGTCCGTACCGATCGAGCTCACCGCGGTCGGCTCGGTGTTGCCGATCGCGACGGTCTCGGTCAAAGCCCAGGCCGCCGGCCCCGTCATGTCGGAGTCCTTCGAGGAAGGTCAGCTCGTGAAGGCCGGCGATGAGCTCGCCGTCATCGACTCTCGCCCCATCCTCATTGCCCGGAAGCAGCTCGACGCCAACCTCGCCCGCACGCGCGCCCTCATCACGCAGGCCGAAGCGACTAAGGCCCAACGGGAGGCAGACGTCCGGCAGACCGAAGCCCTGCTCTCGCGCGGTAACGCCCAGCACGAACAGGCGAGGCGGGCCGAACGACGCACTAAGGCGCTGGCCGAGTCAGACCTCGTCGCGGCCGAAGACTTCGACCGCCTCCGCACCGAGACGACCGTCACCGAAGCTGGCCTTCGCGGCACGAAGGCCCAGATCGAGAACGCCAAGTCCGCAGCGAAGGCGGCGCAAGCGGCCATCGACGCCGCCAAAGCGACGGAGGCGGCCGACCTCGCCGCGATCGAGCAGGCCGAGCTCCAACTCTCGTATACGACCATCAAGGCGCCCATCTCGGGCCGCGTCGGCGCCCGCCTCGTGCCGGTCGGGAACCTCATCAAGGCTAACGACGAGACGCTCGTCGTCATCACCCAGGTCGCGCCCATCCACGTCGCGTTCAGCGTACCGGAGAGCCACCTCGCGGCCATTGTCGCGGCGTGGCCAGGCCGGGATCGGCCCGGCGCCACCGCGGAATCCGCTCCCGCCGTCGAGGTCTACGAGCCGGGTGGCGCACGCGCCGCCAGCATCGCCAAAGGCGGACGCGGCCTGCCGATGGCGACCGGCCGACTCTCCTTCATCAACAATACCGTCGACGTCGCGACCGGCACGGTTCTGCTCAAGGCCACCTTCGACAACCCGGACGGCCGCCTGTGGCCCGGCCAGTTCGTCGACGTCGCGTTGCGACTTAGTACGCGTGAGGGCCTCACGGTGCCGTCGCAGGCGGTCCAGACGGGGCAGCAGGGCCAGTTCGTGTTCGTGGTCGGCCCGGACAAAACCGCTGACGTTCGTCCAGTGGTCGTCGAACGGCACGTCGCCGGTGAAGCGCTCATCGCGGAGGGCCTGAAAGCCGGCGACCGCGTCGTCGTCGACGGCCAAGCCAAGGTCCGAAAAGGCGCGCCGGTGCGCATCCCGGCCGAGGAGAAGGCGGCCCCGGCGGCGGCCCCGGCGGCCGCGAGCAAGACGCCCTGATGCGCTCCGATCTCTTCATCCGAAGGCCGGTACTCACGACGTTGCTCATGGCGGCCCTCGTGCTCGCTGGCATCGGCGCCTACCGCGCGCTCCCGGTCAGCGACCTGCCGAACGTCGATTTCCCGACGATTCAGGTCTCGGCGTCGCTCCCCGGCGCTAGCCCCGAGACGATGGCCTCGGCCGTCGCGACCCCGCTCGAACGGCAGTTCACGACCATCGCCGGCATCGACTCGATGACCTCGACGAGCGCACTCGGGCTCACGCAGATCACGGTGCAGTTCAACCTCGGCCGCGACATCGACGGCGCCGCCCAAGACGTGCAGGCCGCCATCGCCAAAGCGGCCAACTTGCTCCCGCCCGGCATGCCGAACGCGCCGACCTACCAGAAGGTCAACCCGGCCGATCAGCCCATCATCTTCCTCGCGATGAGCTCGAAGACCCTGCCCATGCACGTCGTCGACGAGTACGCGCAGACGAACCTCGCGCAGCAGCTCTCGACCATCTCCGGCGTCGCCCAGGTCAACGTCTTCGGCTCGCAGAAGTACGCCGTCCGCATCCAAGCTGATCCGGGCGCCCTCGCGCTCCGAGGCATCGGCTCGGACGAGCTCGAACGCGCCATCACCACGGCCAACCCGAAGCGCCCGACGGGCACGCTCTACGGCGCGCATCAGTCGTTCTCGGTCCAGACCGACGGTCAGCTTGCCTCGGCCGAACCCTTCAAGGACGTCGTTGTCGCGTGGCGAAACGGCGCGCCGCTGCGGCTCGGCCAGGTCGCGAACGTGGTCGACAGCGTGCAGACCGACAAGGTCGCGAGCTGGTTCTCGGGCACCCGCGCGGTCGTGCTGGCCGTGCAGCGTCAGCCGGGCACCAACACGGTGCAGATCGTCGACCAGATCCGCAGCCTGCTCCCGAAGTTCCGCGAAGTGCTTCCGGCGCAGATCGACCTCGAGGTCCTCTTCGACCGCGCCGTCGGCATCCGCCACTCGGTCGAAGACGTCGAGTTCACGCTGCTCCTGACCATCGCCCTCGTCGTGATGGTCATCTTCCTCTTCCTCCGAAACCTGTCGGCGACGCTCATCCCGAGCCTGGCCGTGCCCATCTCCATCCTCGGCACCTTCGCGCTGATGTGGGCGCTCGGCTACAGCATCGACTTGCTCTCGCTGATGGCGCTCACGCTCTGCGTCGGGTTCGTGGTCGACGACGCCGTCGTGGTGCTCGAGAACATCGTGCGGCACATGGAGGAGGGCATGCCGCGTATGGAGGCGGCCATCAAGGGCACTCGCGAGATCGCGTTCACCGTCATCTCAATGACCATCTCGCTCGCCGCCGTCTTCATCCCCGTGCTCTTCATGGGCGGCATAGTCGGCCGGCTGCTCCACGAGTTCGCGGTCGTCATCGCGGCCGCGGTCACCGTCTCCGGCATCGTCTCCTTGACGCTGACGCCGATGCTCTGCAGCCGCTTCTTGACTCCACCCACGAACGACCACGGATGGGCCTACCGCGTCATCGAGCGCTTCTTCGACGGCCTCCTCCACGTCTACGACGTCACGCTTCGCTTCACGCTGCGTCACAAGTGGATCGCCGACGTCAGCCTCATCGCCAGCCTCGTCGCCACGGTGCACCTCTTCGGCATCATCCCGAAGGGCTTCATCCCCAATGAAGACGTGGGCTTCGCCTTCGGGTTCACCGAAGCGGCGCAAGACATCTCGTTCGAATCCATGAAGGAGCACCAGCTCCAGGTCGCCAAAGTCGTCGGCGAAGACCCGAACGTCGAGGCCTACATGTCCTCGGTCGGCGCCGGCGGCCCGAACGTCGTCCCAAACACCGGCCGCATCTTCATCCGCATGAAGCCCCGCGCCGAGCGCCCGCCCATCGCGGAGGTCATCGGCCAGCTCCGAAAGAAGCTCTCCGGCATCCCCGGCATCAGCGTCTACCTGCAAGAGCTCCCCACGATCCGCCTCGGCGGCACCCTCTCGAAGGCGCTCTACCAGCTCACCCTCCAGAGCACCGACTTGGGCGAGCTTAACAAGTGGGCGCCCATCCTGACGGACCGGATGCGCGCGCTCCCCGACCTCCTCGACGTCAACAGCGACCTGCAGCTCGCGAGCCCGAAGGCCGTCGTCGAAGTCGACCGCGACAAAGCGGCCGCCGTCGGCGTCACCGTCGACCAGGTCGAAGCCACTCTCGGCGGCGCGTACGGCTCCCGCCAAGCCTCGACCATCTACACCTCGACCAATCAATTTTGGGTCATCTCGGAGGTCGACCCGCGCTACCAACGCGACCCTGAACAGCTCGACGCGCTCTACGTGCGCAGCACCACCGGCAAGCTCGTCCCCCTGAAGTCCATCGCCACGGTCAAACGCAGCGTCGGCCCCCTCACGGTCGCCCACCTCGGCCAGCTCCCGGCGGTCACCATCTCCTTCAACCTGAAGCCCGGCGTCTCGCTCTCGCAGGCCGTCGAGCAGATCGCGACCATCCGAACCGAGCTGAAGGCCCCGGAGACCCTGACCTCGACCTTCCAAGGCACGGCCCAGGCCTTCCAGTCCTCACTGAAGGGCCAGGGTACGCTCCTCATCGTGACCATCCTGGTCATCTACCTCGTCCTCGGCATCCTCTACGAGAGCTTCATCCACCCGATCACGATCCTCTCGGGCCTCCCCTCCGGCGCAGTCGGCGCCCTCCTTGCTCTGTGGCTCTTCGACATGGAGCTCAACGTCTACGGCTTCGTCGGCCTGATCATGCTGGTCGGAATCGTGAAGAAGAATGCCATCATGATGATCGACTTCGCCCTCGACGCGCAGCGCCAGGGCATGGCCCCGGAAGAGGCCATCTACCAGGGCGCCCTAAAGCGCTTCCGCCCCATCATGATGACCACCATGGCCGCGCTCCTCGGCACCCTCCCCATCGCGCTCGCGGTCGGCGAAGGCACCGAGTCCCGCCAACCCCTCGGCGTCGCGGTCGTCGGCGGCCTCCTCCTCTCCCAAGTCCTGACGCTCTACATCACCCCGGTCCTCTACATCCACATGGAGCGAATGCGCCGCTTCGTGATGCGGGGCAGGGCGCCGGTGGTGGTGCCGGAGATGCCGTAGGGCGATCAGCCTGCTTTTCGAGTGGCGCTGTTTTCTCGAATGAAGTCGCAAATGAGCAAGTAATCATTCGGGCAGCCGCCGCAATTCGCGAGCTAGGGATCTGCGCCTCTTGGCTCTGCGGGAGCGTGCACACCTCCCGCGTCACCGTAGTTCGGATGAGTTCGTTTGCACCCCTCGTCCAAAGGGAAGAGTTCGGTTCGGTCCGAGTTCCGACGGCTCTGGCCGAGCCAATCACACAGCAAGCAGCAACCACGCAACGGAACCACCATTGCAGTATCGCCGAAGCTGAGCGAGCATCTCTCTAGTACCCACGTCGGGAGAATCGCGATGTCAACTTCGTCCACGTCCGTTCGGTTCATCGTTCCTGGGACGCGCGCCAGTCGTTCGGCCGCCGGAATGGCAATGCTGTCACCGCTGCCCGTGCTGGGGGAAGTCGTGGGCGCGGTACGTCTCGACGCCTCGCGCGCGGCGGGCGAAGACGTCGCTCTCGAAGCTCAACCAGGTATGGATGTCGTGGTTCTCGAGGTCGAGAACGGACCCACACTGTACCTCCACCCCGACACAGCCCGTGCGCTATTCGAGGCGCAGGAGGGGGCGAGCCGCAGTGAATCGCAGGCCGGGGTCTCGGTTCCGCGTCACCTGGCGTGGGCCGGCAACTTCGATGGATCGAGACGCCGGGGCTGGTTCGGACGAGTGCTGCTGAAGGCTCTGCGGATCTTCCGACCAGCCACCGATCGGATTCTCGAAGGAGCGGCGGACCTGGGTGCGAAGGGGCTCGCATGGCTCGTGGATCAGCAAGTGGACGAGGGGGTCTACGAGATTCCAAAGACCGGGCCACTCGAAGCTCTCAAGGGATCGACCAAGATCGACTCGATTCCGGCATCCAACTCGCCAATCTTGGTATTCGTCCACGGCACTTTCTCGAATACCGCCGGCACGTTCGGAAAGCTGTGGCAGAACCACCCCACCCTAGTCAAAAGCCTCTTCGACCACTACGAAGGCCGCGTCTACGGGCTCGACCACGCCACCCTAGGGCGTAGTCCGATGCAGAATGCCCTGACCCTCGCCAACGCGCTCCCGGAGAAAGCGCGTATCCATTTGGTCACGCATTCACGAGGCGGTCTCGTGGCAGAGGTCCTGGCGCGCGCAGCATCCCCCGCAGAGGGTGACGCGGATGAGTTCCCAAACGTCGACGGTTGGGAAGAACATCGGGATGCTCTCAAAGTTCTCTTCGAGACGATGGCCAAAAAAGGTGTGCGTGTCGAGCGGACCGTGCGAGTAGCCTGTCCGGCGCGAGGCACCACTCTTGCGTCGAGTCGACTGGACGCTTATGTGTCCGTGCTGGCGTGGCTGTCTCGCATGTCTGGGCTTCCGATGGTCGGGGCCGTCGTGAACTTCGCTGCCGAGGTCGCCCGGCGGCGCATGGACCCAGAGCTTCTGCCGGGGCTCGCGGCACAGATCCCGGGCGGCCCTTTCGTTCGGTGGCTGCATGGGGTGTCTACCCCAGTAGACAATCAACTCAGAGTCGTTGCGGGAGATCTCGAGGCGGAGGACCTGGGCTCCTGGCTAAAGACCCTACTCACGGACAACTTCTACGGAAGCGACCACGACTTGGTAGTGCAGACGCGGTCGATGTACGGCGGCGCGCTTCGCAAGACGACACCCGACTTCCTTCTCGACCGAGGCAAAGAGGTCTCACACTTCAATTACTTCACGAACGAACTCACAGCGAAGGCCGTCGTGGCCGGGCTCGTCCAGAATGAACCGGCCGGGTTCCGGCCGATTGGTCGAGAATCGCAACGCGGTCAGGACTCGTCGGGGGTTCGTGCTCCCCGCTCGGCCCGATCAGGGGCCGCCAATCGCGAAAAGTCGCCACTCGCGGTCGTACTGCCGGGCATTCTCGGCAGCGAACTGACGCGCGACGGAAAGTGGATCTGGGCCAACCCCGCCGCGCTCTGGGCGTTCGACGAGCTCGGGCCCAACGCGAAGGGCGTCGAGGCGTCGCTCCCGATCCAGGCGGTCTACCAGCCTCTTCAAGACATTCTGAGGGACGCCGGCAACGAAGTGCTACCTTTCGCCTACGATTGGCGTCTCAGTGTAACTGGCGCTGCCGAGGCGCTGGCGACGCGACTTGCGGCAACCCTGAGGGATGGCGGTCGCCCAGTCCGATTCGTCGCACATTCGATGGGCGGTCTCGTGGTTCGGGCGCTCGCAGCGCTCCATCCAGACTTGTTTCGCGATGCCATGAGTCGAGACGCCTCGCGCATTCTGATGCTCGGCACGCCCAACGATGGTTCCTGGGCGCCTATGCAAGTGCTCACAGGCGATAGCTTCTGGGGTGGCGTTCTGTCGGCCGTCGACGCGCCCTGGGATCCAGGTAAACTTCGGGAGCTCGCCGCGCAATTCCCCGGGTTCTTGCTGCTCCAAGCGTCCCTTCAGCAACGTGGTCTACACCGTGCTGAACGCTGGGAGGCGCTCGAGGACGCCGATTTCGCGAACCTGCCCTCGTGGTGGCGACCTGTTCGACGCTGGCATCGGTGGGGAAAACCGACCCAGTCAGTACTCGATGAGGCCGTCCGAGTGCAGGCGCTCCTGACAGGCGGGTTGCCTGCGTTCCTCGAATACGCGGACAAGACGGCCGTCGTGGTGGGACGTGGCCGACGCACGCCGGCCGGTTTCCTCGAGTCGCGTGGCGGCATCGACTACGAGACGGTGACCGAGGGTGACGGCCTCGTCACCCACGCCAGCAGTCGACTCCCCGGCGTCGAGACTTGGTCCGTCGGGGCCGCCCACGTAGAGCTTCCGCTGTACACGCAAGCGCTGCCTGGCTACATCGCGCTTCTCGACAACGGCCCCGACGCGTTGGAAGCACCCGGCCTCACGCCGGAGGGCCGGACGGCCCGCCGCGGGTCGAGCGTGTCGAGGGGACGACCGTCTCGAGATGGAACACTCTTTGCCGGTCCAACGCTATTGGACGCCATCGCGCCACCCAAAGTCGCGGGCCTTTCGCTTCGGGTGGTGCACACCGATCTGTCCTTCATCCAGCCGGCACTCTTCGTGGGTCACTATCGATCCCCTCGGCTTGGGGGTTCGGAGGCCATTCTCGACCGCATTCTGGGCGGGGCGCTCCAGGACTCGCGCAATCTCGGATTGTACCCGGAGGCCGCCAAAGACCATCGCATCTTCTTGAACACTCGGGCACCTCGCGACAACCCGCTGGCCCTCCCCCAGCCCACGTCCGTCATCGTCGTCGGGCTCGGCGACGAGGGCGATCTGACGTACCGTGGCCTCGTGACTACGTTCCGCGACGCCCTGCTCGGTTGGGCTCTGCGTCTGAGGGAGGAGCCGGATTCACCGCGTACGTTCGAGGCGGCCGCGACCTTGATCGGTAGTGGCGGTCTGGGCATCACGCCCGGTCAGTCGGCGCAGGCGATCGCCGAGGCCGCAGTCGAAGCGAATGATCGGCTCGCGCTGACCCGAGGGCCGACTCTGACGAGCCTGCGACTCGTGGAGCTCTACCAGACGCGATGCGTCGAGGCATGGGCGGCGCTCCAGGACTTCACGTCGGCGAGAGATTGCGCCTTCGAAGTGGCTCCACAGATCGAAGAGGGCAGCGGGGGACTGCGACAACCGCTGGACGCCCGGTATCGCGGGACCGGCTACGACCTCCTCCGAGTCCAGCTCAGTGGCGATGAGAAGTCACTCGCTTACACGTTGGATGGCAAACGGGCGCGCTCGGAGGTTCGTAAGGCTGAGCTTCAGCTACCGCTGGTGAGGGAGCTCGTACGGGTCGGAGCGTCGCGCGACTGGGCAGACCCGACGATCGGACGCACGATCTTCCCCCTGCTGGTCCCGGAAGGCCTCGAGCCCGTTCTCAGCGCCACGACGAATCTCGTGGTGGAGGTCGATCCGGCAACGGCGGGCATTCCCTGGGAGATGTTGGAGAGTCCGGGAGCGACCGGAGTCCCATGGCCGATACAAGCACGGCTGATTCGTAAGCTGGCAACGACTGTCTTCCGCGGAACACCTCGGGACGCGGGGGTAGGCGCATCGGCACTGATAATCGGTGAGCCTCTCGCGGACACCCATCGGTTCCCGCGTCTTCCAGGTGCGAGAGCCGAGGCCGCCGAGGTCCGTGACCAGTTGCAGGCCGGTGAGAGATCAATCTCGGTGACGGCGCTCATCGCGACGCCAGAGAAGTGCCCGGATGCGATTGACGTCATATCTGCTCTCATGTCTCAACCGTGGCAGATCGTGCACATCGCCGGACATGGCGTATCCGGAGATGCCGGATCCGTCGGCGGCGTCGTGCTGTCGGGTGGTCTCTTCCTCGGAGCAGCCGAGATTCGCGCCATGCGGAGGGTCCCCTCCCTGGTGTTCGTGAATTGCTGCTACCTGGGCGCTTCACGCGCGCCCGACATTCTGTCGTCCAGCTCGATTGACCGCTCGTCGTTCGCAGCGACGGTGGCGCAGAGTCTCATCGAAGTCGGAGTGAGATGCGTCGTGGCTGCAGGGTGGGCAATAGACGACAATGCCGCACGTGTGTTCGCCTCGAATTTCTACCTGCGCCTGATGGAAGGCAGCCGCTTTCAGGATGCTGTCGCAGACGCGAGGCAGAGGACCTGGGAGTTCGAACACCAGGGCGGTGGGAACACGTGGGCGGCGTACCAGTGCTATGGGGATCCCGACTGGTCGCTGGTCAAGAAAGCTGAGGATCTATACTCGACTCCGCCGGTGGTCGCATCGCGAGCGCAATTGGAGCTGCAGCTCGACACACTTCGCGTGCGACTCGGTCAGCCCGGAAGTGGGGCCACGAAGAACGACGTGCGCCTCCTCGCGACGACCTATGGTGAGACGTGGACACAGGCGACCACCCTCGAGGCGTTCGCGGCCGCGTTTCAGGCTGCGGGAGAGCTGGAGGAGGCGATTCGCTACTACGAGCGAGCCAGGCGGACCAACTCTGCCAACGTGACCCTGCGCGGGCTCGAGCAATTGGCGAACCTGCGAGTTCGCCATGGGTGGCAGGCATACCGCGAGAAGGTGTTCACCGCAGACCAGGCGCTGGCATCGATCGAGAAGGGGCTCGAGGAGCTGACAGCGCTTTCGCAGGTCTCGTGGACGAGTGAACGCGCGAGCCTGATCGGGTCGGCGTTCAAGCGCACGGCGATGGTGCTGATCGCTCAGGAGAACCTGGAGCTCGCGGCCAATGCGCTGGAGAAGATGCATGACGCCTACCGGGAAGCCGATAAACTTTCCGAAAGTCCGGATTCGAGCCACTACGCGGTCATGAACCGCATCGGAGCAGCGCTTTCGAGGGGCATGTTGGCCCACGAGCCGGCCGAGGCGCTCGACGCGCTCGTCCAACGTGCTCGCACCGCGATTCAGGCGGCCAGTGAGCGTGCCCCCGACTTCTTTGCTGCGGCCAGTGCGATTGAGCTGGACCTCTACGTCGCGCTGTCGACCGGCGCCCTCCATGAGGCCGCTCCAAGGTTGCTCGCGCGATTCGAATCGCTTCATGAACGAGTCCTCGCGACATGGCTCTGGAAGTCCGTTGCGGACCAGGCCTCTTTCCTACTGACACTCTATGAAAGCAGCATGGAATCATCAGGTTCTGAGGCGGAGGCTGCTGCATCAAAGTCGATTCGGACCGTCCTCAGCCGATATGCGGAATCGGACAAGGCGTGACCGCCAGCCGGGATCCCATTCGTCCGCGGGGAACTAGCTGGAATCCCTGTGGCCGATCACCCAGGCGCCAAGAGGGTCTGTCCGAATGATGATGGGGATGCCGTTCCCACATCAGCCGTGAGATCGAATCGCCGAGGCTCATTCAGTGACACCAACTTCACCCGTGACCTCCGATGCCAATCAGTACGATGTGTTCATCTCGTACTCCCGGAGTCACGACGCTGAGGTAGCGCTCGCGCTGCGTCGATTCTTGGTCACCTTTGCCCGCCGCGGAAATGCTCTCCGCGCCCTCCGCGTCTTTCTCGATACGTCGGAACTCGGGGCAGCAAGTGACCTGGGGCCGATCTTCGATGCGATCGATCAGAGTCGCTACTTCGTCCTCATCGCGTCGCCGGGCGCTGCTGATCGGCCTTTCGTGAAGCGCGAACTGGACCACTGGCTCGAGAAGAAGGGCACTGCCCAACTGCTCGTTGCCCGTCGAAATGGGGTCATCGCCTTCCTCGACGGCGGCGGGCTAGACTGGGCGACGACCGATTCCATCCCGAGGACCGCGCTGTCGGAGAAGCACTTCGTCAAGGAGTTCATCCACTCGCCCTTCACTGTCCCGACCGCTGATCATCGAGACCGTGAGTTTCGAGATGCAGCAGTCCGCATCGCGGCACCGATACACGGCAAGCAGGTGTCCGACCTTCTGAGCGAAGAGCTCGATGCCGAGAAGGAGCGACGCAGCCGCCGGAACGCCGCCGTGACGGTGATGGCCCTGCTTGCCGTCGCTGCCGTGTGGCTCTTCATACGCGCTCAAGACAGTGCGTGGGAGGCTGCCAGCAACCAGGGCAACGCCGACATCAAGGGTTTTGCCGCAGGCGTTGAAGCCGCAGCGGCCAGCCGGGAGCAGACGCGAGCTGAGGCCGAGCGGGTTAAGGCGGAAATCGAGACTCGAAGGGCGGTGCATGCACTCGCTGACGTACTCGTCGAACGTGGTGAGTCGGAACGGCGCGCGCAGCGCCCACACCTGGCGATGCTCTGGGCGGCCGAGGCCCTGACCAGGGTGCCGAACCACCCGGCAGGCCGTCGGCTGATCGTCGAGCTCTCCGTTGACCGGCACATTGGGTCAACGCAGGCACTGAGCGGCATCTCGACGATGACGCCCGTAGAAGACGATAACGTTATCGTCGGAGGTTTCGAAGACGAGTTCCGTCGCTGCGCTCCTGACGGCGACTGCAACGGCATCGCGTTCCTTCCTTCCGTTGGTGAGGGTTCCGTTCACCACGTTGCGGCATCTCGAAGGGAACTCCTTGCGATCGTGGCCTCTGACGATGGGCGCAGCGTACTGCACCGAGGGCTCGCGGAGCTCCGCGCGACTACGGTGGATGCCGAGAAAGACAGTCCGATCGCGCTCGCGACGGGGCCAGATGGCGAGATCGCGATTGCGAGGCCAGGCAGGCTGGTGATCCACGACGCATCGGGTGTCGGAGAGCATCTCCCTTTGCCAGAGGGCCTGGAGTCGAAAGTGTCCGGCGTGGTTCTGACCAGTCGATGGGTTGCAGCTCTTGGTGAACGAAAAGTGTACGTGGCCGAGAAGCGAAACGGACGATGGACTCGGGTCCGCACCCTGGTTCCTCCGTGGCCGAAGCCGCTCCCGACGGCCGACATCGTAGACCAGGTCAATGGCCCGGATCTGCTGGATCTGGACGTCAGCGACGCTGGCGGGCGCTTGGCCGCGGGTGGGTACAACGGGCGTCTATGGACTTGGGCACTCGAGCGGATGGACGAGGTCAACGCATGCGTCATTCCGTCGGCAGTCGACGCCACCGGCTGGGGCCATCTCGAAGACCTGACCTACTCGCCCGATGGTCGAACCCTCTTCGTCGCCAGCCCGGTCGGGGTGACAGTACTCGATGCGGACACCTGTAGAGTTCGATACGCGCTTCCAAGTCCGTCCAAGCTCGCTGCGGTCACGCTAGTGGCTGACGGCACGAGCCTCGTCTCCGCCGATGATTCAGGGCTCGTGACACGGTGGTCACTGGATCGGAGTCACCAAGAACTCGAGTTTCGATATACATTCGATGGCGGCGTGAAGCATAGACTGGAGACGGCGGCGATCTCCCCAGACGGGCGCCTCTTGGCCGTCGGCGGGGATGGAGGCGCGCTCTTCGTCACCGATCTAGTATCTCGAACGACAACCCGGATCGGTCATAGTGACGCCGGGGCCGACGTCCGATGGGTGGGCTGGGGCCACCAGGGTCACGTTCTCTACTCCGGTGGTTGGGACTCACGCGTTCAAGAATCCAAGCCTCCGTGGTCGGCACCGAAGCTGAGTGAGAGACGCGTGGACTTCGCCGTCTATGCAGGAGCCACGACGCAGCGTGGCGAGGTCATAGTGGCTGGGGCGGAGGGTCGACTCGCCATCCTTGGGCCTGACGACCCTCGCGTTCGGCCCATCGTGATTGCGCAGGCAACTCTCATCGAGAGTCTCGCAGCCGCGCCGGATGGACGCTGGATTGCGGTAGTCGCGGACCGGAGCCCCTCGAAGGCCTTGGTCTGGGTCCTCGACGGCGGCATTGCCGAGGAGATACCGGTGGTTGGAGAACCGATTCGCGTCGCGGCTAGCCCCGATGGCACTACCCTGGCGGTCGTGACCAAGTCCGGTGTCTTCATCGCGGACACACGTGGATCATTGCCTCGGGTTCGCCCAGAACCGCTGATGGTCAGCGAACCATGGGCCCTTGCGCTGTCCCCGGATGGTTCGCGTTTGCTCACCACATCGAGCGGTGAACACGTCGAGTTGTACGACACACGCACAGGATCACTGCTCGCGATGGTTGACCACGCCCGGCAACGACAGACTCAGTTCGTCGCCTTCAGCCCCCGTGGCACAGCCGTGATGTCAACGGGCTTCGACGGCGTGCTACGGCTCACGCGGATTGACGCGCTGGATCGTCCTGCCTTCGCGCTGAAGGACGACGCGGAGTCATGGAGCGGCCTACGGCTCGAGTCCGATGGACGCCTGGCGCGCAGCCGTGCGCCTCCGCAAATCATGCCATCGAGCTGGTGGTGAGATCCGCCATTGTGACGCATCGCTGGGATGCGCTTGCGTCGGCATCCAGACTTCGGTGCAGCCGATTCACCAACGCCCATTGGCTCGACGTCCTGCGAGCTCCGGGGCCGTTGAGAATCAGACGAAGGCAAGCCGACGCCCTTGGCGACGGAGCGCAGTGGAGCCTCCGCGGGATCTGTGCGCCGCGTGTACCACCGTGGCGTCTCGCGGGGAGTCTCGAACTGCTTCGGCCGAACCGTTCCGCCCCGCCGCGCCGACGTTGCCCAGCGGCCGCGCGCCGGACTACGATGCACCATGGCCGGACCACGCGTCTTCTTGTCGTCTACCGCACACGACCTCGCCGCCTACCGGAAGGTGGCCGACGACACGCTCCTCCGCCTGCAGGCGCAGTCGGTGATCATGGAGCGCTTCGGGCCACTCCCAGGCAGGCCGGTCGACGAATGCGAACGCCTCGCCACCGAGTGCGACGTGCTCATCTGCATCGTCGCCCACCGTTACGGCTATGAGCCGGAACCAGGCCGAGGCAGCATCACCCGCCGTGAGGTCGAGGCGGCGCACGGGGCCGGCAAGCCGGTCTACGCGTGGATCGTGGACGACACGCAGCCCTGGACGGAGGCCAAGGAGCAGGATCGTCTGACCGATCCGGCCGTCCTCGGCGATCCGGTCCAGGTCCAGGCGCTCGCCTCTTCCGTGAGGGTCCTGCAGGACTTCAAGGCGTGGCTGCGCAACAACGTCGTCGTCGACTCGTTCACCACGCCCGACGATCTGGGCCGCAAGATCGCCACCACCCTCGCGAACGTATCGGCCCCGACGGTCTCGCGACCGGTGGCGCCGCCAGAGCTCCGAATCGTCCATGCGCTCCAGCCCGCGCCTTACTTCGAGGGTCGCGAGGCGCTCGTCGACCGCCTCTTCGACTGGGTCCTCGACACCGCGTCGCCCGACCGCGTGCACGCGCTCGTCGCGATCGGCGGCACCGGCAAGACCGCGGTGGCCGAAGCTGTCCTTCAGCGACTCCGCGCCCGCTGGCCCGTGCCCGGCGCCGGCAGCGTGCTCGTGTGGAGCTTCTACGAACGCCCGGACGCCGACGCGTTCCTCCGCGCGTGCGCCCACCTGTTTCTCGGTGAATCGGACGATGCGCCTGCCGGCGGCCGCCTCGAACGGCTCCAGCGCGGCCTCGCCGACGGTCGGCCGCACCTTGTCGTCCTCGACGGCCTCGAACGCGCTCAGCGCGACGCCGGGGGCGGCACGATCCGGGGAGAACTCGATGACCACCAATTGAAGCTGCTCCTCCAGGCGATCGCCTCGGGGCTCGGCCGAACGCGGGCGCTGGTGACCTCCCGCTTCCCGCTCGTGGATCTGCACTCCTGGCGGCTCCGCGGCCTCGTGGAGACGCCGCTCGACGATCTCCCACTGCCCGCTGCCCGCGCGGTGCTCCGGGGCTGGGGCGTCGTAGGCGCCGACTTGGCGCTCGACGCGGTCGCCGAGTCGGTTGGCCGTCACGCGTTGTCGGTCGCCGTGATCGGCTCGTACCTCCAACACTTCGAAGGTGGTCGGGTGGAGGGGGCCGCCCGCTTCAAGCTCGACGACGTCGTCGGCGACGACGTATTGGCTCGGAAGCTGGCCAAGGTGCTGGCCTTTTACGCCGAGAAGCTCCCGACGCCGGAGCGCGACCTCCTGGCTCGGATGTCGGTGTTTCCGCGCGGGATTACGTTGGAGATCCTACACGTCCTGGTCGACGCGGGGCGCAAGGTGGCGGGGGTTCTCGTCAAGGCAAAGCCGGAGCTGCCGCGGCTCCTCCAGCGCCTGGTCGACAGGGGCCTCGTGTTCTCCTACGTGGCCACCGACCGCACGGTGACGTGGACCGCGCATCCTTTCGTGCGCGAGCGGTTCAGCGGGCTCCTGGGGTGCCCGAGTGAACGAGTGTTCGATGCGGTGGCGTCGCAACTAGGGCAGGGACTGGAGCTCCGACCGGAGCAGAAGCCCATGGACTCGGTGATGCTGGACCGCTATGAGCAGCTGATTGAGCTGATGCGGCTCGCGGGACGGACTCAGGAAGCCTTCGACCTCTATTGGTTCGGACTCGGCGGCTTCGCGCACCTCGGCCGCCTCCACGGGGACTACGCCCGTGGGTACCGAATCCTCCGGGGGTTCTTGCCAGCCAACGGGGCACCGGCCGCCTTCGGGGCCGGATTGGCCGCGGACGACCAAAGCGTCGGGTTGAACGATCTAGCACTCTACGCTCAGGTCCTGGGCAAGCTCGGCGAAGCGGCGGACCTCCTGCGGGAGGCCGACGCCAGCCTACGCCTCCTCGGTGAGCCCGACCAGAGTAGCTCAGGCCTACAAAACACCTGCGAGGTCGCCTTCGCCCGCGGCCGTCTGCTCGAGGCCCGCGATGCGGCCAACGAAGCGCTCACCGAGGCGGTCCGCGCGGAGGACCCCACCCAGAGAAAGTACGCGTTCGCCTTTCGCGCCAGCGCGAACCACCTCTTTGGCGAGCTTTCGTCCGCAGTCTCCGACTTCACCGCCGCTGCGGCGCTGGAGGCGGCGCTGGAGGACGAGCGACTGCTCTATTCCCTTCGCGGCCTACAGCACGCCCGACACCACCTCGACCAGGGCGCCATTACTGCCGCCCGCGCGATCGTGACCGCCGGTCTCCCCATCGCTCGACGCAACCGCTGGCACCACGAGCACCCCCGCTGGCACGCGCTTCTCGCCCGCCTGGCCCTCCACGACGGCGCCGACCCCGCCGAACACCTAGCCGAAATTCGCGATTGGACCGCCCGCACCGGCGATATGTCCCTAATCATCGAAGCCCACGCCCTCGCCGCTCGCGCCGCCCTGGCCCGCGGCGACCTCACCACGGCGCTCTCCGAAGCCACCGACGGCGCCCGCCTGGCCCAGACCACGGGCTTTCGGCTCCTCGAGATCGAGAACCTGCTCGCCCTCTCCGCGGTCCACCTCGCGTTGCCCAACCCCAACGCCGCGCTCACAACCGCCCGTGAAGCGCTCGACCTCGCGACCGCCCCCGAGTGCGGCTACGCGTGGGGCGAAGCGGACGCTGCCCACGCCTGGGGCCTCGCGTTCGAACGCCTCCACCAATACGCCTTCGCCCGCCGCGCCTTTACTCAGGCCCTCGCCGTCCGTGAAAGTCTCGGCCACCCAGGGCTCGTGGCGACCCGCGACGCGCTCGCCCGCGTCGGCGGTATCAGCTCATGACCTCGGACTGAAACGACATCTGCCCCAAACGCACTTCTCGGACGACGTCCATCGAGAGTCGATCGAAGCCGCTCCGCAGATTCTCCCGACCGGGGCTCGCGGTCCACGGTCGCGCCCAATGTCTTCGCGTAGCACGTTGAGGTCTCAACCTTCTACTCCAGCGCCACCGCCCGATGCCGCAATCGAGGACGAACATGGGACGGCTCCGAGAGGAGATGGAGGTCGAAATGAACGTTCATGGGTGTCGGCCCGCGACGCGTGCGGAGGTTCTGTATGTCGTTGCGCTGTTCTCGCGAGACGTCAGGTGGCCCCGGCTGGGGACGGGTCACCGTAGTTGAGGTCGAGCACGTCGACGGCGTCCAGACCGACCAAGTCGCGAACTGGTTCACCCGCGCCGTCGTGCTCGCCGTGCAGCGCCAGCCCGGCACCAACACGGTGCAGATCGTCGACCAGATCCGCAGCCTCCTCCCGAAGTTCCGCGAGATCCTGCCCGCGCAGATCGACCTCGAGGTCCTCTTCGACCGCGCCACGGGCATCCGCCACTCGGTCGAGGACGTCGAGTTCACGCTGCTCCTGACCATCGCCCTCGTCGTGATGGTCATCTTCCTCTTCCTCCGAAACCTGTCGGCGACGCTCATCCCGAGCCTCGCCGTGCCCATCTCCATCCTCGGCACCTTCGCGCTCATGTGGGTGCTCGGCTACAGCATCGACTTGCTCTCACTCATGGCGCTCACGCTCTGCGTCGGCTTCGTCGTCGACGCCGCCATCGTGGTGCTCGAGAACATCGTGCGCCACATGGAGGAGGGCATGCCGCGCATGGAGGCGGCGCTGAAAGGCACCAAGTAGATCGCGTTCACCGTCATCTCCATGACCATCTCGCTCGCCGCCGTCTTCATCCCCGTGCTCTTCATGGGCGGCATCGTCGGCCGGCTCCTGCACGAGTTCGCGGTCGTCATCGCGGCCGCCGTCACGGTCTCCGGCATCGTCTCCTTGACGCTGACGCCAATGCTCTGCAGCCGCTTCCTCAGCCCACCCACCCACGACCACGGCTGGGCCTACCGCGTCATCGAGCGCTTCTTCGACGGCCTCCTCCACGTCTACGACGTCACGCTTCGCTTTACGCTGCGTCACAAGTGGATCGCCGACGTCAGCCTCATCGCCAGCCTCATCGCCACGGTCCACCTCTTCGGCATCATCCCGAAGGGCTTCATCCCCAATGAAGACGCGGGCTTCGCGTTCGGGTTCACCGAAGCGGCGCAAGACATCTCGTTCGAATCCATGAAGGAGCACCAGCTCCAGGTCGCCAAAGTCGTCGGCGAAGACCCGAACGTCGAGGCCTACATGTCCTCGGTCGGCGCCGGCGGCCCGAACGTCGTCCCAAACACCGGCCGCATCTTCATCCGCATGAAGCCCCGCGCCGAGCGCCCGCCCATCGCGGAGGTCATCGGCCAGCTCCGAAAGAAGCTCTCCGGCATCCCCGGCATCAGCGTCTACCTGCAAGAGCTCCCCACGATCCGCCTCGGCGGCACCCTCTCGAAGGCGCTCTACCAGCTCACCCTTCAGAGCACCGACCTCGAAGAGCTCAACAAGTGGGCGCCCATCCTGACGGACAAGATGCGCGCGCTCCCCGACCTCCTCGACGTGAACAGTGACCTCCAGCTCGCGAGCCCAAAGGCCGTCGTCGAAGTCGACCGCGACAAAGCCGCGGCCGTCGGAGTCACCGTCGACCAGGTCGAAGCCACCCTCGGCGGCGCCTACGGCTCGCGCCAGGCCTCGACCATCTACACCTCGACCAACCAGTACTGGGTCATCTCGGAAGTCGACCCGCGCTACCAACGCGACCCCGAACAGCTCGACTCACTCTATGTCCGCTCCACGACAGGCAAACTGGTCCCGCTCCGCTCCATCGCCACCGTCAAGCGCAGCGTCGGCCCCCTCACGGTCGCCCACCTCGGCCAGCTCCCCGCCGTCACCATCTCCTTCAACCTGAAGCCGGGCGTGGCGCTCTCGCAGGCGGTCGAGCAGATCGCGACCATCCGGGCCGAGCTGAAGGCCCCGGAGACCCTGACCTCGACCTTCCAAGGCACGGCCCAAGCCTTCCAGTCCTCACTGAAGGGCCAGGGCACGCTCCTCATCGTGACCATCCTGGTCATCTACCTCGTGCTCGGAATCCTCTACGAGAGCTTCATCCACCCGATCACCATCCTCTCGGGCCTCCCCTCCGGCGCGGTCGGCGCGCTCCTCGCCCTGTGGCTCTTCGACATGGAGCTCAACGTCTACGGCTTCGTCGGCCTCATCATGCTCGTCGGAATCGTGAAGAAAAACGCCATCATGATGATCGACTTCGCCCTCGACGCGCAGCGCCACGGCATGGCCCCGGAAGAGGCCATCTACCAGGGCGCCCTAAAGCGCTTCCGCCCCATCATGATGACCACCATGGCCGCGCTCCTCGGCACCCTCCCCATCGCGCTCGCGGTCGGCGAAGGCACCGAGTCCCGCCAACCCCTCGGCGTCGCGGTCGTCGGCGGCCTCCTCCTCTCCCAGGTCCTGACGCTCTACATCACGCCGGTCCTCTACATCCACATGGAGCGAATGCGCCGCTTCGTGATGCGGGGCCGGGCGCCCGTTGTGGTGCCGGAGATGCCCTAGGCGCTCAACCCGCTTGGCGGGTCGCGCTGGTTACCGTAGCGAATTCGAGAATGAACGTTGCGCCCCCTCGGCATTGCTGCTGACCCGGCTGCTCGAGTGTAGCGATTCTCTACAGTCTGTGGCGAAACTCCCCAGCCCGTCTCACAGGCTCGCCTTCAGGTAAGTGTCGAAAAGCGTTTCAAGTTCAAGGCATTGAGTGCCGGCCCGCGCCTTGCATTGCTCTCTTCCCAACCAATCGGGAGGGAAGACGACATGACGACACGATGGATGTGGATGGGGAGTGCACTCGCGGCGCTGGCGCTCGGGGGGTGTGAGTCCGGCACGGCGGACGGATCGACGGCCTCGGCCGTTTCGGGCGTAGACGGATCCGATGGCGCCTACAGCGACGGCAGCGGCGATGGGGGGGATCGCAACCCTCCGTCGAGCGGCGGGGTGGATGCGAACGACGGCACGGATGGCCGGGGCGGCAGCCTCGATGCGACGGATGCGGCTGATGGGCGTGACGGCAGCACGGACTCGACCGACGCCTCCGACGGCGCGGACTACAGCTACGATGGGACGGACGGGTACGACTACGAAGGCGACAGCAGCTACGACGGCTACGACGCCACGGATGGCTACGACGCCTACGGCGGCGTGGATGGCACCGACGGGAGCACGGGGTCGCCGTGGGTCGGCGGCGACGACTCCTCCGCGACCGACGGCACCGACACGACCGACGGCACGGACGCAACCGACGGACTGACGCCCGGTGGGAACTTCGTCGACGTCGGTGTGAACCCCTTCGTCATCGCCGAAGCGGACCCGCTCTCGACCTTTGCCATCGACGTGGATACGGCGAGCTACGACATCTTCCGACAGTATGCGAACCAGGGCCTCCTCCCGCCCGCGAAGAGTGTTCGGCTCGAGGAGTACGTGAACGCCTTCGAGTACGGCTATGAGGGGCCGACCAAGGAGACCGAGACCCCCTTCGCGGTCCACGTCGCGGGCGGGTCCAGTCCCGTCGATCCAGGGGTCACGCTCCTCCGCGTCGGCATCCAGGCGCGCCGCATGGAGGACCTCCCGAAGAAGGACCGGAACCTAGTCTTCCTCGTCGACACGTCGGGCAGCATGAGTGGCTGGGGCGGCCCCGGCGAGACCAAGCTCGAGCTCGTACAGACGATGCTGAACGCTGCGGTGGACGTGCTCGATCCGAGCGACAGAGTCGCGATCGTGACCTACGCGGGCAACGTCTCCGTAGCGCTCCCGAGCACCTCGGTCTCGAACCCGTCCACCATCAAGAGCGTCATCTCGTCCCTGGGCGCCGGGGGGAGCACCGCGGGTGCGGCCGGGATCGACCTCGCTTACGCCGAGGCTCAGAACGGGTTCATCGCGGGCGGGATCAACCACGTCGTCCTCTGCACCGACGGCGACTTCAACGTCGGCGTCTTTGGCACCGAAGCCCTCAAGGCGCTGATCGAGGAGAAGCGAAAGACGGGCGTCACGCTCACCGTACTCGGCGTCGGGACGGACAACCTCAACGACGACATGATGGAGGAGATCTCGAACTCCGGGAACGGCACCTACGCCGTGCTCACGGACAGCGACGACGCCATCCTGTACGGCACGACGCGGCTCACCAGCGACATGACCTTCGTCGCCCAGGACGTGAAGATCCAGGTGACCTTCAACGACGACGAGGTGCTCGCGTGGCGCCTCCTCGGCTACGAGAACCGGGCCATCGCCGACGAGGACTTCACGAATGACACCATCGACGCCGGCGAGATCGGGGCGGGCCACGACGTCACGGCCCTCTACGAAGTCATCCGCACCGGCGGCACCATCCCGCTCGCCGAGAGCCTGCCCCCCGATGCGACGAAGTCCCTCGTGACGGAGGTGTCGGAGTTTACGGAGGGCGAGCTCGTCCGGGTGGCGGTGCGCTACAAGGCGCCCGGCGCCACCCCCGAGACGCCGGCGGACTCCACCGAATCGGGCCTCCTGGCCAGCGCGCTGGCCAGCGAGTTCTCGCAGCTCGACGGCGCGACCCGCTGGGCGGCGGTCGTGGCGAACATGGCCGAGCTGCTCCACGGGAGCCCCTACGCGGACGCAGCGGCCTATGGCTTCGTGGCCGAGACGCTCGCGCCGCTCGCGGGCAATGACGCGAAGCGGACCGAGCTCGTCGCCTACTTCAACAACATCGCGGGGCTCCTGGCGAACACCTGGGACTGAGCGGAATCTGGCGTCCGGCGGCAGTGCGGGCTGGGCGAGCCCCGGATGCTGCCGCCGGAACCTTCTGGCTTCCAGGGGCGGACCGGTATGGGCGACAGCGGCCACCCTCGTGGAGGCAGCTGCCGCGCGGCGCGGAAGTGGGTCACGAGCGCACCGGCCGACAGTTCACTCGACGACGAAGACGTCCTCGCTCGCGCCATCATCGCGTCCGGACATTTGCCTCGGCTTGACGTACGTGCCCCGCACGCTCTTTGAGGTGCGGGGTGGGCGCCGAGAGGGCCGCCAGCTCAGCTCGCGCGGTGTCAAAATCCGTAGGCGCCCCACCATGATTGGCAGATCTCGGCTCCGTGACATTCACAATTGCCGTTCTCACAGTATCCCATCGGGCAGGGCGACGTCTCGGTACAGGACCGACTCGGTGGCGGCGCGGCGGCCCCGTGGCAGAAGCCCGCGTATTGCGCTCCGGGAAAATATCCGCTCTTCCGAGTATTGTCGGCAACCGCTGCTTCACTTGAAACCTGATCTGCACATTGGTCGACACTAACAGTAAACGTTTCGTAGGCCCATCCTTCCATGTCCGGCTGCGAAGGAGAGCCGCAGTTCGTGACATTCTGAGGGTTCCGAATCGTTCCGGCCTCATCGAAGGTGAAGAAGTGCTCTCCTCCGACGGTCCAAATCCTCCCGTCGGCACCCACGAACTTGGACTCAAGCATCGGCGCCTCCACTCGCATGAGCGGCGCGGCGATGACCGATCCAATGGGGAGGATGGCCGGCCCATCCAGTGCCCCACTCGCGGCCAACGTCGTGGTGTCGCCACTGTCGTCCACCACGGCGCCCCAGTCGGCAAGCAGACGCTCGCCGATGTGGACCAGAACCTCCGCCTCTGGGTCTGCAGGGGCGCCGGATAGCCACTGCACAGGCCGAAGGCGTACTGCCGCGGCTGCCGCTAGATTCCCTCCGCAGGAGCCTTGAATCACCACGGGATCACGGTTCGGGATGCTCGGGCCGTAGACCGCCTCGATTCCGACAATCTCGCCTACGACGAGCCCATCGATCGAATGAATCCAATCGCAGAGCGCAGGAGCGTTGCCTTTCTCTACTCCGCATTCACCGTCGCCAGCGCCATTCGGCAGGACTGTAGACACGAATCGCGGATGCCCAGTCGGTGGCGACTCTGCCGAGTCACTGCATGCCGATGCCACCACAACGCTCAATGTCACACCGACGACCTTGACCAAAAGAGGTCGCCTGTCGAATTGGAATCTCGTAATCATTGTAGTTTCCTGGGTGCATGATGATGCCGGTCCCGATCTTGTCGGTTCACCCGCCGGTGTCATAGAGTCAACGTTACAGGAATGAAGGGCCCGTAGTCGAACGCCACGCCCCCAAGACGGTATGCGGTCCCAGGTCGTCCTCGGCCGGAAGTGCTTGCCGCGCAACTAGTCCACTCGCTTCGAGACGGTCGACACCTCGGGATACCAGGAGCCGCCCGAGGACCCGGATGATCCCCAGCCGCTTGAGACCCACGCGACAGAGCGCTTCACGTTCGTCTCGAAGGATGCGCTCAGGGCGTGTTTCGCCGAGTGAGCTGCACGAGTCCTAGTCCGGCACGAGCAGCAACTTCCCCTTGGCCTTCCGGTCGTGGAGGTAGTGGTGCGCTGCCGCCGCTTGCGAGAAGGGGAAGGTCCGGTCGACGACCGGGCTGATTTCGCCGCGTTCGTACATGGCCACTAGCGCTTCGAATTGGGGCGCGAGGACGTCGATGCGGTCGAAGAGGTGGCCCATGTTGCAGCCGGCGATCGCCTTGTTGTCGTTCATGAGTGTCATCGGGCTCCAGCCCCACTTCATGCCGAAGAGGCGGCCGAGAGCGTGGAAGACGTTCACGGTCTTGCCGCCCGCGATGGACGAGAAGCCGAACGCCACCAGGCGCCCGCCTGGGCCGAGGAGCTTGTAGCTGTCCGTCCAGGAACGACCGCCCACCGGGTCGAGCACGAGGTCGAGGCCGTGGTTCGGCTTGTCCGGCAGCCCCGATTCGAGCATCGCCTTTCGGACCGCGGCGACGAGAGCGGCGCCCTCGAGTGCGGAGTCGATGGGGTAGGCGCAGCCGGCCGCGCGCACGTAGTCGTGTTTGCCCGGCGAGGCGGTGCCGAAGACCGTGCAGCCGCGGGCCCGCGCGAGCTGAAGCGCGGCGAGTCCGACCCCGCCGGCGACCGAGTGGATGAGGACGCGCTGCCCGGGGCGCAAGGTGCCCGTGTTCAGCATCATGTGGTGCGCGGTGACGTACACCACCGGGAGGGCGGCGGCCTCCTCGAAGCTCATCTTCGCCGGCATCCGTTGGA